>JAAETJ010000859.1 GCA_024228495.1 bacterium | reverse complement strand
CAATTGAACATCAGGTGTTCGGCCCCTGTCAAGCCGTGAGCGCGGAGCGTTGGAACAGTGCGGCTGGCTGGTCCGTGGACGTTTTGATGCGGTGCGGATGGCACCGCGGCCACCCTCGGGGCCGGGCGCGCTCCAACAAGCGATCAGTATTCACGGCCCGTTGCGAAGGGTCGTTAAAGCAATTTCAAGACTGATTTTCTCTCAAGCGGCCATTGACGGTTGGCTGTAATATTGCCATCCAAAAGGCAGCAACGTGGACAAACTACCGTTTTCGATTTGAATTATTGTCGAGTTTACGACACGATTGACGAGTCTGTTAACTGACATCAATTTTAGATTGTCAGCGATTGCGGATTTGCTCATTTTTTCTCCTTCGAGTTTCAACATGTTCGAGCAATTTCGCCATTGAGAGACACGAGTTGAAGCTGATTACTCCGCTATTAGCTTGTGTTTTTCTTTACAAGCGAAATGGACTGAGGAACACATCAAAGGTACAGTATGCGAACTGATTTTCACGGCAGAATAAGCCAGAGGTATAACAATGAATCCAATCGACCTGGAGACCCAGATACATTCCCCTAACGTCTCAGAAGGCGAAAGTAATCTCAGCCAGCGGAGGTCACGCTGGAATTCTCTGCTTGGGTCAAAAACCCAAGAAGCCGTCTCTCGAGATGCAAATAGTTTTATTCATCAGTCCGTTTCATCTCCCTGCATGAGTGCCATCAAAAAAGCCGAAGGGATCTGGCTGGAAGACTATGACGGGCGTCGTTACATGGATTTCCATGGCAACAATGTGCACCACATTGGTTACGGGCACCCTGAACTGAAAGCGGCCATAACCCAGCAAATGAATGAGTTGCCCTTTGCACCGCGACGGTTTTGTTGTGATGTTGCTACTGAATTGGCCGAGAAAATCGTCGGGATAGTACCGGGTAATTTGAACAAGGTTCTCTTTACAACCGGTGGGTCTGATGCCGTAGAAACCGCACTGAAGATCGCTCGCATTGCCACTGGCCGATTTAAAACCCTTTCTTTTTGGGATTCTTTTCACGGGGCCGGTTTTGGTGCTTCTAGCGTGGGTGGCGAGCAGCTGTTTAGAATGGGGCGTATTGGTCCATTGCTAACCGGTACCGAGCACGTTCCCTCTTTTGATGCTTATCGCAATCCGTTTGGGATCGACCATTCGCGGGAAACGCCTCGGGATGAGGAGGTCGGTGATGTTGTTGCAAACCTGATCCGTTTCACGCTTCAAAAAGAAGGAGATGTTGCAGCGGTAATAGCCGAACCAAACCGCGCCGTCCCTTACCTTCCACCCAAAGGTTTCTGGAAACAGGTCAGGCATGCGTGCAATGAAGCTGGGGCACTTCTGATTTTCGATGAAATCCCTACAGGCCTAGGTAAAACTGGTCAAATGTTTGCGTGCGATCACGATGACGTCGTGCCTGATATTCTAGTGATTGGGAAAGCTTTAGGGGGTGGAATCTTGCCCATTGCCGCTACGGTCTGTCGCTCTAACCTTGATGTTTGCGGTGACTATGCTGTTGGCCACTACACTCATGAAAAAAATCCTGTCACATGCCGGGCTGCGCTCACCACCATTGAGATTATCGAAAAAGAAGGGTTGGTTGAAAACGCGGCAATCGTAGGTAAATGGGCGTTGGAACGCATGAACGATATGATGGATCGACATACGAGCATCGGAGATGTTCGCGGACGAGGATTTCTAATGGGAATTGATTTGGTTCAGGACCGGGAAAGCAAAGAACCTGCAACAGATCTTGCCGAAGAGGTTTTTTATCGTTGCCTGGAAAATGGCCTGAGTTTCAAAATATCCATGGGTTCAGTTCTGACCCTTTATCCTTCATTGGTTACTTCTCAATCCCAGATGGAACAAGCCCTAGATACGATAGAAGCAGCAATAGATGTTGCGTCACCTTGACTGGGCAAATTGCTCCAAATTCCCAGGTGAGTATTTTTTGATGCACCCGTTCGATGCAAGGCAGTTTCTCCCGCCTTTCTTTTAACGTCACCCAGCGGAGATCCGTTCCGCGTCATCAGTGGACGTCACAACGATTGTTTACTCATCAAATCGCGACACGAGTTCAAGGACTTAAATAGGCTGATTTTGATGAAAAAGGCGGTTTTGAAGTAGTCATTATTAACTGATTCAGTTTTCTGAGTGATTTGGGAGATTGATGCGATGCTAGGACCACGTCAGGAATTTCAGGCGGCACTGTTTTACGAGTTCAACCTCGAAGATCATGTGCCTTCTGATCATCTATTGCGGTCAATCGACCGGTTTGTTGACCTATCTGATATGCGTTCGCACCTGCGGCCCTTTTACAGTGATATTGGTCGGCCCTCGATTGATCCGGAACTGATGATCCGCATGTTGTTGATCGGATACATCATGGGCATCCGATCTGAGCGACGGTTGTGTGATGAGGTCCATGTGAACCTTGCTTATCGCTGGTTCTGTCGCCTTGATTTGGGCGGTCCAGTTCCTGATCAATCCACTTTTTCAAAAACCCGACACGGCCGGTTTCGTGAAAGCGATTTGTTGCGGCAATTGTTTGAAACTGTCGTTTCCCGGTGCATCAAAGAAGGTGTGGTTGGAGGCGAGATATTTGCAACCGACGCCAGTATCATCCGTGCCGATGCCAACAAGCAAAACTCAACCCCGAAAGAACAATGGAATTATGACAGTCTTGATCCGAATGCGGTGCCACGGGCTGTGAAGGAGTATCTGGAGGTACTGGATGACGCAGCTTTTGGTGCCGCCAGCGAGGTCAAACCAAAGTTTACATCCCACAGTGATCCGGCCTCTCAATGGACCGGAGCCATGAAAGGCCCAGCCTTCTTTGCCTATGCCACCAACTATCTGATTGATACAGACAATGCGATCATCGTTGATGTGGAGGCCAGCCGCGCAATCCGACAGGCTGAGATTGGTGCAACACGTACGATGATCGCCCGAACGCGTGACACGTTCGGTCTCTATCCAGAAGTACTCGTAGCAGACACGGCTTACGGTGCAGCTGAGAACCTCAACTGGCTCGTAAACGAAGAAGGCATCCTGCCACATATCCCAGTCTTCGATCGATCGAAGCGCCTGGATGGTGCCTTTCCCAATTCGGCATTCAGCTACGATCATGACACCAACGAGTATACGTGTCCTGACGGTAAGCCACTCAAGAAATACTGGCGCAAGATGGCCAAACCGAGATCTGGTGTCAGCAAAGATGGGTTCATGCGCTACTACGCCCGCACGGCTGATTGCTCGGTTTGCGCTTTGAAACCTCAATGCACACCGAACCAACCAACCCGTAAAATCGCACGTCACATTTACGAAGGCGCCCGTGATCTGGCCCGCGAGATCGCAACGACAGATGCTTATGTCGATTCAATGCGACGAAGAAAAAAGGTTGAAATGTTGTTCGCGCATCTCAAACGCATCATGAAGCTCGACCGATTGCGCCTACGAGGACCAAACGGAGCCAAAGACGAATTCCACCTCGCAGCAACAGCACAAAACCTCAGAAAACTGGCGAAGCTCATCCCCAAAGCAGCGTGAAAACCGCAGAGGAAGCCGCACGGTCGAAAATCCAAGCAGACAAATCAAAGCCTTTTTCATCAAAATCGGCCGT
>JAAETJ010000858.1 GCA_024228495.1 bacterium | reverse complement strand
GAATCTGACGGTACTTGCTGATTATCAGACCGAAACCAGCTTTACCAAAGATATCCGCATTGTCGCAGGCGCCATCGGACCAGTGCCGCTACGGTTAAAAAGCGTTGAGCAGGAACTTCGGGGCAGAAAAGTGGATCAAATGTTTGCCGATGATTTCCTGAGGGCCCTGACCAGTGCTGTGGATACGGCAATCCCGGGCCGGCATTCTCAAGCCTACAAGCGGCAGGCGGTGATGGGTCTGGGCCTTGATGTGCTGCAAAACCTTTTTGGTAGAGAATTCAGTCTTCCCGGCTGTTCAAGAGAGATGACATGAAACATATTGCCAGCCCGCTGCCAATACTGGATGGTTATGAAAAAGCCAGTGGTCAGCTGGCCTTTGCGGCAGATATGAAAATCGCCGGTCTGCTGCACACCAAACTGGTTTTCAGCACCATCGCCCACGGAAAAATCAAAAAGATAAATGTTGAAGAAGCGCTTGGCATCCCGGGTGTTGCCGGTATTTTCCATCAT
>JAAETJ010000857.1 GCA_024228495.1 bacterium | reverse complement strand
TAGCGTTGCATAACAGCCCCTTTTTCTTGTAGTTCGGCGGGGGTGCCTGCAAAGACAGTTTTGCCCTTGCTCATCACATAAACGCGGTCGGCCACGCCCAAGGCCAGGTTGAGATTTTGCTCCACCAGTAAGATCGATAGCCCCTGCTCTTTAAGCTGGGCCACAATCCGGCCAATTTCCTCCACAATCAAAGGAGCTAACCCTTCCGAGGGTTCATCCAGTAGCAATAGCGCAGGGTTGGTCATTAAGGCCCGTGCAATGGCCAGCATCTGCTGCTCACCACCGCTCAGTTGCGAGCCGAGATTTTTTAGTCGCTGTGCTAAAGCCGGGAAGGTTTGTAGAACACGCTCAAAGGTCCAACTGTTGTTGCTGTCACTTTGGCCACGAGCAGCCAGGGTGATATTTTCCTGCACAGTCAGGGTGGGGAAGATACCTCGGCCTTGGGGAACCAGCCCTACACCCAGCCGGGCAATTTTGTGCGGAGGCAAGGCCCTAAGTTCGGTGTTGTGGAGCAGGATTTGCCCCTGGCGCGGCGAGTTAAAGCCAATAATCGATTGTATAGTGGTGGTTTTGCCCACCCCATTCCGGCCCAGCAAAGATACGGCCTCGCCCTGATTAACTTGCAGCGAGAGGCCCTGTAATATGTGGCTTTCGCCGTAGTAGGTGTGGATGTTGTTTACGGTGAGCATAGGGAGAGATTGGAGATTGGGGGCTTAGGAGATTGGGAGATTGTTATTAACTAAATCCCCAGTCTCTTAATCCCCAATCTCCTAAGCCCTAATCTCCTTTATTTTGATACATTCTCATTATATCCCGCCCCCAGATAAATTTCCTGCACTATTGGATCTGCGCGAACCTGGGCGGGGGTGCCGTTGCTGATTTTTTGACCGTAGTGTAATACGGTGATTTTATTGGCCAGACTAAAGACCACATCCATATCGTGTTCAACAATCATCATAGTCAGTGAATGTGGTAGATTCTCAATCAGTTGGGCCATCTCGGTGGTTTCGGCGGGCGACATACCGGCGGTGGGTTCATCTAAAAGCAGCACCTTTGGCTCGGTGGCCAGGGCCAGGGCCACTTCCAGGGCTCGTTGTTGCCCATAAGCCAGAGTGCTGACCACCTCATGCTGTTGCTCAAGCAGGCCCACCCGCTGTAGAATCTCGGTGGTTTGGGCCGTGACCTGGCTGAACTGTCCAGCAGGTTTAAAGATATTTTTGGTGATGCCCTGATGATGCTGTACGGCCAGATAGACATTTTCAAAGGTGGTCAGGCCCAAAAAGAGATTGTTGCGTTGAAAGGTATGGCCCAACCCCAAATTAGCTCGCTCATTAACGGGCAGTTTGGTGATGTCTTGTCCCTCTAACTGCACCTGCCCCGAGGTGGGTAGCAGCTCACCGGCAATCAGGTTGAAAAAGGTGCTTTTCCCGGCTCCATTTGGCCCGATGATAGCCCGCCGCTCACCGACTTCAACCGTCATCGAGACACTAGCCAGGGCCGCCAAGCCACCAAAATGTTTGGTTAGGTTAGTGACGGTTAAGAGGCTCATCCGGATGGCCTCTTTTCCTGGGTAAGTAAGGTGCTGGGTTTGACCCCTAAAAAGCCCATAATGCCTTTGGGGGCAAACAGCACAAATAAGATAAAGAGCAAGCCCAATAGCAACTCCCAACGCTCGGTATAGGAGCTAACAAACAGAGGAAATAGTCGAATCACCATCGCCCCTAAGATGGGGCCAATGAGGGTGCCGGTGCCGCCGACAATCAGCATGACTATGACCTGTCCAGACATCGTCCAGTACAGATTGCCGGGGGCAGCGTGTCGAAAAAATTGCACCAACAGCATGCCCGATAACCCGGCAAAGGTCCCGGCGATGACAAAGGCGGCCATCTTAAAGCGAAAGGTGTTGTAGCCCAGAGCTTTCATCCGTTGTTCATTCTCGCGGATGCCGCGCAGGGTCCAGCCAAAGGGGCTGTTAACGATACGGCGTAGCAACCACCAGGAGAGTAAAAAGAAGAAGAGTACCAGATAGTAAAAGCTGGGGCGAGAGCTGAACTCGTAGCTAAATGAGCCCAGACCAATCACCGGACGGGCTACGCCAGCCAGACCATCGGAGCCGCCGGTAATGCCAGACCAGCGGATAGCAATGCTAAAGAGCATTTGGGCAAAGGCCAGAGTGACCATCAAAAAGTAGATGCCAGAGGTGCGCAGGGCAAAAAAGCCAATAATAAAGGCGATCAGTGCTGTGCCAATAATGACCAGGGGCAGGGTAATAAGGATGTTGCTGGTCAGGTTTAGGGCTAAATCACTGCGGCTACTGATGTAGCCCAGAATGTAGCCGCCCAGGCCCAAAAAAGCGGCGTGTCCAAAAGAGGCCAGGCCGGTATAGCCCAATAACAGATCAAGGCTCATCGCAAAGATGGCAAAAATAAAAACTTCAATGGCCAAACTTAAAAAATAGAGCGATGAGACATAAGGGTAAATGAGGGCCAAAATGACAGCCATAATTATCAAGCCCAATTTGACCCGTTTTTGGCCCAGCCAGGTTGATAGGCCCATCTGTTCGGTTAGTGAAGTCATTGACCATTCTCCTTAAGGCCAAACAAACCAGCCGGCCGGATGAGTAAGACTACGGCCATAACGGCAAAGATGAGAAAGAGGGAGAACTCTGGCAAGTAGGCTTTGCCAAAGGTATCGGCCATACCAATCAATAAACTGCCAAAAAAGGCCCCCTGCAGCGAGCCTAAGCCACCGACCACCACCACCACCAGGGTGAGAATGAGAATCTCAAAATCCAGGCCGGGGTATAGGGGCCTTATGGGAGAGCCAACCACACCGGCCAGAGCTGCCAGAGCTGTGCCTAAAGCAAATATACCGGCAAACACCAGATGAATATTGATACCCAAACCACTGACCATTTGGGCATCGGACACCCCGGCCCGCACAATGGCCCCCAGGCGAGTTCGCTCTAAAAAGAGCCACAAGGCCAGAGCCAACAGCAAGCCAAAGCCAATCAGTGATAAGCGGTAGATCGGAAAGGTCAGGGAAAAAACGGGGATGTGTCCCGCCAGGAGGGTCGGTGGGGCCACGGATTCAACGTAAGCTCCCCAGTTCCATTGGATTAAATCTGAGGCAACCAGAGCCAGACCAAAGGTGAACAGCACCTGATCCAGATGGCGGTGGGTGCCGTACAGGCGGCGTAAAAAGAGGTATTCAATGATGACACCCAAGCCCCCCACAATAAGAGGGGCTATAATCAGGGCCAGCCAAAAATTATCAAAGCGGCGGACCACACTGAGGCCAATGTAACCACCCAGCAGGTAAAAGGCACCGTGGGCCAGATTGATAACATTCATCTGCCCAAATATAAGAGAGAGGCCAGCCGCCATAATAAAGAGCAACATACTGGCCACCAACCCGTTAAGAAGTTGGATAATAAAGTTTTCCATAAGTTTTTAGGGTGGGGATAAAGAGATTGGGAGATTATGTACTTAGGAACAGGGATTAAATAACTGTCCCATTTGGGAAAGCTACTTCATTTAAGGAGATTGGGTGATTAGGGGATTATGCCGCATTAGCTTAGGCTACAATCTCCCAATCCCCAATCTCCAATCCCCAATCCCTAATCTTTTTATCCTAAAGAATTATCACTCGGATCGGCAAATGCTCCCAGGTCTTCAAGGACAACATTGTGCAGTTCTCCACCCACGTCTTGAACTTGGCGCACGTAAATATGTTGTTCTGGATTCTGAGATTTAGCATCCATTTTGAAGGGGCCACGGGGACTATCAAAGCTGATACCGCCCATCGCCTCGACCATCTTATCGACGTCGCTGGTATCACCCTGCACGGAGTTAAGCATTTCAACTATTACTCGCCCGGTGTCGTAACCTTGCAAGGCGAAGACGTTGGCATCTTTAGTGGTTTTGTCTTTGTAAGCAGCCGTAAATTTTTTGTTTTCTGCGTTATCAAGCTGTAAAGCCCAATGGAGACCACTATGAACGCCAAGCGCAGCATCACCCTGAGCCGGTAGTACATCCTCTTCAACAGTAAAGCCGGCACAAACCAGAGGGATATTGCCACTCAAGCCAAACTCACCGTAGGCTTTAACAAATGTTACCGCCGCGCCGCCGCTGTAGAAGCAAAATACCATCGGTGGCTCAGCGTTCTGGATGTCGCCAATAAATGGGGCCGGGTCGCCCATTTGTGGAAACGGGGTAAGCTGTTTACCTAGCACCGTGCCTCCAGCAGCTTCAAAACTATTGGCAAAAGCATCGGCCATATTGTGGCCGGCCCCATAATCAGGTACGCTAATGAATGCTTCCTTAGCCACATTTTCATAAGCCCAGGTGCCCAGGGGCCAATTTGGTTGCCAGTTACTGAATGAAGCACGCCAGATATAGGGTGTTTTGGCCCCTCGGCTGATTGCGTTAGCCCCGGCATTGGCACATATAAGCAGCTTCTTATTGTCGTGAAAATAATCGCGTGTGCCCATGAGTACCCCAGAACTAACCACTCCGGCAACAAAATCCACCTTGTCTTGCTCTACCAGCTTAGTGGCTTTTTGTTGAGCTATAGGCGGTGTCATTTCGGTATTTTCTTTAATTAATTCAATCTTTCGACCACCAGCCTCATTCTTAACTTCGTCAAGGTACATCTCTATTCCAGCGGTGATGCTCTCCCCAAGAACTGCGTAAATGTCTGAATATGGCAGCAAGATACCAATTTTAACTGGCCCCGACGATGCACCACCACCGGCCCCACACGCACTTAACAGTGGTGAAGCAGCCAGTCCGGCCCCCATAACGCCTGCGCCTTTGATAAAATCTCGACGAGTAATGAAATAGTAACTTTTTTTAGTAGACATAATATCTCTCCTCTTTGAGTGATTAAATAGAATATAAAAAAAATTAGAAACCAAAATACCAGGTTAGTTTATTTAGTGATGCGAAAGGTTGATTGGGAGGGGTATAACTTTACATTACGTAACATTCCGCCTCAATTCTATCAGTTATCATTGAAATAGCAAAATTTTGATAAAATACCGCTTGAGTTCAAACGATTGACAGGGTTAGGAACGAGATTTTAAAACTTCTTTAGTTTTCCCTAAAGCTAGAATGTAAAAAACACCACGTGGGATTGTGGAGTTCCAAAATATTTAATTTTCTTGATCTGGATGGATAAAAACACCGTTTGGTGCCTTATTTTCCCAAAATCAAGCCATTGCTAACCGTATGGCCTCATAACCAACAGGCAAATGGGCGGTGACTGATGCCTTTTTGAAAAGTTGGTCAGATAATGAGATACCAACTTTTTTTAAATGCCTTAACAAGCGGCCATAAGTGGGTTTAGGCTGCCGATCCCAAAATCCAGTGCGGAATGGAGGCAATGTTGCGGCCACATATTTCAGCAATGAGCCAAAGATAAGCGAAAGAGTGGGTAAGCGTTGCATCGCCGTTGGATGGTGAACGTAATGTGTCCCGCCCCCGCCAGATAAGATATATTTTCCAGTTTGTGGTAGCCCCTCAACCGGCCAACGCAGCCCATAAATTGTGTAACCAGCGACAGGTTCCAGCGTCAGAACGGGGGTTCCAATTAACAAGGGATGATCATAAGCAGGGTGATAAATTGCCATGACCTTGAGTGGCATCTGTCGCAAATCCTCCTTTTTACTCTTCGCCACCTTTTTTAAGTGCCGCTCCAGAAAATAGACCTTATTCCAAATATGGACCTCCAGTTCTTGGCCGGTCTCATCTGTTATGGTGCAGATTTCGTCTGCCGGGTCCGCAGGGATCGTGTTTTCACCATGGGTACGTTCCAAGGGACGTACTATTTCAGCTTTGTACTGAGTTGGTATCCGCCCCTTTGTTGAGGTGCGTTCCGGAATTTCTCCCGGCGTTTTCCCAAAAGTGCAATTCGTCGCTAAACGAATTACACACTGTTTGATACCTGCTTGAATTGCCTCCACCAGCTTGAAACCCGCATCAAATACACTTATTTCATCTTTCGCCAAGCCTGCCGCCACCATTCGGTACAACTCCTTTTTGTCCGCCTCACTATCGTTCGTTTTCACATCTGTAACGACGGCATTTTTCAACAAGGCCACCTTTTGTCCATTAACTTCTCCGGCCGTCGCTATCATTCCTATTGGCACGGCTGGCACCGCTCGATTTGTATCTGAAAAATACGCCTTGCTTGCCAGTTTTTCGACTGCCGCTCGCCGATACGCGGTCATATCCACCGACGCTACCCGATACCCTTGGACTATAATTGGTTGCCATACCCCTTCTCCCTCCACTATTTCTCGCAATTTGTCTATCAGTTCTTTCAAATTGTAGCTGCCATAGGTCAGGGCTTTTGCCGCTCGCCGACTTCGGGCCGCTCGTTCTTTTTCATCTTCTACTTCTTGTCTCAAAAATGCTTCTACTGCCGGCATCACCGCTCCCCCTGATTCGATGAAATATCCGCTGAACATTGCGCTGAT
>JAAETJ010000856.1 GCA_024228495.1 bacterium | reverse complement strand
TTTGGCAGGGTGAGCATCAATATCTTGATGATTGCTGTTGTCTGGAATGGTGTCGCCATTCCATTGATGTGGACACTACTGCCAAACAAGGGCAACTCATCGACGCAGGTTCGCACCCAATTGCTGGATCGTTTACGGGCAACTTTCCCCGATATGAAAGTCACTATGCTGATGGGAGATCGTGAATTTGTTGGTGGCCCTCATAATGGGACAGGTCAATTGGATGGCTTATCTAGCTAAAAACAATGTATATTTCGTACTGCGTCTGCGTGAAAACCAGTTTGTCGCCCGTGACGGCTATGCCACATGGCCGATCACTCGCATTGCCCATCGCTTGAAGCCAGGCCAGTCCATGAGGCTGAAAGGTGCTTGCCATCTCAAAGACGGCCCGCCGTTGCGTATTGTCATCATGCGGCTCAAATCAGGTGAGTTGCTGGCACTGGCATGTTCTTCGCATCCAGCACGCGCGTTAGCGCTTTACCGGCAACGCTGGACGATTGAGACCCTGTTTGCCAATCTCAAAACCAGAGGCTTTGATATGGA
>JAAETJ010000855.1 GCA_024228495.1 bacterium | reverse complement strand
TGTCGCCCGAAATGGCGGTGAGGCTGGAAGCTGTTTTTGGTTCCACGGCTGATAACTGGCTACGGATGCAAGCCAATTATGATGCTACCAAAATTCGCAAGCGGGAATCCGAGATCACCAAGGGGCTGAAACGGATTATACCCTCTGTAGCCAAGCCAGAGCAACCGAGGCAGGTGTAAGTCCTAAATTTTGCTGATAAAAGCAATGCGAGTAAGGAGTTATATGAAGGCTTGTATTAGATGGAGCGGGAAATGCAGTAAGGTGCTTGCCAACGCTTTGAGAGATTGGCTCCCGTGTTCTGCAATATATGGCATCCTTTGCCTTCGATAACTATCACCGATCAGATCAAAGGGGTCACATGCAAATCACCCTTAAGTTAGCGCCATTCGGGCCAGATACACTTGATTGAACCCCTTTGATTGATATTTTCATTGGCAAAGCCCAGCTCACGATCTGCAATCGCTTTCAGGCTGTTTTTAAAGGGTAGTGTTGGCATGATCCTTTCCTTTTAGTCCCTCACGAAAACTGCAGCGTCAACTTCCGGCCAACGGC
>JAAETJ010000854.1 GCA_024228495.1 bacterium | reverse complement strand
GACACGATCAGCATTCCATGGGCGGCTTCGCCACCTAGCACCTTTTGCCAGGAAAATGTTACAACATCCAGTTTGTCAAATGCCATTTCCTGGGCAAATACAGCGGAAGTCGCGTCACAAATTGTCAGGCCCTGGCGATCATCAGGAATGAATTCACCATTGGGTACCCGCACCCCGGATGTCGTGCCATTCCAGGTGAAGACCACATCACGGTTAAAATCTATTCGGTGTAAATCCGGCAACTCGCCATAAGGTGCATCAATTTTGCGTACATCATCAAGTTTCAACTGATTGCAGACATCGCTGACCCAGCCGGCGCCGAAACTCTCCCATGCAACCATATCGACACCACGTTCGCCCAGAAGGCTCCAAAGCGCCATCTCTACGGCACCTGTGTCAGAGGCCGGTACAATAGCGATACGATAATCGTCAGGAATTTTCAGTATTTCCCGCGTCAAATCGATGGCTGATTTCAGTTTGCTTTTACCGGTCTTTGAGCGATGAGACCGCCCGATGGTAGCGTCTTTAAGGTTTTCCAGTGACCAGCCCGGTCTTTTCGTGCATGGGCCGGACGAAAACCGAATATCGACCGGGCGTTGCCCGGGCCTTGGTAATGTGCTCACAATAGCTACCCTCACAGATAGTTGCCCCTCGTTGGGGAGGGGTGTCCCGCTGCGGCAGATAGGCTTTGAAAAACTTTTCGTCAAGTGATTTTAAACAAAATTATCAAAGCACTATTTTT
>JAAETJ010000853.1 GCA_024228495.1 bacterium | reverse complement strand
TTTCGGCAAGTGCAGATTTTCGACGCATTGTCGATGATTTCGCAACCTGGCAAGGGGGTATCCGGGACTTTTTCAAATACGAAACAGTTCGTATGAGGCTGGGACCAACTCCAATTCGTAAGGTTTTGGTCATTTGTGGGATGTTGCCGGTGCGCTCGGCAAAGGCCCCTCGCTACCGGGGCTCCACGACACGATGTCAACCCGGTAATATTCTGGTGACAGATGGCAAGACGGTGAAAGTGCAATTTACAGCCAGCGGTCAAGAGCGGAGCTTTAATTGGCAAGGGATGGTAGATCAGGCGACCGCTTGCCATACGGCGGTAGTTGTGACTGAAACGGAATGCGCTGATGGTGTACGGGATGCCTTTGAGAGCAGTTGTGCTTTTGTTGGCCGGGCGCCGCAGGCCCTGATTCATGATAACAAGCCGATTCATGATGATCAGAGGTTGCGCGAACATATTGAAAAGACAACAACGATGATCCCGGCCACCCAAAAGCGGCCTGAGAATAAGGCTGTTATTGAAGGGGAATTCGGCAAATATGAACAGGCCGTGGGCACCATCTACCTCGACGACAGCAGTAAAAATGAGTTAATACATAGCGCTGTCGGCGAGATTGTGCGTGCCTATACCGCCGGGCTCAACCACGCAGGAC
>JAAETJ010000852.1 GCA_024228495.1 bacterium | reverse complement strand
CATATTGACCAGCATACGGCTTTCCCGTACTGGGCGGTGTCCAGCAAATTGCCTCGAAGGAGGAAAACAATCAAGATTGTTCCACAAAGTCAGAAAAAGAGCGAAGACCAAGGCGTTGCAGGTGTTTGATGAGGAAGCGGCGATTATCGAAGCGAGAGATGCGTTTGAATTTCATACAACGCAGACGCTTACGGAGCCATTGGTCAAGGCGATGGAGCTGTGTCTTAACATCAGAAAAGGGGGTGTCAAAGTAATGGGCAAAACCGGCAATGATGCGGTTGACCAGTTGAATGGTGGCGGGGCCAAAATTGTGGGAGCGGATGGTGAGGGAACGGATGTTGTCTTTGAGTTTGACCAAAGACTTCTGTCGGATAGAAACGTAACTAGCAGAAAAGCGAAAGCCAAGAAACTCAAAACCCTTGAAAAAGGTAGTGACCTTGGTTTTGGCGGGGGAAAGGAGTAGGGAAAGATGGTTCTGCAAGAAAGCATCGACAAAAGCCAGAGCTTGATGAGCTAGGGGAAGAGAAGAACAAAAGACGAGGAAATCGTCGGCAAACCGGACGAAGCGGAAATTGCTCTGCGTCAAAGCCAAGTCAAGCTGATGAAGGACGATGTTAGCCAAAAGGGGAGAAATAACGCCGCCTTGAGGCGAGCCTTTGTCAACAGCTTG
>JAAETJ010000851.1 GCA_024228495.1 bacterium | reverse complement strand
AGATCGCCATCAGCTGATAGACCGCGCTCTTGCGCCCACTCCAGAGCTTCCGTCAACCGTCCTTGTGCAACCCATGTCTGCGTTTTTAACGCCGAGATCGGACGCACATCAGGGACGGGAGAGCTAAAATAGAGCCGTTCTGCCTCATCAAGCAAAGCGAGTACGTCATCCATCTCCCCTTGCACCCGCTTCATTCGCGCCTGAGCAAGATGCAAGCGATACGGCCAATCTGCCAACGCCGCCGCCTCGCCCAACGCCTCGCTTCTCTCCAGATTCTGTCGGGCAGCTTCTTCATCGCCCCGCTCATGGTACAGTTTACTCAACCCCAAATAAAGATCGGCCGTTCCCGGTATTGGGGGACTGCCCTGCGCCCGCGCAAGTTGCAACGAACGCTCATATGTCCTTATCGCCTCGCGGAGTTGGCCTTGCGCTATTCTTAAATCAGCCAAGCCATATGTGCCGCTGAGTGCAAAAATGATGTTGCCTCCCTTCTCAAAACCAGCCATCGCTTCGGCAAGAGCGCGATGGGCGGCTTCTAATTCGCCGTTCGCCCAATGGGCAAGTCCCAGAATCGAAGCGGCTGGCCCTCGTCTGAGATAATCATTTTCAGGCAAGAGGTCGAGTGCTTGTTGCGCGTAGGCCACAGTATTGGAAATGTCGCCGAGGGCGAGAGCGGCGTAGCTGTAGGCAGAGGCAATTGATGAGGGCAAAAAGCGAAACTGTTCTTCATCCACGATAACCATAGCAACCGATGAAGTTTCTAGCCCTCGTTCAGCATCTTGCAGGCGGGATTTGGCGGCTTCAAGATCGCCATTATTCAAAAATGCCCAAGCGTAATCCAGGCTGAGTACCGGTCTGGCGCGAACCAAATCATCTGGCAGCCTGTTTGCCCATCCCAGCCAGCTGCTGGATTGGAAATTTGCGTCCATTGCTGGCCATGCCAGTTCAATCAGACCTGCCGCGCGTTCAAAATCCTTGGCGGCAAACGCGTGATGAATCGCATCGGGGGGCGACCCATTTTGCTCAAACCATGTGCTGGCTCGTCGATGTAGAGTCGGTACGTGGTCAGATTGTTCCTCTATCAAACGCGCTTGCAACACATCGGCAAAGAGGTGATGATAGCGATACCATTGACGCTCATCATCCAGCGGAACGACGAACATATTGCCACGCTCCAAGCGTTCCAACATCGCTCTGCCATCGCGCTGCCCCGTGACAGCATCGCACAGAGAGCCGCTTAACCTATCGAAAAGTGAGGTTTGCAATAAAAAGTTGCGCATATGTTCGGGTTGACTCTGCATAACCTCTTCAAGCAGGTAATCCAGCACAAAACGATGGCTGCCGGTGAAAGCAGCGATGAAAGAGGTGGTGTCTGCACGCCCTTGCATGGACAGAGCTGCCATTTGCAGCCCCGCAATCCAGCCTTCGGTGCGGGTTTCCAGCGCGGCGATTTGCTCAGGCGAAAGGGTGAGGTTCATGCTTCTTTGGAGGAACTGCGCCGCTTCTGCTTCTGAAAAGCGCAAATCGCTGGCGCGAATTTCGGTCAGTTGGCCGCGCACGCGCAACCGTGAAATGGGGAAGCCGGGATCGGTGCGGCTGGTGATGACGAGCGTCATCTGCGGTGGCATGTGGTCGAGCAGGAAGGCCATCGCGCCGTCTACTTCGGATGATTCGATGGCGTGGTAGTCGTCGAGAATGAGGGTGAAGGGGGTAGCGACTAGGGTTGCATCATTCACAAACGCAGCCATCAATTTTTTAGCGGGCAGGGGTTGTGGAGATTGTAACAGTTGGGGGAGTGAAGATTGGGCGTTGGCTAACGGCCGTATCGCCGCCGCCAAATAGTTAAAAAATTGTTGTGGGTCACTGTCATCCTCGTCTAGTGAGAGCCAAGTAATTTGAGAAGGATGAAACGAATTGGACTCTGTTTCATCCTGCATCCTTTTTCCTTCATCCTTTTGATGCATCCATTCCGTGACCAGCGTCGTTTTGCCATAGCCAGCGGGT
>JAAETJ010000850.1 GCA_024228495.1 bacterium | reverse complement strand
TGCAATCCATAGCCCGTCCTCATCCTCCACCACGGCTTTCGGTCTTGCGCCGCCCATGGATGTGCCGATCAGCATCAGGTCTTCAACCTGATCGGCATCTGCGCCTTTCGGCATGTCTTCATCTGCGATGATCGCATCAGCCAGCTTTTGCAGCGTTTCCAGGTCGAGCGTCTTGTTGAAGTGCCGTCTGGGCGCAGGCGGTTCCTGGTTTAATCCGAACCCAAGGGCGCCGGCACGGTCATCTGGCGCAAAGAGCAGGTAGTCAAGTTCGCCCAGCTGGGCTTTGCCCGCATGTTTTTCAATGACTCGCCGGCCCCAGTAATCCGGCCCGGCATCACGCAATGCACCAAAAACGCCTTTGAGCGCTGTCGTGCGGGAGGTGGTGGTGCCAAGCTTAAGTTCAACAGGGTCGATCGGTACCGCATCAGCCCGCCCCAGATAGCTCTTGCCGTAGACGAAACGGCCTACTGTAACGCCGGTGCGTTGGGTGTCCAGCGCAAACCGCCCGGCCGTGACGAAAGTGGTCGTGCCGGGCAGCGTGATGTAGACGTAGCATTCTTTCGCGCCGAACTCAGAAGTCACTGTCGAGCTCATCCTTTCCACGGGCGCGGATCCGCCCGCTGGAAAGTTCCAACATAAGTCCCTCTTCATCACTCGCCGGATCCGCCACCGCGGAAACCGGCTCCAGGAGATCGTATGCCCACAGTAGCGCCATATAGACAGCAACGCCTGTCCCCGGCTTGCCTTTTTCGGCATCGGCCACGGGGCGCAGACCTGTCCCGATCTTCTCGGCGACCTCCGCGATCGTCAGGTTGCGCCGCAGTCGGGCTGTCCGCAGATTTGCGCCCAAGCGCCTAATCGCCTGTTCGACCGGGTAGGGTGGCGCTGCGCTCAACAGATTATTTCTGGTCATATGCTTCTTATAGCCTATTGGAATGGTTTAAGAGCCTTTAAAAGCATATGTTGATATTTGATTGGAAATCAAGTAAAAATGCACTTAAAGATATTTAAAGCTATTTAAAATGCTTTAAAAAGCATTTTTTCCATTTTGAACACAATACGGAGTATCCGGCGCAGTCCCTGCGTTGCCGGCTGTAATTCTTTCTGCTCGATTATCCAGTACATGTGGATTTAGTAGCCAAGCTACCACGAGAAGCCGGTGCCCCCAATAGGTAGAAAGTCAGCGGATTATTTCAGTGTATTCTCAAGTTTAGGAACGCACCCAGAACCTTTAGCATGTGTGTCATCACCAAGTAAACTGTGGGCGGAATGGTTCTGAACCAATGGATCAAAAGTCCACTGGTCGATGGCTGTAGAACAGTGTTGTCAACATATCGCTAACTTCTTGATTTAAAAGGCCAGAAAATCGGTGTTTGTTGTCAACATATTTTTATAAGTCATTGATTTAAAAGGATTGTGCGGAGGACTCTTAATCCATTGGTCGAAGGTTCGAATCCTTCATGGCCCACCAAGTAAATCAAAGGCTTACAGCGATATTTCGGTGTGAGCCTTTTTCTTTTGCGGGAGTTTTGCGGGACCTAGCCAACAT
>JAAETJ010000849.1 GCA_024228495.1 bacterium | reverse complement strand
TTCCAGGTATTACATAGTCGATGTTCATGGGATCATTGTTGGTATCTACAACTCCAACCACAGGGATGCCAAGTTTCTTGGCTTCGCTGATTGCGATCTTTTCATGCCCGGTATCAACTACGAACATTGCGTCCGGCAGACCCTTCATGTCCTTGATGCCGCCTAAACTACGATCCAGCTTGGTCATTTCGCGTTCCAGAACCAGGGCCTCTTTCTTGTTGAAACGCTTCTCTATGCTGCCATCCTTGAACATCTCTTCAAGCTCTTTCAGACGCTTGATAGACTGCTTGATGGTCTTAAAGTTGGTCAACATTCCGCCCAGCCAGCGATGGTTCACGTAAGGCATACCGCAACGCTCTGCCTCTTCCCGAACCGTGTCACAGGCGGCGCGCTTGGTGCCGACAAAAAGGATTTTTCCGCCATTGGCACTCAGGGTGCCGAGAAAATTCATGGCATCGTTGAACAGGGGTAGGGTCTGTTCAAGATTTATAATATGGATCTTGTTGCGATGACCGAAGATGTAGGAACCCATCTT
>JAAETJ010000848.1 GCA_024228495.1 bacterium | reverse complement strand
GGCTTTGCGTTCGGCCTCATCTTTAGTGTGCTGTTGTTCTGCCGCAGCCAAATGATCGTCCGCGACCTGCTTATCCTGGCGTAGACGATCCAGTTGATTGTCTAACTTATCAGCCCGCTGGAGCGCTGAAGCGCGCACCGCTTGTGCCAGCCGCACCCGTTCCTCAGCCCGGCGTTTGCCCTCCTCCAATGCCCGCCGGCGCGTCTCGAACTGGGCCTCGGCCGCCTTAAGCCCCAGCCGCACAGCCTCTTTCCACAGGGCGTTAAAACCCTGCGCCACCGCATCGAGGATCTCGGGCAGGCGGCGGTAGTCGAGCAGCTCGTTTAAGAGATCATGCAGCCATTGGTCGTAGGCTGCCTATTCCGACGAAATCGGCCACCCAATCCAAAGCAAATCGGCGGATTGGGCAAAAACACCCATTATCCGAGTTTGAACGCAATCTGATTCGCGAACGTACGCGGGCTGGGTTGAGAGCGGCACGTCGGCGTGGAAAAAAGCCTGGTCGAAAAAGGAAGCTCACCACCAAGGACCTGACGGCGGTAAAAGCGATGTTACGCGACGACGGCTTGACTGTTGAAGATATTGCCAGGCGTGTTGGGGTATCACCAGCTACCCTGTACCGCCATTTGCCCGGGGGTCGTAGCGCGGTTGCTTGACAAGGCCTTATGGCCATTTTGTACAGCTATGAGGGCACTAGGCCGGGTTGGCGGCCGCAAGCTGAAATGGCACATTTTGACAAGAATCGTTGCCATACCCGAACTAAGGGAGATGATCGCTCTCCCGCAGAATTGTTCTATGCTTTAGCTGCGTAGAAGTAATAACAAAATGAGAATTGTTTTCTTCTGAGGAATATTTGCGACAGAACCGAATCTGGGATCAACGTGCAGCAATCGGCGTCCATCCACCGGGTTTTTGGTGCTCTCTTATTAATGATTCGCCATGCACAGGTTATATGCTCTCCCAAATGTTGATATCTCTATTCGGATGAGTTTTTTGGCCAATACGATTTCATAGCGTACCACCTTCGCGCAACCAAATCTCCCGAAGTTGAACGCGGCGTGGAGCGTTCATGTTCAGAAGACGAACCGTCGCTTGACCTGTTGGCGTCAAACCTACTATTCTTCCACCTTCGAATCGGAAGTGTTTCTCCCAAGCGTCTATTCTTGGATTGAAGATTGGTATGATCTCGCCACTGTCTGGTGCAATGGTCGTAAGATTAGGCCCTTTGTAAGCGTTACATCGATCGCAAGCGAGCGCCAAATTATCCGTACTGTCGTCACCCTCATGCTGTCTGGCGACGATATGCTCGATATGGAATGGTATCAGCGGTGTGGCTTCTTGCGGGAGGTGGCAATACTCGCAACGATCGCTTGCACGGCGACACACCCATTCGCGAGTTGCCATGGCCATGCTAGGTCGGATTGTTTGCGAGGTACTGTCTAGCTTTTGCTTGGATGATTGAGATCACATCGACGGCTTCGATGAAATCCTTATATTCTGCATCTTCTTCTGGGGTAAGGGTTCCTTCATTGGCCTTTCGCCGCAAAACACCGATGTGGTCCTCTAGTTCTGGATCGGCATGGAGTTCGGCAATTTTACGAGCCAACTCCGGAGTAAATGCCTCCGTAACTGGATCGAGAAAACGGTCAAGATAGCTAACTGCGGACATAATAAAAAGCTTAGCACGGAAATATAGGCTTTGTCACAAGAAGTAATGGCGTTCCTGGTAAGAGAGACTTCTGGTCTGATCGAAAAATAAAATTAATATACAAACACTTACGTGTAACCATTTGTAAGAGCCTGTCTGGTAAAAATCTATCTGTCAGGAAAGAAGAATAAAGGGTAGAAACCTTGCTTAGTTATTCTTAATGGGATTTCTGGTAGTTTGAAGGACCCCAAGAAGGGGTGGTACTCCTTGACGCCGGGAAGTACAGCGAGGCGAAAGCGCCGTTTGAGCGTGCCTTGGCCATTCGGGAGAAAGTGCTGGGGCCTGAGCACCCCGATGTGGCCGCCAGCGTACCACGCTGGCTGAAGCGGCTGACAAAGCCATTGAAATGACGCGTCCGGTTATTGGCCAGGCGCAGGTTGACGCAGATAT
>JAAETJ010000847.1 GCA_024228495.1 bacterium | reverse complement strand
GCGCGGGATGTGGTTATCGGTAAAAAATGGAAAGTCCTTCCGGATTTCTTTTCGATAAATGGCGAGTTCGGTGTTTCCCAGGCGTTCAAGGATCTGCTGGAGGAGATGGAACCGGGGGTGCACCAGTTTTTTCCGCTCGAAATTCGCCGCAAGGATGATGGGCCGGTTGAGGGCAATTACTATGTTTTCGTGACCTGTGTGTTGCTCGATACGGCACTGATCCCGGAAAAATCGAATGTGGTTCAGAAAGGCACCTATAGGGAATATCCCGACGGTGGGATTTACGATGGACTCTATTATACGGCCAGCGGCCCGGGCCCGGATAAATTCACTCTGAACCGCAACGTAATCGGCAATCACCATGCCTGGGTGGATAAGCGTTTGAAAAGAGTTTTTTTTCTGATGCATTTGTCGCCCGTATTCAAGATGTCGGGCTTGGTGGCGTAGATTTGATGACTCACACAAAAGATATTGACGCATAGGAATTTCACCAATGGCAGATTTCATTAAAGACTTTACCAGCAAGCCCAGCGGCCCGCAGCGCGCGGTTGTCGAATTGACGGCCAGCACCTCGAGCAAAGACTATTATGTATTTTCGCCAACAAAAGTGCGGGAAAATCTGTTCCAGGCCCACCATCTGGTGCCGACCGGGGTGGTGTGCGAGTGGTTTGAAAAAGGAGAAAGATCGTAGTGGCCTATATCGTATTCACCTCGAATGAGGATCGTTTCAGACCTGATGTCAAATTCATCAACAAGCCGGAGGAATGGAAAATGGTTATGGGGGGGGGGCACGGGCGCAGCGGCCAGGGTGTCCCGTTTGAACCGGTGGACAAGGCGCCGCGGGAAATTGAAATTGACGGAAAATGGAAATGGAAGACGCTTCCGGACTATTTTTCAATCCGGGAAGACCTTGGTGTTTCCCAGGCTTTTAAAGACATTCTTGAGGAACAGGAACCGGGTGCGCACCAGTTTTTCCCGCTTGACGTGCGGCGCAAAGATGGCGGACCGGTTGAAGGCCAATACTATCTGTTTGTTGTCAGTGTGCTGCTCGATACGGCGTTGATCCCGGAAAAATCGAACGTGATTCAAAAGGGTAAAGTTCA
Source organism: bacterium (assembly GCA_024228495.1). Classification (GTDB taxonomy): domain Bacteria; phylum Pseudomonadota; class Alphaproteobacteria; order Rhizobiales; family JAKIUO01; genus JAKIUO01. Next base: position 1,277 of record JAAETJ010000847.1, on the reverse strand, counting down.
GACATTTGATAACGGCATTACCCATGACGGTATTTACTATGCGCCCAGCGGCCCCGGCCCAACCAAACTTACCCTGAACAAAGCGATCATCGGCAACCACCATGCCTGGGTCGATCGGCGTACACATGATGTATTTTTCTCCGATGAGTTTGTTGCCCGCATTGAAGAGGCCGGGCTTGGCGGTGTGAAACTGCGGGCTCACACAAAAGATATCGCCGAATAAGGATATTGAATATGATTGAAATAACCGATTTTGCCGATGGTTTCGCGAACAAGCCCTCCGGGCCGGGATATACGGTTAAAGAGGCGACCGGCTCGGGCAATGTGTTTTCGCCGGAAAAGGGGCGTGTCAACCTGTTTCAGGGCCATCATCTGATACCGACGAAGTTGACCAGTCAATTTTCAGACCTGTTGGGTGATTTGACCGAATATGGCAGTTACCAACACAGAGACTATGCCAGCAACGGGGTTTTTCTGCCCACTGAAGACGCTGATGCCCTGAGACTGGATTTACGGTGACGGTTTACCAAATGCACTAAATAGAATAACATAAAGCATGGCCCGTCTTGCCCGCCTTGTTGTTCCCGCACTACCCCATCACGTTACCCGAGTTACGGTGGCAGTAACCGACATTACTTGATTTTTTGAGATTTGGGCCCACGCTTACGCTCAATCTGCCTTTGAAAGTAGCTCTACCATAAAGCCCGTATTTCAATTTCTCACGACATACTGTCGACAATCAATGGCCTGACGCAGAGGAGAGATTTGAACACCGCTTCGGTAAGCTGATCGATCTCGTTATTTCCCATCGGTGTTGAGAGCGCCGCCGCACCTGTATGAATCATCATGATGCCTTCATCATAAAGTGCTGTAATCATCGCACTCAGAGCCTGGTGCTCGGCGGCACTCATATGAGCTTCCCGGTAATTTCGTGGAGCACTGGCTTTGAGATGGATGCGCAGCAGCGATCCGGTCCCGGCAACGCTTGCCGGAATGTCGGCGGCTTTTATGGCCTCGCCTATGCTGGCGCGTGCATAGTCCCCCAGCTTGTTTAACCGGGTGATGGCCTCCTTATTGAAGTGTTCCATGGAAACCAGACCGGCGGTCATAGTTATGGGAGTGGCGGAAAAAGTGCCTGAATGAGGCAGGCGTAACCCGTTTTCACCATCGCTAAAAACATCCATGACGTTGCTATGCCCGGCCAGGGCGCCAACCGGGAACCCGCCGCCGATCATCTTGCCCAGGCAAGTCAGGTCAGGTTTGACGTCAAAACGCTG
>JAAETJ010000846.1 GCA_024228495.1 bacterium | reverse complement strand
TCCTGGCCGAAGATTGCCTCTGATGAGGTATTTGCCAGTGTCAGCTTTGGAGAAATTATTGCCGATGGATCGTGCTAAATCCGAAGTTTGAAAAATCTTCCTTCCAAAACCAAAAAGTTTCCGCATAGCAGACGCTCAAAATCCAAATGCCAGCGGCTATTTACGACCCAAAGCCGCCGCCTGGGTGTCAATGGTAAAAAGCGACTTATCTTGAAGCTGGGATTAGTATTCAATTGAAAAGGCGCAGAATACAACCATGAGCAAGATATCAACCCTCACCGAGTGGCTCGGTATTCGGGACCTGGACGCGGCCCTGCCGCTGGCGCTGCTATCGGGCGCAATCGTCCTCTGCTGGACCCTGCCTGCCGCGCTCATCCCGGTAGAAGCGCTACGCCATCTCGGCAATGCGCAAAAGGTCAGCGTGCTGTTTTTCGTATGGGGCCTTACCGGGGTCCTGGGTGCGATGCTTATCCCACTCATCGTCCACCGCCTGGGCAGACGCAACGTTTTCATCATCGGCGTGGTCAGCGTACTGTCCGGCTCGGTCATGCTCGCGCTGCAATCGCTCACACTGTTGATCGTGGGTTC
>JAAETJ010000845.1 GCA_024228495.1 bacterium | reverse complement strand
TCCAGAAGCTGCTCAACACTGTAGCCAGTCATCATCACCACTTTGGCATCGGACTTGAATTTGCGGATTTCCATGTAGCTCTCCACACCGTTCTTTCCCGGCAGCTTTACATCCATGAAAGCGATGTCAAAGTCATTGTTCTGAAATTTCCGGATGGCCGCTTCCCCGGTGTGGGCCACCTCCACCTCATAGCCCCTACCTTCCAGCACAAAGACCAGGCTTTCGGCAAAATCCCGGTCGTCGTCCACGACTAGAATCTTTATTCTTTTCATTTAGTTGCTCCTTTTTGCACTATAGGCTATGGCCCCTTTCAATTGATAGGCAGCCACAAAACCACCTCCGTCCCCTTACCCGGTTCGCTCTCGATCTCAATCCCCCCGCCGTGTTCCGCCATGATATCTTTGACAATGGCAAGTCCCAAGCCGACGCCGAAGCTCTTGGTGCTTAAAAGCGGTTCGAAGATCTTTTCCCGTAGGTCATCAGGGATGCCCGGTCCGGTGTCAATTA
>JAAETJ010000844.1 GCA_024228495.1 bacterium | reverse complement strand
TTCGTTCAACTGCCACCACAACCGGCTTTCTTTGAGCAGATCGACTATTATCGCACATTCTTTCACGAATTGGGCCACTGGACAGGCCACGCCAAACGACTTGACCGCGATCAATCCGGACGCTTCAAAACCAAATCCTATGCGCGTGAAGAATTGATTGCTGAGATGACCGCAGCTTTCACATGTGCTGCCCTGAGTATTGTTCCAACCGTTCGCCATGCCGACTATTTGGCCAGTTGGTTGAAAATATTGAAAGAAGACAAGCGCGCCATATTCCGCGCCGCCAGTCAGGCCTCAAAAGCAGCCGAATTCCTGCTGGCATTCGACAGCCAGGAGAAAGAGCAGGAGGCAGCGGCATGAGCGGCAAGCCTTCGCTACAAAGCCAACACACCGAAGCTGGAGACCAGACACTCGTTTCGGGTGTTTGCCCATTACATTGAGCGATCAACTGTCTGTCATGGCCAACCGACCATTGCAGCCGAAGCGCAATCCCAACGCACAGCAAAAACCCTGTGACATTGGCCTGTTTGATGAAGTTTCGTGCAACCAGATCGATCTGCCTGATTATCTCGCAAAGTGTCAATCACCGGTCAAATCCTGACCAACCACAACCCAAAAGGAGTAAATCTTATGGAATTGCGTCATATCAAACTGGAAAACCTCAAACCCGC
>JAAETJ010000843.1 GCA_024228495.1 bacterium | reverse complement strand
TGGCGGCCGATTAGAGCATGGATTTCTTCGAGTCTGTTGCGAAGACTGCCACCACGACCATCTGGTGGCCTTCAGCTGCAAACGCCGAGGATTTTGCTACATTTGTGGTGCAAGCGCATGGTGGACACCACTGCACTGTTGGCGGATGACGTCTTACCCCACAAGCCGATACGTCAATGGGTGCTCAGTTTTCCCTATCCCTTAAGATTCTTATTGGCCAGCAATCCGCAGGTGGTCACTAAAGTGCTGGGTATTGTAAACCGGAGAATCTCAACACATCTGATCAAAAAAGCCGGTTTCAAAAAAGCGACAGTACACACGGGTGCCGTCACACCGATACAGTGATTTGGATCAGCACTCAATCTACACTTCCACGCTCTTTTTATTGATGGTGTTTACCAGCAAAAAAACAATGGCAAGCTGCGGTTTCATCGCGTTAACGCCCCAACTGCATCTGTGGCCGCCTCAGCCGCGATGGGGATTGCTGTACTCCGGATGGATAGATTGGAGTAGCCACGAATAGGGCGTTTGTTCCGCCTATACTCGACCAATCGCTCCTCAACCAGTGCCAGGGCGCGGGCGGCTTCGATCTTACAGTTTTGGATACTGCCTACACTGAGTTCAAGACCTAAAAAATCGGATAAGAAACGTTTGATCTGACGACACGTTAAGCGCATTTCCATCGACAGATAGACAATTAAGACGGCAAGACTTGGCCCTATCAAGCGCCATTGAGTCAGGCCAACACCCGGCCAGCCCAATTGATCGAGGGCCGCTCGTTCTGGCAGGCTTTGATTTTTCAACCCACAATGCGGGCAATCTATTTGATAGTAACGGTGCAGGGTATTGCTCCTCACGCTCAAGCGCCCCCTTGAGATCATCAATAAGGTTCAAGCTCAGTTTGATCAACGCCTCAGGATCCTCTTTGGCGAGCTTGTGGATGTAGTCTTCATCCATAGAAATAAGCACCGGTTTGTGAAATGCCATGAGATCTCAGATAAGGGAAATTATTGTCCCTTATTATCTCATGGATTCTGAAAGTTGAATTTTGCCTCCTGTGAGTGATTTTGAGGGGTTTTTTAGTTTGACACAAGCCCGTGTGATGAATTGTTGAAGACAGAGCGTTGAGTGTCAACAGCGGGGCTGTTAGGGATGGCAATGAAATAGGTGCCTGGGCGTATCATATTTTGAAAAATCTGGGCAAAACCCTGTCAAGTATTATATTCAGTTTTTGGGAGATTATTTTAGCTGGGGGTCTGAACAGTTACCACTAAACAAGGCTATAGCAAACGCAGTGCTAGTTAGTGTCCATCCATAAACGCCTTTGATTTAAAATTCACCGAATATGATGCCTGCAGATGGATCATTGTGTGGGCAATTTTTCGCCTCAATTGTCATGTTTCAGAATGTGAGTCCGTATTTCGGCAATTTCCCTTTTA
>JAAETJ010000842.1 GCA_024228495.1 bacterium | reverse complement strand
CGACCGCATCAGCGAAGTCAGCACTTTCTGAAAGAAATCCGTAACCCGGATGTATCGCCTCTACCTTAGCCTGGCGTGCAGCATTCATTATCGCATCAATGTTCAGATATGATTTTGCTGCAGCTGGTGGACCGATAGCAATTGCCTCGTCCGCCATGCGCACAGCAAGTGAATCCTTGTCGGCATCACTATAAACCTGCACCGTTCGCAGGCCGAGCGCTTTTGCGGCGCGAATGATGCGTACTGCAATTTCTCCACGGTTGGCTATCAAAATGCTGCGGATATTCACGCTTCAACCTCTGCAATAACCTGACCAGCCATAATTGGCTCAGAATCTTCAATCAGGAATTTGATGGATTTCCCGCTAACTCCCGCCGGTACTTCGTGAAACGTTTTCATTACTTCGACCAGCCCAATGACATCCCCATCAGCTACATCCTCGCCATCCTCCTTGAAGTGGGGACTATCAGGAGATGGTTTTCGATAGAAAGTTCCCGGTATTGGTGACTTGATCTCGATTTTGGCCATGGTTCTTTTCCAGTTCTGGGTTTGCTACTTGCCGGCAATCTCTGACACCGGCACAATACGAATATCATTTGAAACGAGCGCTTCGCGCAT
>JAAETJ010000841.1 GCA_024228495.1 bacterium | reverse complement strand
CATTCAGGGTGGGCGAGCTGGTGGCGATAATCCATGATGACAAAGATGATAGAATACCCGCAGTGGCGCGAGATGCACTTGGGTTTCTGGTGAACCAGTTGCATGGCGTGAAAGAACAAATCACCACACTTGAGAAGAAGCTGAAGGCCTGGCACAAAAATAATGAAGCCAGCCGCAGACTGGAAACCATCCCCGGCATTGGTGTGATCACCGCAACTGCACTCGTCGCCACAATCGGCGATGCAAGTCAGTTCAAATCCGGGCGCGAGTTGGCCGCATGGCTGGGCTTGGTGAACTTCGCGTCGATGTCGGCAAAGGTTACGAGAGTGTACTTTGTGAAAAAGGGCGATGAAATTATCATTCTTCTGTGCGGTGGCAACAAAAGCTCACAGGATAAAGATATCAAGATAGCCAAGAAGATGGCCAAGGAGTTATAACATGACAATAAAAACAAAACCATTCGACGCCGCCGAGTTTCTTGATACAGATGAATCTCGGTTAGAGCTTATCGCAGACGCCTTTGAAAGCGGTAGTCAAGAATATTTGCTTAATGCGATTAACACAGGTGCCCGCGCTGAGGGTATGACTCAAGTTGCAGGCAAGGCGGGCATCACGCGTGAAGCGTTGTACAAGGCTGTTGGTTCTGCCGGCAATCCAACACTCTCAACAATGATAAGTGTATTGAAGGCACTTGATCTCAAACTGAGTGTTG
>JAAETJ010000840.1 GCA_024228495.1 bacterium | reverse complement strand
TGCTTCCATGTTCTCTCCTTGTGTTGCTACGTACATGGTTATTGCCCGCCAAAGACCGCATCAAAGGATTCTTCTTTTTGTCATGTCGCTTGCCACTGGGTGATGACGCTCCACCGATTCCATGCGTTGCTGTCGAGGCAAGCTCAGAAACCTGTGTGTTTCCACAGGACCTAATCGTTCGAAAAGCGCGTCGATAGCGCGATGAATCAGTTGTTCTTCAGGAATAGTCGAAAAAGGATGTTCGACATCCATAACTCCTACAAATTATGATAGAGGTAGTGACAATATTTGCAAGGAAAAATTGCCGCAATTCTCATGACGAGTTGCTCACGCTCCTGAACAACAGAGACTATCGCTTAAGAACGGTCGACGACATCCCCGGTAATTTCAAGATCGCTATCTCAAGTTTGGCATTTCAAAAGTGCAAAAGATCAACTTATAACTACTTATTATGAGTTATGCCAAAGAAATTACCGAATATTGGATCGAAATTTGTGAAGAAGATGGAATTGTTGGTCGGCCCCGGCGATAATTCTCAATAGAAATTGAGGTGTTCATGTTGCGGCAATATCAACCCAAAATTAAGCTTGACAGATCGAACGTCTGTGCGTACAACGTGCGGAATGGTGAACGATCGTGATGTGAATGCCGCAATCAAATGAACGCGGTAGGGAGGGCTCACCCCAAACCCCCAATAGACGCCTGTGGACATGACGGCTCTGTGTCAGTCGTTGAGTGACTGAGACAACCAGTATGGGTGAAGCAGGAAGCGAAAGGGTAGATAAAATGCCTACATTTGTCTACGTTTTGCAGAGCAGGCTTTCTTATGGCAAAAAAATATCTGGCCGGTATTGATATCGGCACCACTGGTTCAAAAGCGATTATTTTCGATCTTCAGGGGGCTGTGCTCGGCGGCGGATACCGGGAATACCCCTGCACCTACCCGAAACCGGGATGGGTGGAGCAGGATGCGCCTCTGATGATCTCAAAGATGATGGAGGCGGCGAAAGAAGCGATTAGCGAATCCGGCGTCGATCCGACTGACATCGCCGCTGTGTCGTTTTCCGCTCAGCGTTGTTGTTCGATCTTTCTCGATAAAGAGGGCAAGCTGGTCAGACCGATGATCTCCTGGCAGGATAACCGTACGATGGCTGAAGTCGAGGATATTCGCGCCAAAATTACGGATGATGAGTATCATGAGATTACCGGATTCCCGAATAATACGACCTGGATGCTCTCCAAAATACTGTGGGTGAGGAAAAATGAACCGCAGAATTGGCAAAAGGTCCATAAAGTCGTACAGGCGCACGATTATGCTGTCGCTGCGATGGGGGCTGACGGCTATTATAACGATGTGTCGGATGCCCGGTATTACGGGTTCTGGGATCCCTATACGTTTACATGGAGCGACACGCTCCTGGACATGTTTGAGATTGAGAAAGCGCTCCTGCCTGAACCGACTCCGTCGAGCACACAAGTCGGCACGGTCTCACAGGAAGCAGCCGCCCGGAGTGGTTTTGCCGAGGGGACGCCAATCTGTGTCGGCGCGGGCGATCAAAATAGTGCGGCAGTCGGATCGGGAGTTGTGAATCCGGGAGATGCCTCGGTGTCAATGGGAACCGCAGGGGCGGCCGTGGCCTATGTCGACACGCCTTTCCGAGATCCTAATAAAATCACTTTTGTGACCAATCATGCCATGTATGGGAAATGGCTCTTAGAAGGCTATCAGGACGGAGCTGCCGGAGTCTATGGCTGGTTCCGCGATGAAATGGCCACATTGGAAGGAGGCTATGCCGAGGCTGCTGGGACTGATATTTATCTGCTTCTTAACGAGATGGTCTCCAAAACCCCTGCCGGAGCAAAAGGCCTGGTCTTTCTACCCTATCTGGCAAGCGCAGCGACGCCCCGTTGGAATCCTGCTGCCCGGGGGACACTGACCGGCTTAACCTTTGCCCACGATCGCGGTTGTCTGGCGAGAGCCTTCATGGAAGGTATCACCCTGGATATGAGGGATCTGCTGCAATCGATGATCGATTCCGGGATTGAGATTTCTACGATCCGCATCCTGGGAGGGCCGACTAAATCGCCCTTATGGAACCAGATGCAGGCGGATATCTATAATCGACATGTCGAAACCTTGAAAACCACTGACGCAGCGGTCGTTGGCGCGGCGATCATTGCCGGTGTCGGCGCCGGGATCTTTGCCGATATTCCGGAAGGTGTGGCGCAAATGGTGAAAGCCGATCGACAATACGAACCGATTCCGGAAAATGCCAAACTGTATGACGAGTTATATGATCTCTTTTGCCGAATGTATGAAGGTCTGAACGAAAAAGGTGTGTTCACCTCACTGGCGAAAATCCAGGAACGGTCATAATCCGGTATCCGTTGAAAACCCCGGTCCCTGACAGGCGCTTAAAAACCTGTCAGGGAGGTTATCAACAGGCTAAACCTCTCCTACCTCAGAACCTGACTTATCTTCATCAGTGTCATTGCGAACGAAGCGTGGCAATCTCGCCGGGATTGCTTCGTCGCGGGCTCCTTGCAATGACAGTGTGTTGGACAACTCAAATAGGATTGCGTACAAGAGGGTCTTTGCGTTCTCTTCAATGAAATCTGCTCACGAATAAAAACAAGAATCGAAAATATCAAAACTTTAGCTTGACTTTTGTCTTTTCCCCGCCAACTATTTATTATTACTACTTTACGACTTTTAAAATGTCCTCCACATGACGGATGGTGCCTCTTGAGGCCTGGCATGCTCGAGCATCGCCCTGAAAGGGCCTCATCCGTCAGCGCAGGGTGCAGCCCTGCGAACGAAGACGCATGGACCCAAGAGCCCTGAAAGGGCGTCATTCACAGCGTGATACCGCCCTTTCAGGGCTTTCATGAGGGCTACGCCTCGGATCATCGGGCTGTACCCGATGCTGACAGATGACACCCCTTCGGGGCTCTGGTGGAATGTGGTATCAGGGAGCATGTGCCATGATACTCGTCCCAAAATTAAAGTCGTAATGTAGTACTAATGAAACAACGACATTTTCTGCAAAGGTTTTGGGGATACTCGGATAATGTTTTCTGTGAGG
>JAAETJ010000839.1 GCA_024228495.1 bacterium | reverse complement strand
GCGGCGCCGAGGCATTTCGGGAACGGGCGGCGGAGCGGCAGCGAGCGTGCGATATTGTCGCGCCGTGCCACTGACCCGGACGGCCGGGGCACTAATAGGTTGTCGAAGGCCGAGTTGATTTTGGGGACTTGGATGTCCCAAAATCTTTCACGAGGTCAAAGACTCGCTTGTTTGATGCTACTAAAAAGATACTGTGCCAGCCAATCATATCGAACAGTTCGGTTATATCTTTCAATATAGGCGTTCTGTTGAGGGTTGCCTGGCTGGATAAATATCAAATCTATACTCCGGCTTTTGGCCCAAGTTGCCAGCAAACCACTTATATATTCCGGGCCATTGTCGCAGCGTAACTGTTTAGGCTTGCCTCTCCAAGCAATCACCTGATCTAAGGTGCGTATCACTCTAGATGCAGGCAGAGAGAAGTCCACCTCCATGGCCAATCCTTCCCGATTAAAGTCATCTATGACATTGAATAATCGATAGCTCCGCCCATCCTCAAG
>JAAETJ010000838.1 GCA_024228495.1 bacterium | reverse complement strand
CTTGGCATGGTGGCTCTTCAACCTCTCCTAATTCTAAATCACTCATCCAACACCGACTAGATCCTCCGCACGAAAGTTCCCCGGTACAGTGCTCAAGCTGTGTCATTTCAATCAAATGCGACTCATCAGGCTGCGCACGTCAAATTTCTCGTCGCCTTCTAGGCAACATTTCCAGCAGGGCACCGCGCACGCGTTCAGTCATGCCTTCCTCTACGCTAATTTCAGGCAGCCGCTTGCGCAGACCCGGCTCAAAAAATTCCCACATTTGTATGTTTTCGGTAAGAAAAGGTTTCACTGCATCTCCGGCGACCGTAAGATTTAGCTAGTTTTTTTCACCAGGCCGTTCTCTACCATTTGCTGGAAGAAATCGTTCATGGACTCTGCCAAAGGACGATAGCTCATACCCTGTTCGCTTATTCCTTTGCTGTTATCACCTTTCCACGGCAGATTGATATTCCGTGCAATGATTTTGCGCGTCATGGTTTTGTCCACCAATGGGCCAATTAACCATAGCAGCCATTTTGGCAAGGCTCTGCGCGGAATCGGATAGTCTTTGCCGTATTTATTGAGCAAGGTCTGGGACAGGGCAAACATATCGGTATTGTGTCCGGAAGTGATGTGTCTGCCCTTGGCCTCCGGAGTGAACCCGGCCTTGTAGTGGGCTTCGGCCAAATCGCGAACGTCCACCACGCCGAATCCCCATTTGGGCGCCCCGGCTTTCAAGGTGCCGTCGCCCATTTGTTTTATCAGATTAAAGCTTTCTGAAGTGGCGTGTGGATTGATGCCGGGGCCAATGACCAGCGTAGGGTTAATCACCACCAGATCCCAACGGGACTGGGCTTCATTGATCTTCCAGGCTTCCTTCTCGGCAACGGTTTTTGAATAGGAATAGGGATTGTGCGCAAGTGTTGAACTGGTGTTCCAGATCTCTTCAGTGAACACCCCATTTGGCGTTTTTTCCAGATTCGCATTGTCACCATAGATAGCCGCACAGCTACTGGTCAGAACAACCCGCTTCAAATAAGGGATGCGATTGGCTTCCTCGAGCACATTGCGGGTTCCTAGCTTGGCAGGATCGACCAGCTCTTTCTGTGGGTCTTTGACGTCCACTTTAAAGGGCGAAGCAGTATGGAAAACCAGTTTGCAACCGGCCATCGCCTCCGCGTAAGAACCGTCATCCAGCAGGTCGGCCTTGAAATACTTAATCTCGCCGGGCGTGGCTGCGGCAATCTCATTCAAATATTTCAATTTTTCAGGGTTGTTGGGATCACGCACCGGCGCG
>JAAETJ010000837.1 GCA_024228495.1 bacterium | reverse complement strand
TTTCAATCATGTCAACGGCCGTATTCACAATCCCCAACGGCGTATTCAATTCATGCGCCACCCCCGCCACCAGTTGCGCCAACGACCGGTGCCGCTCCGCCTCCATTTCAGCTTGCAAGGTTCTCTGAGCCAAATCCTCATCAAAATATCTCTCCATGATCACGCGCACGCGCTTCACCAGGGCTGAAAGAATTGAAAATGAGATAGCTTGGGTGCTGGCACTTTGGAGCAGGTTCATAAAGGCACCCTTGTCCAACATAAAAAGATGGCAAGCAGTTACACAATCAACGGTTGCCGAGCGAGGTTGGTTATCAAACATGGCCATTTCGCCAAAGAATTCCCCTGATTGGAGCGCGGCAATATCAACCTCATTCCCCTCTTCGTCCGTTTTAAAAACCCGTATCTGGCCGACTAGAACCACATACATCGCGTCTGACTCATCCCCTTCCTTACAAACCACCTGGCCAGCCTCAAACGAGAGCGTTTGCCCGGTCTTGACCAACTCATTCAGCGACTCGGTTGGCAGCAGGCTAAACATGGGCACTTCTTTAAGAATGGTTTCTGTCGTCATCAAAAAACTCCTATGGCAGTGGGTGCTGTTCACGTCGTTCAATCTCGCCCTCAATGTTCATATCATCAGGCAATTGACCCCCATCGGCGGTTGCGGCCAACGTGAACAACTCATTGACTTCAGCTTGCAGATACGCCTCGATAGCCAGCAATCGCTTGTAACTGACCGCTTTGCTCTTGGAAGCATCGGCATGGATTTTGCTCCCATCCAAACAGTATTTTCGGTGCGTATGGTGGCGCACCCTGGTCACTGTACTGGTTGTAAATCGCGCTCAAATCAAGCTGGGCAACCCTATCGACAATGAAACGAGCCAGATGGTTTGGCGGCAGGACAGCAAGCAAGCTGATTTGCAGGTCAAGGACTCTTTGTTTGGAAGTTCTGACTTCTCCGACAAACTGCTAGACTCATTCGGAAAAGCAATCTGCTTCATCGAGCCAGTTGAGGGTATTGAGCTGTGCTGAGTACGACGCGCGGCACCCAGATGCTGGCCAGTATACCTCAACATCCCGAATCGACACCGCATCCAACAGCCCTATGTGTGCCAGGTATGGTACGCTACCGAAGCCGGTCTTTTGGTTCATAAAGTAAGTACGAACAAAGCTGTCACCATCCTTCGAAACCGCGGTCACCGTGATCCGGGCGCCAAGACCGAAGCGGTTTGTCTGTCGGCCGCGCAGTCG
>JAAETJ010000836.1 GCA_024228495.1 bacterium | reverse complement strand
GCAGTTCGTTCTGCTCATCAAATGTTTTCATCTCATTCCACAGCCGGGTAGCGCCACCAACAGTATGCTTCAATTTGTGACATGCTTGATCGAGCCAGTCAGCCTTTGCTTGCATCTGCTTTTTTCCCGGGAACATGACGCCAGCTGCCTTTGCCAAATATTCCGTTGCATGCCAAAAATCAATTACTTGCGTGTCGGTATGTTGTTCCAGAAACGTCCAGTTACACTTGGCCCCATCCGCCAAACCGACGTAATAAGCATCAGGAAAGTCCGCTTTAATATGCGCGATCTCTCCTTGCAGTCGCGCTAAAAAGGGCTCTTTTCCGTGCTCTGGCGTGGCAGCTAGGTAGTTCGTATGTTGCCTTTTTCCTTCTTTGTCATACAGCACGATCGTGCCCACCATGGCTTCTCGATAGCCGTCTTGGCACAGCAACATAGTTGTCCCATCCATGCCAATGGCAATTGAGCTGACCTTCTTATCTATCGCCGGTGTCTGATACTTCCATTGGTCCTCTTTGGCCTCCACCACAGTGCTAACCGCTTCGGCAACATTCTGGATATAGGAGCGCGCCACAACTCGACCATGGTTCTCCTTCAGGTCGGCTTGCACGCGCGAACCACCCAAGTCCGAATATTTTGAGGCGACTGTTCTGGCAAATTTCGGGGTCGAGGTGATGATAATGCGCGCATCATGCTCCAGCGGACAAAAGGTCTTTCCTCCCTTGGCCGTTTGATAAACATGCCGATCAACGACCGCTGGACCGTACGGTGTTTGATACGCTTTGGGCTCTTTGCCTTTGCTGAAAAATGTCGTCGGACCATGCTGAATCGGCGAGCCGTCCGTATCAAACCGGCTTAGCACCTCCTGCGTTGCCTTAACACCCGCTTCGTTAAGCTGAGTCTGAATGATCTCCTCTGATTTCAGCATGGAAGCAATATAGGGAATGCTGATCTGAATTGTGAACTCATCGTCACTTCGCGATATTATCTCTGCAGAAAGGTACCGGGATTCTG
>JAAETJ010000835.1 GCA_024228495.1 bacterium | reverse complement strand
TCATTAAGTGCGATGGGGGATCATCATCACCATTCATCAATATCATACTTCTGTATGGCTTATTGAGTGATTATCGAGAACCCGTGTAGTTGACGTTTCATTGTGACATTTCTGTGTAATATGTCTGGTTTCAGAACGGACACGTCACGAACCAAATTGTTTGATGACATCCAAGGCAATGGCAGCTTCTCCATAATCCAAGTAGGTTTCCGCAATGATAAAATCAGCTCCACCTTCTTTTGCCCATTTAACGGATTCCTATTACGGCAGAAAATTCAGTGTCTGTGTAGCTAATCAGGGCCGTAGCCAGAGGGGGGGGGGGGGGCAACTTTACGCTAGTCTTGATTCAATCAAGCCACCGGTTTGGTCTCGCCGCTTCGTCGCCAAATTTGTCTGAATCCAGTTTGGCTGGGTGGGCTCCGGCCCTGCGGCTTCGCTGCGCTCAGCCTCGTGCCGTTCGGGCTCGCTACGCGAGCCCTCAGAGCCCACCCGCCAAACTGGATTCAGACAAATTTGGCTCCTCGCGGCGAGACCAAACCGGTTGGCTTTTAAGGTTCC
>JAAETJ010000834.1 GCA_024228495.1 bacterium | reverse complement strand
ACCAAAGCCATGCCAGGTGAAATCCTGGAAGCCATCGTTGACCAAGTACCAATTGGGCGTCTGGCGTCGCCAGAAGAAATCGCACATTCCGTCTGCTTCTTGACCGAAGATCAAAACGCTTATATGACAGGCGCAAATCTGCCGGTTAATGGCGGCATGTATATGAGTTGAGTTTATTTTGGCGGTAGGCGCCCCATCAGGTAAAATTCCTCGTTGGTGCGCATGCTGGTGAGGTTCACCATCCGGTTGGAGAGGCCAAAAAAGGCACTGATCGCTCCTATATCCCAAATATCTTCATTATCAAAACCATGCTGGTTGAGTAGTTCATAATCAGCATCGTCCACCAGCTCTGCCTCGCGAGAGACTTTTAGGGCGAAATCGAGCATGATTTTTTGCCGCTCACTAATATCTGCTTTACGGTAATTGGTGGCCAGTTGGTCGGCTATCAACGGGTTTTTTGCACGAATACGCAAAATAGCACCGTGGGCGATAACACAGTATTGACATTGATTTCTCGCCGAGGTCGCCACCACAATCATTTCGCGTTCAGCTTTGTT
>JAAETJ010000833.1 GCA_024228495.1 bacterium | reverse complement strand
CTATCTGGCCATTTTACTTCTGGCACGATGCGGTATGCGTATTTATGAACCCTTGCGGCTTAAGCAACATCACTTCCGCGCCGACGACAACACGCTTTATATTGAAAAGACCAAGTTTAAAAAAGATCGTCTGATTCCCATACCCAAAGCGGTGGCCGCCGAAATTATCAATTATCTGGCCGTACGCCGTACGTTTTGGTGTGCGGATACCAACCCCTATCTGATGGCGCTAAGCAAAGAAAAACCCTTCTACGACGAGTTCATCCGCCGTCGTTTTCACCAGGCCGTCGGCGATATCGGACTCAAGTGTCGCCGAAAAACGATCGGCAACACCAATATCGGCGCTCCCACGCCTCATTGCCTGAGGCACAGCTTCGCTGTCAACACCCTAAAGCGCATTAAAGCGCAGGGCAAATCCCCCCAACATGCCCTGCCGGTGCTGGCCGCCTACCTGGGCCACAGCGAGTACAAACACACGGCCAAGTATCTCAAACTGCTTGATGCCGAGCATCGACACCACCTGGTCAACTTTATCTCTACACAAAGGCACAACCCATGAAACTGTCAGCCTGCCTCAATCAGTTCTTTGCCCAATATCTGCCTCGCATCAAAGGCAGCAGTGAGAAAACCATCCATTCCTATCGCGATGCCTATCGGCTGTTTTTGCCCTTTGCCGCCGACTATTATCACATCAAAATCGCCTCATTGCGCATCGAACACCTCTCAGTTGAGCTGATCCTATCCTTTCTCAATCACCTGGAAGAAAAACGCAAAAATACCGCCCGCACCCGTAACCTGCGACTGGTGGCCATTAAATCACTGGCCAAGATGATCCGTTTCATGTATCCGCAGCACCGACAACTGGCCCAACAGATCCTGAGCATCCCTCAAAAACGCATGCAAAAAAAACTCATCGGCTACCTGTATCCGGAAGAGATCATGGATGTCTTCAACGTTGTTGATCTGAACAAAAGTGAAGGCTTGCGAGATTATTGTCTGCTGCATCTGTTCTTTGGCTCCGGCGCCCGGGCAACCGAAATCGCAACCCTGAATCTGGACTACTTCGATGGCCACAATCAAACACTGGCCATCTTGGGTAAAGGCAACCGCTTCCGTCAGATTGAGCTGTGGCCTAAAACCTGCGAACTGCTCACACTGTATATCCAAAAATATCGCACCACTCCAAAACCGCTGTATCGCCATCGGCTTTTTATCAACCAGCGCGGACAAGCATTAACGCGCTCGGGCATCCACCGGCTGTGCCAAAAATATCTTCGCCGCGCCCTGCTGCCCAAACGCCTTAAATCCATCAATGCGGCACACAGTTTTCGTCATTCACGGGCCGTCAATATGCTTTGCTGCGGTAAATCCATTACCGATATCAAAATCCGCCTGGGACACGAAAATATCCAATCCACCACGGTTTACTTGAACATGGATCTGACTCACAAACGCAGCGTACAAAAGAAATTTATTCAATACGCCCAATCAACCCTTAAGCACGATTCCAAACTGGATTTTTTTACCTTAGCTGACGCAATATACAAGTCGAACGTTTCGCGAACT
>JAAETJ010000832.1 GCA_024228495.1 bacterium | reverse complement strand
GGCTTTCAAGCATTTCGCGCAGCCAATCGGCATCATAAGCCTTGTCGCCAAGAAAAGCACCGCACTCAATGCCCTCGATCAAATTCTCCACGCCCATTGTCTCACCGCGCTGACCTGGCAGGATCGAAAACCGCGCCAGATTTCCCAATCCGTCGACAAGTGCCAGTATTTTCGTCGTCATACCGCCCCGGGATTTACCTATGGCCTGATTGAGAGTCCCTCTTTTGCGCCCATTCCATGGCGATGAACCTTGATGATGGAGCCATCAACCATGACATATTCAAGGTCGAGCTCTTCTTGTAACATCGGCAAAAGGCCGGGTTGGGATATTTCGGCATGAGGACTCGAATAGAACTTATTTTTTGATTCAGCTTGGTTTATGGCCGAATCATCTCTTGATATTACTGAACTGAACCCCGACGAACTGAAGGCTTTGCTGGTGCAGGCCCTGGAGGAGATTTCCAGTCTCAAAAAGATAATTCAGGAACAGCGCGACGAGATTGCGCGGCTGAAGGGGCTCAATGAGAAGCCGAAACTCAAGCCCTCCGGCATGGAGAAGGAGGCCCGCCCTCGCTCGGGCAAAAAGGGCAGGAAGAAAAGGCGCGGCCGTGGCAGGAAAAACGACAAGCTGAAAATCAACGAGACCAAAATTCTCAAACCCGACAATCTCCCCGAAGGCTCGGTTTTCAAGGGCTATGAGGATTATCTCGTGCAGGATCTGATCATCATGCCATGGACTGTGCGTTATCGGCGCGGGCGCTGGAAGACGCCGGACGGCAGGACGATCGTAGCGGATTTGCCAGAAGGCATTCAAGGCGGCTTCGGCCCCAATATCAGGCGCTTTGTCCTGTCGCAATATCATTTGTGCCGGGTAACCCTGCCGCTTCTCACCAAGCAGATGCACGATTTTGGCATGATCATTTCGCAGCGCTCAATCGGGCGTTTTTTAAACGATAACAATAGTACGTTTCTTGATGAGGCATCCGGTATTTTATACGCCGGTCTCAAGTTTTCTGACTGGGTCACCACCGATGATACCGGTGCCCGCCACAAGGCAAAGAACGGCTATTGCACTCAGATCGGCAATAATTATTTTGCCTGGTTCAAAACATCTTTTTCCAAAAGCCGCCTGAATTATCTGGAGATTTTGCGGGCCGGAGACGAGAGTTACGAGATCAATCAGGCAGCACTTGATTATCTTGGCGACCGCGGTCTGCCCAAAAAAATCATTGAGCAATTGGCGGCCCACAAGACCAAATGCCTTGCCGACCAAAAAGCCTGGCTGGCGCATCTGAAAAAACTCAAAATCAAAAAATCCTACCATAAGCGTATTGCTTCGGAAGGAGCGTGCTGGGGTCGGATCACAACCATGGGATTGCTTGAGGGTACGGTGATTATTTCTGATGGAGCCGGTCAGTTCAGGGTCGGCGACCATGCTTCCTGCTGGGTGCATGCCGAACGGCTTGTTCATGCTCTGGAGACTTTTTGCGAGAAAAAGTGCAAGGCCAAAGAGCGAATTCGCAGTCGGATATGGTGGCTGTATGCCGACATCAAGGAATATCAGGATGAACCGACAAAGCAGCGCAAATATGAACTGCGGCGACGCTTCAAAAATATCTTTTCTACCAAAACCGGCTTTGTCACGCTCGACCGGCTGCTTGAAAGGCTGCTTGCCAAAAAAGACGAAATGCTGCGGGTGCTGGAGCGCCCAGAAATCCCGCTGCACACCAACGGCTCGGAAAACGACATTCGCGCAAGCGTGATAAAACGTATGATCTCCGGCGGCACCCGCTCAGACCAGGGGCGCGACTGCCGCGACGCCTTCCTGTCGCTGATGAAAACCTGCGCCAAGTTGGGCCTGTCGTTCTGGGACTATCTCGGCCACCGTCTGTCCGTCCCCGGCGCCACAGAAATTTTACCACTACCAGACCTCATTCACACCCGCGCCACAGCATAATTGCCCGGCATTTTGCCGATGTTACAAAGTGCACCAGATGCACCAGTAAAACCAGCAAAAAAGGGTGTTCATATGGAAAAACACGTGGACGTGCCGAGTCCTCTGGCGCACGCACGTCGACACATAGAACCTTTTTTTCTTATAGGAACAGGAGTGTTTTGATGGTGTTTCTGGTGCATCTGGTGCACTACCGGTGCTCCGTGTCCCGAAGCAACTCATTGTTGATTATAGGTTCTTCCAACAGCCTTTGGCTGCGGGTACTT
>JAAETJ010000831.1 GCA_024228495.1 bacterium | reverse complement strand
TGAACTGACGTGGGGACGTCTGTTTGCTCGGGAGCCGGATGCGGTAGTTCCGCACGTCCGGTTCTGAGAGGGTTCGGCCAGAGCAATCTGGCCGTTCTACTCGCCCAATACCCCCTATTGTGGTGCCGCCTTGGCTTTTTCGGTGTTCTTGCGTTTCAGGCGATCCGTTGCCTGTTGCCAGGTTTCGCCCGGTTTGGCGTTGGCTGTGATGTAATCCGGGGTCAGTTGGGGGCTGGGCTTCTTTCGACCTTTGTCTACCTTCGACTGAAATTTAAAAATGAGATGTGTTATTCGCCTCCCTGTCTTGCGTTGGCTGTAGCTCACCGACAACGGGCTGAATTCGTTGATCTGTTGCACGGCTTTTTCAATCACATATAGTTTGAAATCTTTGATTGCTGGGTATTTACCATCCAGTTGGAGAACTTCCCGTAACCATTCGACTTCTACTTCACGGGTCTTTGCGTTGCCCCACTGTACCAACAGCTCATAAAGCCGGATAGCGTATGCGCTGCTCATTCGAGCCACGTCGGACAGACAGTATTGGGTGAATTGGGCTTTTAAGTTGGTTAGGTATGGAGCAATGGGAGCGCTGAACATCAGTTCTGCTGATCCCTCGCTATAGATCACAGCCTGTACCCATCTGGTCACAATCTTTTTCCCGTCTGTGTAGACCGTTACCCGTCGCTCGAAAAGCTGCTCACAGGCGCTTTGCAAATCCCTGTAAGCCGTTTTGATGTGGTTCCCGCAAACCTGAGCCAGCTCCGCAGCGGTGACCTCATACTTCTCCTGGTCACTGATCGGGCGAAAACGATCAACTTTGCTGATGGCCGTCAAAACTAGGCGCTGTTCAGCGACAGACAGCCTGTAGCTCGCTTCCACCAAATCATTGCTTTTGACTACGAGTGCATTATCCATGAAAGTTTATCTGTGCTTAAAAGGGGGTTATATATTACTCCTAAAAAGGAATGATATATAACCCCCTTAATTGGTAGTCAATCCCTCCCTTAATAGGCTTGCAATCCATTGATTTAAAACAAGAAAAGGACTCCGAAAAGTATTAAAAGTAAAACTATACGCGCGAGCGCGCGCACGCTCGCGCGTGTTGTACGCTCCCGCTTCGCGGATCGCATTTACGGTTCACCGTCCATCCCTAGACTTTTAGCACAGTGCCAACTGATTCCCGTTTGAGGACTGCACGGGTCCCTCCGTGCGT
>JAAETJ010000830.1 GCA_024228495.1 bacterium | reverse complement strand
TGCGCCGCAAGGAGAACCGAATGAGCCACACGGACGATGACGCGTGTGCGTCGAGCACCACGCCCGAGCCCGGTGCCGCGCTCGAGGAGCGCGAGACGCTCGCGCATGTTCTCGCGAGCCTGCGCAAGCTGCCCGAGGATCAGCAAGAGGTACTGGAACTCAAGTTTCGGCACGGCCTCGCCTATCGCGAGATCAGCCGCGTGACCGGCCTCACGGCTTCCAACGTCGGCTACCTGATCCACGTCGGGATCAAGGCGCTACGGGCGCGGCATGCTTCAGGTCAGTGCGAACCACGGTGGGTGCCGGGGCTGGCACAACCGGAGCGCTAGCGATCGCTGCTTGTGCAGGTTCTTCCTGTGCCGTCGCTTGTTCGCGCACATTCGCCGCCATTTCTGCTTTTGTAACATGCGACAATCTTGCCATGTTTCTAATCTCAGAAATTGGTCTTGGAAAGGAGAGCTATCTTTTGCAATAGGAGAAACCACATTGATGTCACTCGCAAATTGCAACAAATGCACACTAGAGTCATTCTCCAAATCCATACCTGTCTCGTTCGGGTCAAGAGGTAGCGCGTACCTACTTAATGCGTCGGGCGCTTGGTTCTTTAAACCGGGCCTATACAGTATCCTATTATTGGTTATTCCATAGGTACTCATTAACTCCACATAGCGAGCTAACTTTGGAGTCGCAGGCTCTTTGACGGCCATCAGCTTTTTAAGCGCCTCGTGATCTGTGATCACGTAAACAGTTTGGTTCCACAATATGGCGTTATGTCGCTTAAGGGCCCATACAATAGCCAGGGCTTCGAGTTCGGACGCGCAGTATCTTGTCTCAGCATCTTTTAAAACACGACTACCAGACAGAATCGGGCGTAGATGATTTTTGTAATTCCTATCCTTTTGGGACAAAATCACCCCTAAACCCTTCATGCTGGCATCGGTCTCAAGATAAAAGGGCCGCGTCATGTCCGGATATGCCATAACACTGGAACTGATTAGCTCAGCCTTAAGCGCTTCAAATGCGGCCTGACACTCTGG
>JAAETJ010000829.1 GCA_024228495.1 bacterium | reverse complement strand
CGCTCCCCCCACAGATCCGGACGTGAACAATTCGCTCATCCGGTTCCTCGGTTTCACCTCTTTTGACCAAAGTGAAAACCAATCAGGCGAAACCCCGATTGGCGCATAACTTTGCTACCCTCAAGCTGTTCAGATGGCGTGGATTATTCGTGGTTTTGGCAAGCTAAAGTTGGTCACTATTTCTTTGAACTTTTCCCATATCACTTTTCTTTGTTGATCTCGGCGGTTTAGCCAATACCTCCACCCAGCCATCACCTGTTGATAAAATTCCTCAAGTTGGCGATAGTTACTCCGGATACCATAATACTGATAGTGCCCTTGTATCTTCAAGCACAACATTTGGTATTGTTCCTCTATCGGGAGATGTCGGTTTTCTTTACACCAGTTCCACAATGTTTTGATACTCCGTCGTTGTCGTTTCCGGGCTGTCTTTCTTTTGATGACCCAGTATCCTCGTTGCGACTTGGCCCAGTAGTGAGTGAACCCCAGAAAATCAAAGGTCTCTTTCTTCGGGCCGGATTGTCCATTCTTTGGCGGTTTGCCAAAGTTGACCAGCTTTGTCTTTTCCGGATGGATGGTTAGTCCGTAGCGGCTAAACCGGAGCGGTAACACTTCCATTATCCGCCGAGCATCACTTTCCAATTCGCAGCCTATTACAAAATCATCTGCATATCGGATCAGAAAACTCCGCCCTTTTAGCCGCGGCTTTACCTCTTGTTCGTACCATTCATCCAAAACATAATGGAGATATATATTCGCTAATAAGGGACTGATCACGCCCCCTTGCGGGGAGCCTTTCTCCGCGTAGGTGAGCTTTCCTTCTTCCATCACCCCTGCCTTTAACCATTTCCCAATTAACTTCAATATCCCCCCATCATTAACCCGCTGCTTCATAAATTCTCGCAGTTGGTCGTGTCCTATCTCATCGAAAAATCTGCTCACATCTGCATCGATGATCCAGTTGATATTCAGGTGCTGGCACTGTTCTCGTAATTCGTGCAACGCTTGATGCGGGCTGTGTCCTGTCCGGAAGCCGTGCGAATATCCATAAAATTCTTGCTCATAGATCGGCTCTAACAGCATTACCACCGCTCTCTGGACAATCTTGTCCTCAAACGTCGGTTTGCCGATTGGCCTTTTCTGCCCGTCTTCCTTATCGATCCACACCCGCTCCACCGGCGGGGCTTTGTACCGTCCACTCTTCAATCGCTCGTGCAACTCTGCCAGGTTCTGTTCCAGGTTCACCCCATATGCTACTGCGGTTATCCCGTCTACCCCGGCCGCACTGCTCTTGTTTGTTTGTCGGTATGCTTCCCTCAACCACGCTTCATCTATCCGATGTGCCAGGTTCCTGAACGCTTCTGGATATGCGATCGCTTGCTCCGCAATCTCCTGAATTTGTGTTGAGATGGGTTGTGATTTCGGCGTATCTTCCATCTTTCCTTCCAAGTGAACGTTATGCCCGACCTCGCCTTCCCTCCAGTGGGTCGCTTGGGCTGCGATGGTCTCCCATCGCCACTTCCCCACCTTCATCGGTACTATGCTTGGCTACGACTACCATTTGTTCTTCTCGATCCCCTACGCTCTCGCTCGGTCATCGATACCTTGCTTGTTCCGTCTGTTCGTGTCCTCTCTCAAAGCTCGTTAACGCTCAGGAACAATTACGCTAACGCGCCTGGCCTGCTTGTTCTCCCGGTACGCCTTTTCCGGCATTCTTTACAAGGAAACATTTGGTTCTCCCAAGTTCCCAGGCTACCCTCTTGATCTCATGCCCTGCTCTTCGACCCCGGTGGTGTCCTCAGCACTCGCCTTTTCGCACTCAGGACTGCTGCCTTCCGTTAAAATGAGAACGTCGGCTTTCCCGCCTTTACTGCTGGCGTTTATCTTTGCGAAACAAGGTTTCGCCGTCCACAATTATACAAATTTCGGGGCTCAATCACACGGCCTGTTTTCTTGCTTACCTTGGCTTCGGACTCCCGTTACCGGGCTGACCCCCAAGGTTCGCTACTGCCCTGTTGGCTAGACTTTTGGCAGGTGGGACTTTCACCCACTGGGTAATTTTTGTTATTTTTTTTTTCTTTCGTCTATTCCGGTCACTCTGGACTTATCTTGGCGCGACATTTGCTTTGTTAGCGTGTT
>JAAETJ010000828.1 GCA_024228495.1 bacterium | reverse complement strand
TTCACCGGTTTTTTCACTGCAAACAAGGCCGTTTGCAGATCTTCGAGCGTCCCCAATATGCGCCCATCGTCTTTTTTCAGTAGCGCCTTGCGGATTGCCAGCGCCTCTTGAAACAGGGGCACGGCAAGCTTGTAGCGCCTCGTCGATGTATAAAGTACTGCGAGATTATTCATTTCTGTCGCGGTGATAAGGTGCTTGTTGCCCAGCAGCTTGCGCGCCAACTTGAGGGCGGTCTTCACTTCTGTTTCTGCTTCCTTAAAAAGCTTTCGCTTAAAGAAATTCAAAAACAGCGCATGAGCTTTCTTAAAACGGGCAATATCACCCGCTTGTGAACTAGACAGCTTGGATTTGACTGCTTTTGGTTTGACATCCTGAGCATTGGCCGACAGGAATATGCTGGAAGATAGCAACAAAATTGGCATCAATAATAACAAGAACCAGCGGTGAAAATGGGGGGCCATCGGCCAAGCTCCTTCACGATTGATCAAAGGGTCTGTTGCGTATCGCAGCACTTAAACCAACAGATGGCAAGGTTTGATTTGCCAAACAGCCCAACCAACAGCTTGCGCATCTCATCTGCCATACGAACGATCTTTGTGTGCTAGATTTAGTTATTTTTACATAACGCCATGTTCAAGCTGGATTGCGCGCCTTTGAGCAGCTAAAATAAAACAAATATCCGATTTGGAAAAATATTTTGAACCAGACCATGCCTGAACGCGACTACCCATTCACAAGCGGAGTATAAACGCACATGAGCGGAACCTTCGGAAAAGCATCCGACCGGAAGCTGATCGAGCGAATTGCCAACGCTGACAAGGCCGCCGTACAGGCCTTGTTTGCTCGGTATCATGTGCGTATCTATCGCTTTATTATTAGGATGGTGGGGAGTGAGGCTGTGGCTGAAGAATTAGCAAATGAAGTTTTTCTGGATGTCTGGCGCCAGGCCGGGCGATTTGAAAGTCGCTCTTCTGTCAGCACTTGGCTGATGGCTATTGGCCGCAACAAGGCGATCTCGTATCTGCGCCGCAAAAAGGATTTGCCGCTGGACGAGGAAGCCGCCAATCAGATTGTCGATACGCAGGACAATCCTGAAGTTATGGTACAAAAAAAGGACAAGGGTGCCGTGATCCGCGAGGCAATAGATACGCTGTCACCGAACCACAAAGCCGTTATCGACCTTGTCTACTATCATGAGCTATCGGTGCGCGAGGTTGCCAAAGTGCTCGACATTCCGGCCAACACCGTCAAAACCCGCATGTTTCACGCCAGAAAAAATCTGGCCGAAAAACTCAAAAAGACCGGCATCGATCGTGGCTGGCCCTAAATTTTTCCGATCAGACATGAAAGTAATTTTGGAGAGGAGGGTTTGAAATGAGCAAGGAAGAAGAAAAGATGCTAGGAACGAGTTTGCAAAATGAAGTGGCCTCTTTGCTGCCATTTTATATTACCGGACGACTTGGCCTGCGTGATCAGATGCGGGTCGAGCTGTGGCTAAAAGATAATCCACGCGGGCAAAAAGCGCTGGACAATGCCTATGCGGACCAGCGCGCCTCTATTGACGCCAATGAAGCCATCGCTTCTCCAACGGGCGCCCTTGGCCGCTTGCTCAAGGATATTGATGCCGAGCCTTCGCAAGCCTGGTCGAATTATGTCGGCGGCAATATGCTTTCCTGGATCAAAAGCTGGCTCAATATCATCCCCTCAACCTTGGCCTGGGGAGCCGTTGCGGCGCTTTTGCTGGTGACTGTAACCCAATCCACTCTGCTTTTACAAAAAGGCACCCATATCCCATTTGAGGTTTCCAACGGCAAATCCGGGTCTGCGACAAATCCCGAACTGAAAGGTACCAGCGCTTTTATCCGCTTTGCACCCAATACGGGGATCAATGATATCTCCTCCCTGTTAAGCGGAGTTGGAGCCATCCTGATCGATGGACCGCGCGGTAAAAATACATATGTGATACACTTGAAGAAGGACAAGAACCTGCCTTCCATCAAGGACAGGCTGGCAAAACTTGGTAAACACTCTGATCTCGTGCATTTCATTGCGGAGAAAAAGGACTAGGCTAAATGCGCAAAGCTACCGCCCTGCTTTTTTGCTTCACTGCTTTTTTGAGCTCGAACATGAACGACCGGGCGCAAGCAGCAAGTTCTTGCCCGTCTGGCGGTCACGTCAGCAAGCAACAACGTGATATGCTCGACAAGCTGCCTAGCTACGTGCAAACCATCTTGCAAGCGGTCAGACGTCAAACGCAAACCACCTGTCAGTCCCCCGATTTTGGTTCCCTGCAACCAGGGACGATCGATCCCTTGTCCATTCCTCTTGGTTCGGCCCTAATATCACCCGCCACAAATGCCACCGCCGTTCCGGATGAAGTGGTGGCAATGTTCAATGGCGATGGCGCCAATATTGATGCGATTGCCACTCAAAATAGCCTCACCGTACGCAGCCGCCGACGCTCGGCTCTGCTTGGCGGGGTCATTGTGCGATTTGGCATTAGTGATGGTCGCTCGCCAACCGCTGTCACGACGGTCTTGCAAGCCAATGGTACCATTGACACCCCCGGCCCCAATCATCTCTATCAATTACAAGGTAATAGCCCGCAACCAAGTCAATTCGAAAAGGCCCGCTATGCGCCCGGGAGAATTGGCTGGCCGTCAAAAGACTCCGGACTGACAGGAAAAGATATTGTCATCGGCGTCATCGATACTGCTATTGACCCTAGGCATCCTGATCTCAAGGGTGCGGTGCTTGAGAGCTATGATGCCCTGCCCGATCAACCCGTCAATAATCGTCGGCACGGCACGGCAGTGGCTGGCCTCTTGGCGGGGCGCTCGATGATTTTGGGGGTCGCCCCGCAAGCCAGACTGCTGATCGCACGCGCTTTTGATATACCTGTAAAAAACGCCAGGGCCAGCGCCACCACCTATCAGATCCTTGAAGCCCTTGACTGGACGATTTCCAAGGGCGCGCACATTATCAATATGAGCTTTACAGGGCCGCGCAATCATCTGATGTCAGAGGCATTGTCTGCTGCAGCCAAAAAGAATGTCGTGTTGATTGCGGCGGCTGGCAATAATGGCCCCAAGGCACCTCCGGCTTTTCCAGCGGCTGAACAATCCGTTTTGGCGGTCACGGCAACGGATGCGGATGATCGCATCTATGCAAGCGCCAATGTCGGCAGCTATGTGTTCGTCGCCGCTCCCGGCGTCGATGTTCTCACCGCGGCCCCCGATGAAGGTATCGATATGGTCAGCGGCACCAGCTTCGCCGCGCCATTTTTATCGGGCCTCGCTGCCTTGATGCTCGAACAAAACAAGGCTCTGACACCTCGTCAATTTGCCAAAATCATCGCGGCGACGTCCCATGATCTTGGACAACCAGGTCGCGATCAGGTGTTTGGCGTTGGATTGGCAAACTTTGCCAAGGCGCTGGAACAAAAATAAATTTTTCAATAACTTAATCCGATTTGCACCCCCTCCGGCCAACCAAGCCTTGGTCATTAAGCATGATTGGTACGGCAAATGCCAAATTCCCCTTTTTTACTCTACACTGCCCAAAGCCATAGTTTTCCTTGACAAGTCATATTGTCGCGGACAAACATATGAGTGTGAAATATATCCAACTTTAAATAACCAGAAAAACTGGAGACTAGTATGAAGACAGGTAAACTGATTGTAGCAGCCGTCGCGCTGTTTGGACTGTCCGCCACGGCAGCCAGCGCAGTGACGACGCTTGATGCTGTAAAAGCCAAGGGTCATATTCAATGCGGCGTGACAACAGGTCTCGCCGGCTTCTCGGCCCCCGATGACAAAGGCGTATATTCTGGCATCGATGCAGATGTCTGTTATGCCGTTGCAGCTGCCGTGTTTGGTGACAAAAACAAAGTCAAATTTACACCCCTGACTGCGAAAGAACGTTTTACTGCTCTCGCATCTGGTGAAATTGACATTCTGTCACGTAACACCACCCATACTTTGACCCGTGATGCCTCACTTGGTCTTAACTTCACCTATTACAACTATATCGATGGTCAAGGCTTCATGGTCAAAAAAGCCCTCGGTGTCAAAAGTGTCAAAGAACTTGACGGCGCGAAAATCTGCATCCAGGCCGGTACAACAACCGAGCTTAACCTTGCTGACTATTTCCGCACCAACAGCATGAAGTTCCAGCCTGTTGTATATGATACCTCCATCCAGACCCGCGAAGGTTTTGATAAAGGCGCATGTGACGTGCTGACTTCTGACAAATCACAGTTGGCTGCTATTCGCACCGAGCTGAAAGATCCCAAAAGCGCAGTAATCCTGCCTGAAACGATCTCTAAAGAGCCACTAGGCCCTGTTGTCCGTCAAGGTGACGACCAATGGTTCAACATTGTCAAATGGGTACTGTTTGCAGTTATCAATGCTGATGAAATGGATGTTTCTTCAAAAAATATTGATGATCTCAAAGCAAAAACCACAAATCCGAACATCAAGCGTCTGCTTGGTACTGAAGGTGACATGGGCAAAAAACTGGGTCTGTCAGCTGACTGGGCATACAATGCCATCAAACAGGTCGGTAACTATGACGAAATGTACACCCGCAATGTTGCTCCGCTCGGCCTTTCAAGAGCCGGCAGTGTCAACGCACTGTGGTCAAAAGGCGGCGTTCTCTACGCTCCTCCAATTCGCTAGTTAGCTCATTACGAGCCTGGCGTTCAGAATAATTGAGGGACCGGTCCCATAATAAAAAACACCGGCTGGTCCCTCTCTTCTGCCTCAATACAAATTAAAAATAAAGATCTGAGATCTCACCTATGGCTGGCCCCAAGAACACCGTTGCCTGGCACCGCAATCCACTCATTCGAGGCATCATTGCCCAAGCCGTGCTTATCGCGGTCGTTGTCTGGGGAATAACCACAATTTATGCCAATACCGTCGCAAACATGGAAGCACGTGGTATCCAGATCGGCTTTGACTTCTTGTCTGAAGTCGCTCCATTCGGAATTGCCTTTTCCCCCTTCATTGATTTCAATCTTGGTGAGAGCACCTATTTGACGGTGTTTTTTATCGGTATTCAAAACACCATCATTGTCAGTATACTCGGGATTATAGCCGCGACTATTCTTGGGTTTGCCATCGGCATCATGCGCCTGTCACCGAACTGGTTCATATCAAAAATCGCCACATTCTACATTGAAACTTTTCGCAATATCCCGGTCCTGTTACAAATGATGTTCTGGAATTTTGCCATTTTTCTGCCGCTCCTGCCACTACCAAGACAAAGCCTTGGTGGTGGAGGCTTTTTCCTCAATAATCGTGGCGTCTATCTACCCAAACCTGTCATTGAAAACGCCTCAGCCAATACGGCATTTTGGCTGGCCATTGCCATTGGCATTGCCGCCATGTACATCTTACACAAAATCGCTTTAAAACGTCAGGAACAGACCGGAAAAACGATGCCGGGCAAGCTTGTCGGCTTTGGTCTTCTTGCCGCCCTCGTCGCCTTGGCCGCGATGATCTTTGGTGCACCTTTTGGATTTAGTACCCCGGTACTGGGAACCTTTAATCTCACTGGCGGAATTGAAATTCCTTTACCCCTGTTTTCCCTATGGTTCTCATTGACAACCTACACCGCCGCTTTTATTGCTGAAAACGTACGTGGCGGCATCGAAGCTGTCACCAAAGGTCAATGGGAAGCGGCTGGCGCTCTTGGTCTGTCACGATCCAATCTGTTAAACTTGGTTGTTATTCCTCAGGCCATGCGGATCATTGTGCCGCCTACGATCAGCCAATATCTCAATCTGACAAAAAACTCGTCACTGGCTACCGCTATTGCTTATGAGGATATTGTCGCCTTGTGGACCGGTACCTCGCTCAATCAAACCGGGCAAGCACTGATCATCGTTGCGATGACCGTCGTTGTCTATGAATTACTGAGCCTTTTGACGTCCATAGCTCTCAATATATACAATAAACGCGTACAGCTGGTGGAGCGCTAGAATGACAGATGCCCTGATACATACAAGATTGCCTGATCGCGCTCCTCCCATTTCCGAGGCTGGCATCATTCACTGGGCTCGAGCAAATCTGTTCAGCTCGGTGCCCAATACGCTGATGACCCTTTTCAGCCTGTATGCGCTCTATATGCTGGTGCCACCATTGGTCAATTGGGCGCTTATCAACGCCAATCTTGCCGGGACAGATCGCACCGGTTGTGATGCCAATGAACACGGGGCCTGCTGGACCTTCATCAAAGTGCGCTTCAACCAGATCATGTATGGCCTGTTCTATGGGGCCAACCCCGATCAGATTTGGCGCCCCGTGCTGGCATTCTTCTCGCTCGTCGGCCTGATCATCCCCTTGTTTATTGAAAGCTTCAATCACAAGGGTAAACTCGCTGCATTCGTTTTGATTGTCTTCCCGTTCATCGCTTTTGCCCTTATCCATGGTGGCTGGCTCGGCCTTCCTATTGCTGAAACAAGCGAATGGGGCGGTTTCCTGTTGACCTTCGTTTTGGCCAGCGTCGGCATTGTCGCGGCCTTACCGCTTGGCATCCTGCTTGCCCTTGGCCGACGTTCCGAGCTGCCAATTGTGCGCGGATTTTCGGTCTTTTTTATCGAACTGTGGCGCGGTACGCCACTAATTACTGTTCTATTCATGGCCTCTGTGCTACTGCCATTGTTCTTCCCTGCCGGTGTCGATTTCGACAAAGTGCTGCGGGCACTCATCGGCATCACCTTGTTCCAATCAGCCTATGTCGCGGAAGCCGTCAGGGGCGGCCTGCAGGCTATTCCCAAAGGCCAGTTTGAAGCCGCCGATGCACTTGGCCTTTCCTACTGGAAAAAAATGCTGTTCATCGTGCTGCCGCAAGCCCTCAAAATATCCATACCCGGCATCGTCAACACGTTCATTGCCCTGTTCAAGGATACCTCGCTAGTATCGATTATCGGCCTGCTTGATCTTCTCAACATGTCGCAAACGGCTTCCCAGGGACATGAATGGAAAGGCTATGATACGGAAGCCTATCTATTTGCCGCCTTCATATTCTGGATATTCTGTTTCGGCATGTCCCGCTATTCGAAAAACCTGGAAGAATCACTCGACCGTGGCCATAAAAATTAAGTAAATGTCTGGAAGGACTGCTCACATGACTGACACCAATATAGAAGGCCAAGCGGTCCCACAAATGCCCAAGATCGATAAAGATGATTGCTGCTACAGCATTGACATCAAAGGTCTCAATAAATGGTACGGTACCTTCCATGTCCTCAAAGACATAAATCTGCAAGTCACCAAGGGAGAGCGCATCGTGATTTGCGGGCCGTCCGGCTCCGGCAAGTCAACCCTGATTCGCTGCCTAAATCGGCTAGAAGAGCACCAAGAAGGCACCATCATTGTCGATAATGTCGAGCTCACCAATGATGTCAAAAATATCGACAAGGTGCGCCGAGAAGTCGGCATGGTGTTCCAGCATTTCAATTTATTTCCTCATCTGTCCGTTTTGGAAAACTGCACATTGGCGCCAATCTGGGTACGTAAGACGCCAAAAAAAGAAGCCATTGCCGATGCCATGAAATATCTCGAACGCGTGCGCATCCCAGAGCAGGCCAACAAATATCCCGGCCAACTGTCAGGCGGCCAGCAACAGCGCGTGGCTATTGCCCGCTCGCTTTGCATGAACCCGCGCATCATGCTGTTTGATGAGCCAACCTCGGCGCTTGATCCCGAAATGATCTCAGAAGTGCTGGATGTGATGATCGACCTCGCCAATAGCGGCATGACCATGCTGTGCGTTACCCATGAAATGGGTTTTGCCAAGCAGGTCGCTGACCGTGTGATCTTCATGGATTATGGTGAGATCGTCGAAGAAGCTGCTCCAGAGGAGTTCTTCAACAATCCCAAACATGATCGCACCCAGCTGTTCTTGAGCCAGATTCTCGCTCACTAATATATCTCGCGTCTATTCGCGCTAACGCGATGCCTCCGGCGGGGTGCAAAAACGTGGTGGCCAAGGTCGGCTTTGCCGATGGGTTCATGATCTCTATGGAGATCGTTAAGATCAGCTAATAATTGGTTGAGTTAAATCCACCCATAAAACAAATCGAGCGCATTCAATGTTCAAGACCGATGCCATCAAACTTGCAGACACAAAAGTACGCAAGCTTGACGATGGCTATTGGACGGCTGGATATATTACACCTCAAGACATTGCAATGGCGGCTGCTTGCGGCTTCAAATCCATCGTTAACATCCTGCCAAAAGACGATACCGACCAGCACATGACCGACGCGCAAGCCAAAGAACTTGTCGAAACGGCGAGCCTTGAATACCGGTATATGCCGCTCTATGGCCATCAGGTCAATAATGAATATATCGCCACAGCCTATGGCTCTATGATCAAGGAGTTGCAAAAACCCGTTCTCACCTATTGCCGCTCTGGCACCCGCGTCACGCTTTTGTGGGCGATGATTCGGGCTGGCAATCTCGACGTGGACGATATTCTGGATCGCGCCCTCAACAATGGCTACGATATCGAGGTTATCAAGGAAGACTTGGAAAAGATGGCGAAAAAGTACGGATAGTGATCTCATTGCCAGTAGAGCGGGCGGTCAAGCACTGATCATTGATCCCGTCTTGGAGAAGGCGGATAGTTAGGCTGCTGATCCGCGGCACTGGCCGCACCGATTTCCAGAATGGAGATGCGCGAGCTCACTACCATTTCATTTTGATCGGCTATTGAAGCTACCAGAGGACACACTGGTCTATCCCGGTCACGATTTAAAGGCGACACTGTCAGCACTATTGGCGAAGAAAACCCAACAATAAAAATCACCCAAAGACGATCCCTTAAATGATAACCTGAAAAACGTGTGCTGAAAACAATGTTGCCGATCCAACTTATCCCTTCTTCCCCAATTAAACCTTCGTGCACTTCTTGCTTTGCCCAACGCACCGCCGGTGATAAGACGGTTTATGAGCAAAGAGCCACCAGATAAAACAGCAGACAAACCCGGCGACCCATCCAGCAACCGGCTGGTGGAAGTGTTTCTGGATGAGGCCAGCATTGCCCGCTGCACCCCCGATATTGAGCATGAGCGCAATGTGGCGATTTATGATCTGCTGGAAACCAATTATTTCGAACTCATGAAGGAGGGTGCCAGCGGCCCTTACAGCTTGCAGCTGGCACTCGAAGAAAACCGTCTGGTGTTTCATGTCGGGGACGAGCACCAAAAGCCCCTCAACTCCTTGATGCTCTCCCTGTTCTCCTTCAAGCGCCTGGTGGGTGATTACTTCCTCTTGTGCGAGCGCTATTTCGAGGCCATTAAAACTGCTGCCCCCAGCCGCATTGAGGCCATCGATATGGGGCGGCGTGGTCTACATAATGAAGGCGCACAACTGGTGCAGGATCGCTTGAACGGCAAGATCAATGTGGATTTTGAAACGGCACGAAGACTGTTCACGCTGATCTGTGCCCTGCAATGGCCAGGGGGGCCGGAGCGATGATCAATATGGATCCCAGCATTACCGGCGACATTCCGGACGCCGTACTGTTTGCCTGCTCCATGAACGCGGTGCGCTCTCCTATGGCGGCGGGTATTTTACGCCATCTAGCAAGAAGGCGTATCTATGTGGAAAGCGCTGGCGTTCGCACCGGCGATCAAGACCCGTTTGTTACCATCGTCATGGATGAAATCGGTATCGATGTATCCAGGCACCATCCCGTCGCCATTAACGATCTCCATGATAGCAATTTCGATCTGATCATCAGCCTGACCCCCGAAGCGCACCATCAAACGTTGGAACTGACCCGCACACAAGCCGTCGATGTAGACTATTGGCCGATCCTTGACCCGACCTTTGTGACCGGCAATCGCGGGCAGGTTCTAGAGTCCTATCGTACTTGCCGCGATACCCTGTTCAAGAAAATAAAAAGCTTTTTCAACCTCGACCGGGCGGCTAATCTCTAGCATCACAGCTCAAAAACCCGCATTATTGGAAAATAGTTACAAAAAACTGCAACAACGGCCTTGCTTTTGTCGTCAATCACTCACATGCTTTGAAAAATTTTATAGGAATGGAGTTCCATGGCTAAAGAAGAATTGCTGGAGTTTGAGGGTATCGTCAATGAATTGCTGCCCAACGCGACCTTTCGCGTCGAACTCGAAAACGGTCACGAAGTGATCGCTCATACAGCTGGTCGCATGCGCAAAAATAGAATTCGTGTTCTGGCGGGAGATAAAGTACTTGTCGAGATGACACCTTATGACCTCACCAAGGGGCGCATCACGTATCGTTTCAAATAGGTTTGAGCCAGGTTGTTGCTGGCACCACCTCTTGCATATGGATAAGCTGTTTTGGCTGAAAAGATCACCACAGATGTATCGGCACAGGCCTTGAAGGGCAATAAAACCAATCAGAAAAAGCGCGGGCGGCTTGTGCTTGCCTCAGCCTCTCCACGCCGTCTTGCACTGTTGGAACAGGTCGGCGTCGTGCCCGATACCTTGCGCCCAACCACCATTGATGAAACCCCTGCCAAAGCAGAAATGCCGCGCACCCTCGTCAACCGGCTGGCACTCGCCAAGGCGGAAGCTGCTCGCAATATTGTCCGCCAGGACCCCGACCTGGCCTCCGCCTATATTTTGGCTGCCGATACCGTCGTTGCGGTTGGCCGCAAGGTGCTGGCCAAACCAGAAACCGCCGAAGATGCCGCCGCGTCTCTTTACAAACTGTCGGCTCGCTCTCACCGCGTCTATACAACCGTCTGCCTGATCACGCCTGAAAACAAGGTTCGCTCACGCCTCGTTGAAACCAAGGTAAAATTCATGCGCCTGACGAGAGAAGACATCAATGCCTATCTGGCCACCGGAGAATGGCGCGACAAAGCCGGCGGATATGCCATTCAGGGGTTTGCAGCTGCCTTCATCACCGGCATCAAGGGCTCTTACACCAATGTTGTTGGACTGCCCCTGCGTGAGACCGTCAATCTGTTGCGCGGTGAAAAATACCCGGTCTATTTCAACTGGCTGTCACGTGGTCACGTAGACGGCCAATAGCTGACCGCAAGCGATCGAGGAGTATTTGAATGCAGATTTCCAAAGCTAAAGCCAAAAAAGCCAGATCCACTTCGTGCCCGGTCTGTCAAAAATCAGTCGTTCAGGCCTTTCGCCCTTTTTGCTCCAAACGCTGCGCAGATGTCGATTTGTCACGCTGGCTCAACGGCCATTATGCCATCCCCGTCACTGAAGAAGATGGCACCATCCCAACCCCGTTTGGCAAGGACAATAGTGAAAAATAAAACCATCCAGCCTACAATTACCAGCGCAGCCAATAAATTCCACTTGCGTCTACAAAGCTCAAGGCAATAAATAAGCCTGCACCTCATGCTCAAACTGGACAAACCATCTACCGTTTCTTCGAGCATATATCGGTCCCGTAGCTCAGTTGGATAGAGCACCAGATTCCTAATCTGGGGGTCACTGGTTCGAATCCAGTCGGGATCACCAATAAAAACAAAGAGTTATATACTTTCAAAAGAACCGAGAAAATGGCGTTAGGTTCTATATAGGTTCTAAGATATAGAACCTAGTGATGCTTCTTTTCCACAGTCCGGTACATATTCTGTAAAATACTTCATCCCAAGACCCAATCATGGGCGCACTCACAGAGCCCTTATTTATTGCCCGGAATGATATTGAGTTATCTGGTTTTCATTTTTAGCAAGAAAAGGCCAGCGGCTGCCACCAATCCAGATAAGAACCATACGAAACGACCGCCTCCGACCATCATTTGACCCTGATTTATCATGCTGATCAGCATTATTGTTAGTACAGCGAATACGAAGCCTCCAAGCAATAGTAATATTTTGCCAAGGGATCGAATTCCTTCAGAAATCTCTTCTGGTGTGGCAGCATTACCATCATTCACTATCACTTTCGTGTCTGACATTTTATTTAATATCCGATCATATTCTTCCTCTGAAATCTCTCCCTTTGCCAAGCGTTCATCAAGTATCCTTTTCGCCTCCGACATTACTATTTTCCTTATCATTTGTGTTTGGAACGCCAAAACTCTATCATAACAGGTTGAATAATGCATCGCCTAACGG
>JAAETJ010000827.1 GCA_024228495.1 bacterium | reverse complement strand
CTCTGCCTCCACCGCCCCGACATGATCCACGATCATCTGTAGCAAATCGACCGTCGCCACGCGCGCCGCTTCCTCGGGAAAACCCAGTTTTTCGACTGCCATGCGAATGAAATCTTCCATAGTGATTCTCCGCCGATTCATTCCTGGATCCGGACAAGTGCTGCTTTCGAAAGAAGCGGTTTGGCCGGGCTTAAAAAAAACGCCCCACAGGGCGTAGGGCGGTGCCTTATTAGGCGAGTATTGGCTACACTCTGCAGGAGAACTGTTATTTAGGATTTATCCCAAAGACTTGATGGTCTCGATCGTCAATTGCCCTGTTGCCAACCCTTTCTGCCGCTGATATGCATTGACTGTTGTAATAGTGGAGCTTCCGAGGACGCCGTCTATGGGAGCTGGATTATGATCGGCCGATGCCAGTGCACGTTGCACCCGACTGACAAGATCAGCGCTGGCATTTGTTTCACACAGAATCGGACGCCATTCCATGTATCCGTCAGTGACTTTCTCCCGCTTCGCCAACGTCTGGTACACTGCCGGGATGGTCGTCCGGTTCTCTTTTGGTGCCTGCACCATTTTCTTCACACGGATGGTTTTGTAATTCTAAGGCTATTTTGTGTAACCAACTGTCAACGAATGTTAAAGATACACACGCTTTTTTCAGTATCGCCGACCAACCAAAGTCTGGCCCTACCGCGATAGATCTTAGCCATAATGACCCGGAAACGACTGTCAACTTTTGTCACAACACTGCAGATTGCTGGAGAACTGTTATATTTCTATGCAAATGGTTGAATCGCTGGTAACGGATAATTCAGTGATGTGCGGCTCGACCCAGCTGTTGCACCAGAGGACAAGTATGAGAATCGCTTTTTTGGAAGATGATCAACCTCAGGCCGAGGTAATCAAGAACTGGCTGAATGCCGCCGATCACAGTTGCCGGCACTTTGCAAAAGCGACTCTTTTTCTGAAGGAGATCAGGCGCGAAAGCTACGATCTGCTGATTCTAGACTGGGAGTTGCCAGAATCGTCCGGCATCGAAGTTTTGCACAGTGTAAGGGCGCAGAGCGATTGGCGGGTACCGGTTCTATTTATGACCAACCGTGACAGTGAAAGCGATATCGTAAAGGCTCTCGCAGAAGGCGCGGACGATTACATGACAAAGCCCGTTTCACGCGGCATTACACTGGCTAGAATCAACGCCCTCGGCAGACGCAGCCAGCCGGAAAGAGAGGATGAGCAAGTT
>JAAETJ010000826.1 GCA_024228495.1 bacterium | reverse complement strand
GGTGCAATGGGAGACAATTTTGTAGCGACCTGAAACGGGGAAAGATGACCCGGAGCTGTCATATAAAATTCGCGGCGAGAAATGTTAGGCATCGTCCGCCCCTATACATTAGCGGTCATAGGGGGCTGGAGAATAAAGGCTCGGCCATCTACACATTTCACAGTAGGAGAATTTTTGTCATTGTGTCTGCTCTCGGTGATTGCTACCGTGTAACTGATATGGTGCACCAACGAAAAGTGCCAAAAGCGGCTGTAGCCGTCATGTTGTTTCTAACCTTGCGATATGACAGCTTTTTGATACGGTCACAGAAAGCCTGTGAACGGTGACAATAGTCAAGTCTGTCCTGAGATGGTCATCACACCACCATTGTAAACCGATCCCAACAACCAGTTGGCCAGTATACTTATATTATTTGTATAATTTATTATTGATAATCCTCTTAATATTCATCTTTACTGATAATATTGCGAAAGAAACACTCCTGTCCTATTATCATTAGGATACCGGTATAATGTCCGTTCATTAAAAACAGTAATTACTCTTACTAAAATGGATGATACTCAATAATTCAAGAAAAAACGTCAAGTTTTGCGACAAGATGCAAAGCAAAGAAAAGAATAGTAATAACATTAAATATAGACGTGTTGAGAGGGTCGTATTATGGTTTGTTTGCCATGGGTTCTCAAAAATATAAATCACACAAAACAGATATGTAGTGATATCAATCGATGGATATGTAGCAGGAAATATATTCCAGTACTTGTTATTATTCTTGTAAATACATATGCTATTGCACATGCTCAAAACAATGATGGCATATTAGCTGGTGGTAATCTGGTTGTTTCCGGATTTTCCGGAGCCCTAAATCAAGATGGTCTCCCTCTTTCTCAATCCTCCGCCACAAAAATTGAAGAGACATTTATCAATCCAAATGGCGCTTCACTAAAAGTCCTTGATGTCAGCACACCTCCAAACTCCGTAAATGGAACCCTTATACTGCCGGGCATCAAGCTCGAAGCTTTTGCGAAAGATATCGGACAAGTATTCGGCCTGTCACTTGACAATGCTACTCCTCCCAATATCTATGCCGCTGCCACGTCTGTACATGGCCTGCAGATCGTTGCACCGGATTCTGATGGTGATGGACGACCTGAGCGGATTAAGGTTGGTCAAGCTGAGGCCAAGTGGATGGCGGGGCAATTCGGCGAAACCAAGGGAGGCGGCCCGGGAACAGTCTGGAAGATCGATGGTGTGAGCGGCGAGATCACCTTATTTGCTGATCTTGTTACAAATGGCCAATCCAACTCCGGGCCGGGACTTGGAAACATCGCATTTGATCCCGATCATCAGCAACTTTTTGTCTCCGATTTGGATACTGGTCTTGTCCATCGGCTCGACATGTCTGGAACAGACCTGGGTTCGTACGATCATGGTGTCAATGGAAGACCAAATAACGGACTGCCACCTGTTCCAATGGATCCTGCCAACAGGCTAGACATAACGAATAGTGGCTTTGATGCTGAAGACCCGGACAGCTGGAAATTTGCGAAATTAGAACGGCGTACGTGGGGACTGGCCTATCACAAGAGGCGGCTTTATTATGCTGTTGCTGAGGGTCCGCAAATCTGGTCTGTTGGCATCGCTTCAGATGGTACATTTGCGGAAGATGCCCGGCAAGAACTTGACGTCGATGCTGCACCCAAAAATCACCCTGTGTCCGATATTGCGTTTACTTCCAGAGGCCACATGATCCTCGCCCAACGCGGTGGTATCAAATCCTATTTTGATTATTCACAATATCAAGCACCACGAAAAAATAAGGTTCTGCGCTATCACTTGGAATCTCCGGATGATCCGGCAACACCCAGCCGCTGGCTAAATGTACCTGAAGAATATGCCATCGGGTTTCAAGCCGTCCACCGCAACGCATCTGGTGGGATCGCCATAGGTTATGGCTATCGACGCCAACTCGACGGGAGCTATGGTTTTGGAGCATGCGAGGGAACACTTTGGGCCACAGGCGATGCTTTGCGTGACAACCTTGCATATCAAAAACGCCTAGAAAAAGATGGACCGATGATAGTGCACGGTCTTCAGGGTAATCCCATTTCTTATGTCAAGCCGAAGAATACACCTCCCTGGAAAACCTATTTTATCGACTTCGATGGCACTTATTCTGACCCAGATGCAGCCGGTCACGTCGGCGACGTTGAAGTCTACCGTAAATGCGGCGGTGATCAGGTGACAACAGTAGGACCACCTCCAACCAATTCCCCTGTCTATGACATAAAGGTACAAAAAGACGGCCCCATCAATTGCCAGCCGGGACAGGACTGCCGCTACACGATTACAATGACCAACCAGGGGCCGGGGAATTACCGGGGGCCTTTGATCATTGAAGACAATGCAACAAGTCGGCAAACACCAGCAAACGTTACATCTGGCGTTACACTTATCTCGGCAAATCCCTCGCCACCTTGGGCATGTGTGCAAACGAGCGCTAATGATATTAATTGTAGGCACCCGGTCACAACATTAAAAGCCGGGCAATCTAAAAGACTATCTCTAACTGTAAAATTTTGGTCACAAGGCGCGGAAGACATTGATAATTGCGCCCTTCTTGCCACGCCGGTCGATGATGCGGATCCCCTCAACAATCGAAGTTGCACGACGACGATATTTAAACCGGGAGGAGGCGGTGACAAGTCCGGCATTAGTTTAGAAAAAACCGGTGATACGAAATGCAAGCCCGGCGGCATGTGCTTCTACACGATCAAGATTACCAACAACGGAAAGAAGGTCATCGGAGGTGGCTTTCCGTTCACCGACACGCCGCCTAAAGGTTGGAAATATTTTGCTTCAAAACCCTCGAAAGAGGCGCCTCCCTATAAATGTCAGCAGTCAACGTCCGGTGCTGTCGTGAACTGTATACAACCACTCATTTGGCATAGATTAGCTGCTGGCAAGAGCTTTACCGTACAACTGGCTTTTAAGGTTCCAGCATCTCATGTTTCCGGCAAGGTTCAAAACTGTGCGGCGCTCGCTCCTCCAAAGGGCAAGGCCGCCAAACAAAGCTGTTGGGATACCGAAATTGGTTCTGTTAAAACGCCTGAAGCTGATTTGAAAATCACTAAAAACGGTGACTTGGAGTGTGTTCCCGGTGGTCCTTGTAGCTACCGAATGATTGTCGAGAATGTCGGCAAAAAAGACTTTAACGGCAATGTGTCTATTCTCGATACTTTGCCCAAAGGGGTGAAGCTTACCGGCTATGGTCCCAATCCTCAGTGGAACTGCAAACAAGTGGTGGATGATCGTGTGGCTTGTGTAAGTGCGCGTACAACTCTCAAATTTGGCGACAAAGTTGAATTGCAGCTCAAAACCAAATGGCCACCGGCATCAAGTTTTAATGGTGAGGCGTTCTTAACAAACCGGGCAAAAATCGAGAAGCTAAAACCCGGTCAAGACACCAATCCAAATAATAATGAAGACATTCATAATGCGTACGTCATAATGACCTTAGTGCCGGATGCAGCGGATCTTGAGGTTAAAAAAATGGGTCCAGCTGTTTGTTCGAACCAAGGGCTGTGCGAGTACACAATCAATGTTAAGAATGTCGGCACCAAACCCTATAACGAACGGATCATTATCAAAGATCAAATCTCTGGTTTGCCTGGTGTTAAACAGGTTCACTCCAAAATAAGCGCGACCTTGCCAGAGTGCGATCAAGTTCCACTTCATCCGGACAGAATTAGTTGCTTTCAAGAGAGAATGACTTTTCCCGGCAATCAGTTTACGCCCCTTGCCCCTAATGACAGTTACAAGTTCAAAATTAGCTTGAAGGTGCCCACCGGTATTGCCGGTACGTTTAAAAATTGCGCTGAACTCTCTGCCTTCAATCCCAAGCTAGATGGAAATCCAAACAATAATAAGGACTGTGTAACTACAAAAATTATTTCCAGTGATTTGGTTATAAAGAAAACGGGGCCGGCCCAGTGTACCGCAGGAGCAAAGTGTGTTTACACAGTGACCATAACCAACAAGGGAACAAGCCCTTACGAATACAAGATCGGCTTCACCGATGTCATGACCGGTATTGCCGGTATTAAATATGTACCGCACAAATCCAATCCGGGCATGGCTACATTCAAAATGCGGGACTGTTATCAAGAGAACGACAGTACTATAGGTTGCTCGAAGCATCGAAATCTGGGTGTGGGAGTGGGACCGGGAGCAAGCAACAAGGTACCTGATCCGCTTCTGCCCGGTGCCAGCCATGTCTTCAGTCTTCCTTTGAAGATGCCCTTCAAGGCAAACGGAACCTTGCGAAACTGCGCAAAAGCGGATTTTGGTGAATCCTGTATTGATACCAAAATAACAACACCGAGGCTTCGGATAGAAAAAACCGGTGATCCCGGCTGTGTTCTCTCCAAAAAGAAATCTCGATCCTGCGAATTCAAAATCAGAGTGATTAATGATGGACCCGGTATGTATATAGGGCCGATATTCGTCAATGACACACTGCCGCCTCAGATGGAATTTAACGGCTTCACATCTAAACCCGGATGGTTATGTTCGAGACAAAAGTCTATTGCATCGGGTGTTCCGATTAAAGTGACCTCAATCTACTGTTATCATAAATCTACCTTTTTGAAACCGGGGGAGGCGAGCGAAGTTGTAGCCTTCAAGGTCAAGTTGAAAAAAACAAGCCTATCAGAGGTGAAAAACTGCGCACATTATCGCGTCTTTACCAAGGAAGATTTATTAAAGCTTTCGCAATCGAGCAAGATCAGATTGTTCGAGACTTATCTCCAGACACAGGGTAAATCCGGCATCGTTATTGATGGAAAACTGAGTCAATCTGAGAAAGATGCAGCAAGAGGGACGACAATAGGCGTCTTCCCATCGGGAGCTTTCCCAATCGACACTTATCTCCAAAAGGTGGACTTGGCAGGGTTCGGTGC
This sequence comes from bacterium, assembly GCA_024228495.1. Taxonomy (GTDB): domain Bacteria; phylum Pseudomonadota; class Alphaproteobacteria; order Rhizobiales; family JAKIUO01; genus JAKIUO01. Next base: position 3,215 of record JAAETJ010000826.1, on the reverse strand, counting down.
CCAACAGTTGTCTGGCAAAGGTTGTCATGTAGTACGCCGCCAGAAGGAAGAGAAGGCTCAAGAAAGCAAAGCGATACCTGACTATACTGTCATTGCCAAGGGGACAGCCACTTGCATTCCACCGCACTGTTCCTTTTATGAATTTACGGCGCGGGTGAAGGGTGATCAAAGCTATAAAGGACCGCTAAACTTCCAGATAAAATTGCCCCCGGATTCAGATTTTCCAACAGCGAAAATTACCAAATCAGGAGCATCATGTCCCGCTTCAAGTTGGACCTGTACAAGGTCCAGAGATGGTTTTGACTGTCAGAGTAACTATTGTGCCATGAAACCGGGTGAGGAGGTTGCCGTATTTCTTGATGGACACCATGTGCCCGGCATGAGCCAACCACCTGAAAAAGAGCTGATCAAAACGGCTTGCGGAATTGTCGAATGGAAAGTGCCGAAAACTGACGGCGGTATTGAAACAGATTATATGGGCAAGTCTGGCAAAAAAAGATCTCAGGCCTGCTTCTCGACCACAATACAGGCGCGCAAGAAACCCACTTGTACCGGCGGGCAATATTGGAATGGTGAGGTCTGCGCTTGTCCCGCCGGTAGCGATCTCGTTGGGGGGCAATGCCGAAAAACTCCACCTCCTCGACCTGAGTGTTTTAATGGTCAGGTCTGGAATGGTCGTTCATGTTCCTGCCCAGCCTATAGACCAGTATGGAAAAATGGTGGATGCCGGGCCAAACCGGGAATCAAACCTTGCAATGGTGGCCGTTTTCGTGTCGGTACAAGCTGTGTTTGCCCGGGAAATAAGCCGGTCTGGAGACGCGGACGATGCCGGGTCAAGCCGTCAGAACCAAAGCCGTGTAGTGGCGGTCGTTTTCGTGTCGGCGCAAGCTGTGTTTGTCCTGCGAATAAACCAATTTGGAGACGCGGACGGTGTCGAGCCAAACCACCTAGACCAAAGCCGTGTAGTGGCGGTCGTTTCCGTGTCGGCACAAGCTGTGTTTGTCCCACGAACAAACCCATTTGGAGACGCGGACGATGCCGTGTTCGGCCAGCACCTCCTCCACGCTACTGTACCGGTGGTAAGGTTTTGGTGCGTGGACAGTGTCACTGTCCTTGGGGCCAGATCCCGGTCGGGAATAGATGTAAAGTGATTTTTGGTCCTGGAAAAAATAAGGGCGGACCAAAACCACCACCCACATGTACTGGTGGTCGTCGCTGGAATGGCCGGTCATGCGTTTGCCCGAGCGGTCAGTCATTCGTTGGACGCCGCTGTCGCAAACCTGGCCCGAGTGGTAGAGGTGGTGTGACAGGCACACATGATCCCAAAGCGCTATGCATTTTGGCAGGCAAGTATTGGGTAAACGGTAACTGTATAAATCGTATTAAGTAATGGTGCTTCACCGGGTTCAAATAGCCTTGTTTTGGAGGTATGCAATGACAACGGAACTTACCTGATATTGAGCTGGAGATAACAATGTTCAACGATCGTTCTATTGCAACTGCCTGTTTGTTATACGCCCTGTTCGCTTTTGGTAGTGGAGCGATGGCAACAAGTCCGATGGTATCAACTGCTCACTATAACTGCCATGATGGAACAATGATCAATGCTGATTTTGGCAGTGATAAAAAAATGCTAACAGTTAGGCTAGGTGACGGTAAGCGTGTCACACTGAAATCCATTTCTTTGGGCGATGGCTTTCGCTACAAGGGGGGTGGTATTGAGCTTTATGGCGATGCCAATTGGGCCAATGTAAAACGCACAGGTAAAACAGAGCTATTCTGCAACAAGATCGAAAAGAAAGCTGATACCAAGTCAACCACGGGAAATATAGATGACCCACCGACCAAACCATTTGTCGAAGTGAAAGGCACGCACCTTTACCGCGAGGCAGCAGAAAAAGGTGATGTCGTCGCGATGAACAATCTTGCAAGCGTGTACGATGGAAACGGTTATGGTGAAGAGGCTGTGCGCTGGTACCGCAAGGCTGCGGATAAAGGCTATGAAACAGCTATGTACAACCTTGGCTGGATGTACGAAAAAGGCCGTGGTGTCAAACAGGACCGCCAGATGGCAGCGCAGTACATTATTGATGCGATCCGTAAGCGCAATAAAAATACGGCCCCGTATATGGCCGCAGATGTCGCCACCTGGAGCAAGCAGTTTCGCTTAGAGTTGCAACGTTTATTGCAAGCAGCAGGCGTCTATGATGGTTCAATCGATGGTAGTCTTGGTCCGGGGACAAGGCGGGCTATGCAGGCTTTAGCGGAAAAATCACGCTAGAACGGTATCACCTGCCGGGTCGGCAGGGCGGTGCCGGGCATATTTCAGGTTTGCGATTAGGGCGTTGCGCCAATGACTGGAAAAGGAATGCGAAGTTATGCTCAAAGCTTCTTACCAATGTTTTTTAGAAATAACCCTTCTGTTGGTTTTCCTCATCGTGACCACCCTCAACACAGGTAATGCCCAAGCGGTTTCAAATAAGATTCCAGCAGGCCACAAGCAGGCTAAATTGAATGCCGGTCTTCTCCACAAACTGAAGAAAAGCTTGTCAGTCTGGAAAAAAAGGAAAAATCAAGCTGGTGGGTTTTATAGCTACACTACCACCAGATCCAGTTGGGGAGGCGCGCACTATGAGACAATGCTGACCGTTGCCAATGATATCATCATCCGCAGGGAATACCATTACCGGAACTGGAGAAGTAAAGAATCAGAACATTGGATTGAAAGCAAACCAGACAAAGTAGGTCTCAATTCTGGTGGTGCATCATTGAAAATCATGGAAACCCTGTATCAGGATTGTCGTCAAATACTTTCAACAAAAAATAAGAAAAACAATCACCTCAATCTCGAATTTGATGCATCAGGGCTTTTGAAAAACTGTTTTTTTTCACCAAAACGATGCATGGATGACTGTGCCAGAGGCGTATTTATAAAAAAAATAAATTTCGATTGAGTAGCTTGATACGTCCCCTCCAGGCACTTTGCGTTGCCACTTCCTTGGCATTCGATGGTAGCTCAAACCGTAACCGGAAGTAGCCAATCTTGTAACCTCAGCCCACGTCTTATGGAGCTATGGGTCAACTTTCACCGTCATGCGTGATCATGGACTTTCCGCTGTTGGGGGAAGCAGACATTGTGGGCCGTGCAGCATGACGGAACTCCGGCTCGTCAATGGGGCGAGCGGCGATTGCGGCTCGACTTCCGCAAACTCTGC
>JAAETJ010000825.1 GCA_024228495.1 bacterium | reverse complement strand
GCATCGATTTCGTCAAAGAACATGTATCGTTTACTGGTGAGGATTCGCCAATGGCCACCTTCATGTTGTCTGTGATGGGGGCATTCGCCGAAGTTGAGCGGGCCTTGCTGAAAGAGCGCCAACATCGCGATGAAATTCAACGATTGGACGGATACCATGGTTTTAAGACCCCGCGTATTTCTGAAATTCGTGACCGAGCTGCCAATCAATTGTGGCAGCAGTTATCCTCATGACCCACTCACGAACAAAAAACGAAACGTGAAACTCTTCTCCAGGTGCCCGACGGTTCGCGCGTCTCTCGCTTCGACCGTTTTCGAAAAGGCCCCTGTACCATAAGTGGACCTGCATTCAATGATGCGATTGACCGTTATCAAGAATGAAAAGTATTCGGACTTCAAGAACTCGATTTGTCCACGCTCCCTCCGGGTCGTTTAAAAACCTTGGCTCGCCACGCGGGCGTGGTCTCCATGCACAAAATCGCTCGGATGCCTGATGAGAAAAAAATTGCGCCGTGAGTGGCCTTCGTGACGGCATTTGAAGTGATTGCGCGCGATGATGCCTTGGATGTCCTTGACTTGTTGATCACTGACATTGCTGGAACCGCGAAAAAACGTGGTCAAAAAAAACGCTGACGAACCTTGAAGGATTTGGATACATCCGCCCTGACGTGAGCAGAGGTTGGGGCATGTATTTTGGGTGAGGAGAATCACGGCGAACACATGGCAGAAAGGATATTCGCACGATTTTCGAAAGCACACCTCGCCGACGCGAGGGCCACGGTTCATGATTTGGCTCGTCCACCAGAGGATTGCTATCATGATGAAATGGTCGAGCAATAGGGCCGGGTGAGGCGTTTTTTACCACGATGACTCAGTAACATTGAATTCAGAGCAGCACCTGCTGGAACCATGACACGTGCCGCCCTGAATTATCTTGCCAAATATGGTATTTCCCGCAAACAGATTCTTGAAACCCCACCGCTCGACCTTGTGACCACGCCGTGGAAACGTGTGGTCGTTGATAAAGAGACGCGTGCCACCAAGCAGGGGTACACGCTGTGTTTTCTCGATCGATTGCAAGACAATGTACGGCGACGCGACATCTCTGTCAAAGACAGTGAACGCTGGGGCGATCCACGACACAAGCTCCTTCACGGTGCGGATTGAGGAGCCACGCGGACAGTGGTGTGTCACGCATTGGGCCATCCAGTCTTGTCCCAAGATGCCATTGCCAATCTTACCCAGCAGCTCGATGCCACCTATAAAAACGTGGCTGAACATTTTGCTGAAAATAGTTCCGTCAGGATTGATCATGCCGGAAAACATCCCACATTGACAATCACCAACTTGGATAACTTGGAGGAGCCCCCAAGTCTTACGTTGCTCAGCAAGACCGTCACTGGATTATTACCACCGATCGATCTGACGGAACTGCTCCTTGAAAGTCATGCGCATACAGGATTTGCTGATTATGGTGCTCTCTATGATCTTGCCCGTGGTTGTGCACATCCCCAGCGCATCGAGCAGCATTGGGATATGGAATACGATCTATATGCAAGCGGCTTTGGACCATATGCGGGAAGAATCAATGGAGATTAGAGAGGAGGATGAAGCCAGGCTTTCACCGTTGCTGTATGGCCACATCAATGTCTTGGGTCACGACTCTTTTATCTTGAACGACCAGGTTAAGAAAGGGCGACTCAGACCATTAAATCAAGCTGTTGTG
>JAAETJ010000824.1 GCA_024228495.1 bacterium | reverse complement strand
GATTTCTGTCTTGCCCGACCCTGTAACACCATCCAGCAGGCTGACCGGGCTTCCGCCTTTGGCGATTTGCGCCAGCAACTGGGCAGCAGCAGCCAGTTGCTTTTCTGACAGTTCAGGCTGGCCAAATTCCGCATCGGGTTTAGCAACAATTGGGGGGGGTGAAAAATGGATTTTTTCAAAACTGCCCTGTTTGATCATCCCCTCAATCACCGAACCACTGACCCCGGCCGCGTGAGATAGCCCTGATTTGGTCCACATAAATCCTTCACCAGCCAGTTCCAGCACTTTTGCGCGCGCTGCGGTGATACGCTCCGGTTCCAGCCCGCTATAGCGCAAGCCCTGCTGAAGTTGCGGCGGCTGATAGGCGGCAGGCGTTCTCAAAACCATGCGCAACACCATACCGGGCGCCGATAGGGTATAATTTGCCACCCACTCAATAAAACGCCGCATATTTTCGCGAATAGGCGGGCAGTCAGGTTTCTCGCTCACTTCTCGCAATTTTGAAGCCGCAATTTTATTTCCGTTATCCTCGTCCTGATCATCCCAGACCACACCAAAAACCTGACGCGGTCCCAATGGAACACGCACAATATC
>JAAETJ010000823.1 GCA_024228495.1 bacterium | reverse complement strand
CCTCCTGGACTTAGCGGATTTGCCGGCACCCGCCCCCCCCCTTCCCCGGTTATGTCGCTTTTCAGTTGCCTGCTGCCCCGTGCAGATGCGCCTTTGGCAATTCATTTTGGCTCATTATCTGAAGAATTCCGGCAACCGGTTGCATCGAAAAATCAAGGACATGGTTCTGGAAACAAGTCTCGAAAAGACCAGTTACCACCTGCTGTCCCCACCACCAGGGGAGCAACCACCAAAGTGCAGCTGATAAAACTCGCCTGGGGTCGTAGCGGTGATAAGGGGGACAAAGCCAATATCGGCATCATTGCGCGTGACAAAAAATATCTTCCCTTTATCTGGCAGCAGCTGGATGAAAAAACCATGGAAGACTGGTTTGAACACTTTCTTGAAGGTGAAGTGAAACGTTATTATATGGCGGGACTTGGGGCGATTAATTATGTTCTCGACAGAGTTCTGGAAGGTGGAGGCACCACCAGCTTGCGCAATGATCCTCAGGCAAAAGGCTATGCACAACTGGCATTGGCAATCGAGATTGAAATTCCGGTTGAGATGGCGGCTGGGCTTTTGTAAGGTTTGACAAACACCCTGGAATTTTTG
>JAAETJ010000822.1 GCA_024228495.1 bacterium | reverse complement strand
GTGCAGTGACTGTTTTAGAGGAAATTAATTTATCGCTGATTCCGGGTGAGCGTATCGGTTTACTGGGGTTAAATGGTGCCGGCAAATCGACCCTGATTAAACTGCTGGCAGGCGAGCTGGAACTGCAGAGTGGCCAAATGGTTCGGTCAAAAGATTTAAAAGTGGGCTATTTTGCCCAGCATCAGGTCGACCAGCTAGATGCTGAAGCGAACGCTTTGCTAATCATGCAACGTCTCGACGAAAAGCTCAATGAGCGCCAGATCAGAACTTATCTTGGTGGCTTCAATTTTAGCAACGACAAGGTTTTGCAAAATGTAGGGTCATTTTCCGGTGGCGAAAAGGCCCGGCTGGTGCTCGCTCTAATTATCTGGCAAAGCCCAAATTTACTATTGCTCGATGAGCCAACCAACCACCTCGACCTGGAGATGCGCCTGGCACTAAACCAGGCCCTGCAGGGATTTGCAGGTAGTGTCATCCTGGTATCGCATGATCGCCATTTATTGCGCAGCGTGAGTGATGATCTATGGCTGGTGGACGATGGTCGTTTGCAACCCTTCAACGACGATATTGATGCCTACCCGCGTTGGTTGGCGATACGTAAGTCGGGTAAGCCAAAAACAATGCAAAGAGCTATCAAAGCTATACCCGGAGCCGATAGAAAACCCCAGATGAAGCGCTTAAAAAGAGTTGAAAGAGAATTTGAAAAACTCAGTCAGCAAAAACGACTGTTGGAGCAAACATTGGCAGACAACTCAATTTACACCG
>JAAETJ010000821.1 GCA_024228495.1 bacterium | reverse complement strand
GGAGTATGCAGACAGGAAACTGTCAGAAGGGGTTCCGAGAGCCAAGGCTTACGGTGAAGCGGCAAGGCGTATGGCCTGGCCAATCATATCTTCAACAGCAACTACATTGGCAGCATTCGCGCCGCTGCTGTTCTGGCCGGGCATTGTTGGTGAATTCATGAAATATATGCCGATCACTCTGATCGCGGTCCTGGCTTCATCCATGCTCATGGCGCTCATTTTTGTTCCAACACTGGGGGCTTTGTATGGCAAGCCCGGCGCCGCCAGTGATCCGAAAATGATGCAGATGTTAACAGCATCTGAGGATGGAGATCTCAAAACAATTACAGGTTTTACCGGATGGTATCTTTCTGTGTTGGACGTTGCGCTTAAACGCCCCGGACGTGTCCTTCTTCTGGCCCTGGCGTTGCTGATTGGTGTTCAATCTGCCTACATGAAATTTGGAAAGGGCGTTGAATTTTTCCCAAGTATTGAACCTGATTTTGCCTCTGTCCTGATCCATGCCAGAGGAAATCTGTCTATTTACGAACAGGACAAGTTAGTCAAAGAGGTTGAAGATCTGATCCTTGAGGTTGACGGTATTGAAACTATGTACTCACGAATTGGCACATCAAAACAGAAAGGATCAGATCTGCCAGAGGACGTAATTGGACAAATTCAGATCGAGTTTACTGAATGGGATACACGCAAACCGGCAAGTGAAATTCTAGATGAAATTAGAGAAAGAGCGAGCAGTCTTGCCGGTATTTTTGTAGAGACCCGTGAGCAGGAAGAGGGGCCTGCTGCCGGTAAGGCCGTAGAAATTCAAATTTCTTCTCGTTTCCCGGATAAGCTGGAACCGGCAACAATCCAGGTACTTGGTATCCTGGAGGAGCTGGGTGATTTTCGTGATATCGAAGATACAAGGCCGCTTCCCGGAATTGAATGGG
>JAAETJ010000820.1 GCA_024228495.1 bacterium | reverse complement strand
TCGCCGGGCGCCGCCGCCTTGATGCGCCCACCGCAGCATGAACATTCGCCTGAATGCAGACGGATACGGGTCGTGACCGGCCGGATCGGCGGCAGGTCGATGTGATCATAGGCATGTACATCCGGCTGGTCGACAGGCGAGGCCGGCGCATCGCAATGCGGGCAGGTTGTGGCGAAAATATTGCGCACGTGATCAGGGTTTTCGACCAGCTTGCGGTTTGTTCCCTTGCGGCCCTTGCGCCGCTTGCTTGGCCGCATTGCCCGATTGGACTTCTGCCCGCTTGAGGGCGGCAGTGAGGAATTGTCCGGCGTCTTGGGCGGATCGCCCGGTTTGGCTTCCAATTCCGCGACACGCGCCTGCAAGACGGACATCTGCTCCGTCATCGCCATGACGAGGCCGATAAGCTCTTTTTTGCTAAGCGAATCAAGCGTTTCGGGGGTCATCCCAAGCTTGAATCATGCACCGATTCTCGAGTCAATGCCCAAATCGCTCGACAAATATAGGGAGGGGTGAGCAATTACGTTACGATGATACCGCAATTCATGCATTTGCTTCAACTCGACATTAATCTCTGCAAAAAGAAGAAAAGATTAAAAGCCATCGGCAGTCCGCAAGCGAACGTCCGTGCAAACACCACAACAAACCGATTATAATGTCTAATTAACCATGATGTTGCTAAGAATATCACGACAGCCAATACAAAATGTGCGGTTGTATTTGTACCCCACAATGAAATACTGTTTGCAGTTTCAAAATCGTAGTGAATATATCCGATGACACCCCAGTTCAAAAACAGTGCGAGAGCCGTGGCGGCGTTGAAAAATTCTAAGTCAAGAGTACCACCAGCCCAGTGGGGATATCTTGCATCTGTCCCAAACTTACCAAGGTATTTTGTCATAGATTGATTGTAGTAACTTAGTCTATTGCTTTCAAGTAATTCCAATGATGTTACACCAATACGAATATTTTCTTATTACCTTGTGCCATTTATTGATCCCCGCCAATTCGTTGAAGGTAATAGCCCGTCAATGTTCCACACAGAATCACACCATTACCGTAATCCGAAGGTATAGCCTATTCACCTGCAAGATAATTCCCGAACAATAGTTCGTCAACGCTCTCACTGACTCACACAACGCCGGTTGGGAGAGTTGATTTCAGCGCAAAAGGAAAGTGTTGGGCCTAATAGCGGGCGTCCGTACCATTACTGTAATTGCATCTCAATATATTCTTGAAACATTCCCATTTTTATGCACAAGTATCAAAAATTATTTTGATTTTACTGTGAGAGAATTGTGATGTTATACAGTATTATTGTATTGATCGCCGGTGCGTTTATTTTTTTAACGGGTATTGACGCTTCTCACGCTGCCGGCGAATGGGCCGCAGCTTCAAAGGCGAGCGGGGAAATAAAGCGCCAGCGACGCAGCGGCAACATTGTCGCTTCTTTACAGTGCAGAAATAGCCCTGGCGCCAAGAATTTTCTTAAGCCGCAAGTCAAATTTGTCTGGAAGGTCAACACTT
>JAAETJ010000819.1 GCA_024228495.1 bacterium | reverse complement strand
TCTATGGGTACAAAAACCTTCCAGAGACCCACCAGGCTGGGATTTCTCTCCTGAACACAATGAGCTAACCTATGAACCATTTTATGATGATTGCAATGGTTATGAAGATCCCTGCATTATGGCAAATTGAACAATATGAAAATTTGCCATAATGCAGGGATACCAGGAGAGGTATGTATACTTTTTACCAAAGTAGATTAATGCAAGGCGTAATTCTTGAAAATTACTTGAATTTTGCTACCATTTTATTTACCATTGCACAGTCTCCAAAAAGGAAATTCCTATCATCATCTCAACAAATATTGCGGAGTGCTATGAACGACAAATATCCAAATGAGGTTGCCCCTATTTGGTGGCAACCTTATGAAATTCCGCCAATTTGGCCCAAAGATAATGGGCAGGCTTTATTGGAGGAGAATCAAAAAAAAATATTTGTCATCATTGACTCGGCCACGCATAAAGCCTGCCTTGGTTGCGGGGGGCGACTGGTCGTTTCAACGCACCAACCCCCTACGCCAAGTTATCCTGTGCGGGCGGTTGTGCCCGGTTTGTATGCTGAACAATTAGGGTCTGAGGAATTTCGGCGGGTACATGGTTTGCGCTTTGCCTACGTCGGCGGATCTATGGCCCGGGGCATTGCCTCACCCGAATTGGTGATGGCTCTGGGTCAGATTGGGGCGCTTGGCTTTTACGGGGCGGCCGGGGTGCCTTTAAATGATTTGGAAAATAATCTACAGCGCCTTTCTCAGCATTTCTCACCTCACGGACAAAGTTGGGGCGCGAATCTAATTCATTCACCCACCACGCCGGAACTGGAAGAAAAAGTCGTAGATTTATACTTAAAATATGGTGTGATCCGGGTCGAAGCTTCGGCGTTTATGCATTTACGTCCTTCCGTGGTTCGCTATGCCTGCACCGGCCTACAAATGGTCAAAGACGGAAAAGTAAAACGCCGAAATTATGTATTTGCCAAGGTCTCAAGGCCAGAAGTTGCCAAACATTTCATGTGTCCTCCACCGCAATCTATATTGAACGAATTGGTCGCGGCAGGCAAACTAACCCAGCACGAAGCTGACTGTGCGCTCAAGATACCAGTTGCCGAAGATATCACCGTGGAATCAGATTCTGGGGGGCATACAGATAACCGACCCATGACCGCTTTATTCAGTCGCTTATCAGCCTTACGGGCCGAGCTTAACGCGCCCATCAGGCTCGGCGTAGCGGGTGGTTTGGGCACGCCGGAAGCCTTGGCCGCGGCCTTCTCGCTGGGGGCCGATTATGTCCTGTTGGGCAGTGTGCATCAGGCCACGCTGGAAGCGGGAATTTCAGAATCAGCTAAAAAGATACTGGCCCAGATGGATGTCGCAGATGTGGGCATGACGGCTTCGGCTGATATGTTCGAGCAAGGAATCAAAGTTCAGGTCCTGACTCTTGGTACGCTTATGGCCGCGCATGGCAATAAACTTTATGGCTTGTACAAAACTTACGCTTCTCCTGAGGAAATTCCAGCCAAAGAACTTAGCTGGTTGGAAACCAGGATTTTTCGTGAACCTTTGCCACAGGCCTGGCAGAAAGTGTGTGAACGTGCCTTAAAAAGAAATCCAGAGCGAGTCAACGAAGCGGAACAAGATCCAAAACGCAAAATGGCAATGTTATTTCGGGCCTATTTAGGGCAGTCTAGCCAGTGGCCGATTGAAGGCAATCTCGAACGGAAAGCGGATTACCAAATATGGTGCGGTCCGGCCATGGGCGCCTTCAATGCCTGGACAAAAAATAGCTTTTTAGCCGCTCCTGAAAACCGGACCATTGAGCAAGTGGCT
>JAAETJ010000818.1 GCA_024228495.1 bacterium | reverse complement strand
TCTTTCAGGGGGGCGCCATCAACTGCATAATGATCTCCGCCTGCGCCCTTGTAGGGCACACCCCACATGTCGATATAGCCATCCACATCGCTTCGTTCCCTCAGCTGTACCCAGTTTGGCACCAGCCAGCGAAAATCGACACCAAACCGCTCAAGCAATGCCTCATCGGGCACAATCGTTTGCGCCATACGATCAAGGATAAGTTCTCCATTCTCCATCGTAACATCAGGCAGGAACGGTTTCAGATTCCGGTAGTGGGATTTGTGGATGGATCCGATATGTTTCCCCATATCGAGCGGCACCCACTCGGGCCCGGTTCGCGCCATTGCCGCCAGAAAGTTTTCACGTGGGGTCATTGCCATATTGTCATCTTCTCAATTGCGGCTGACGGCCGGCAGAATTTGATAGTTGTTGCAACGTTGAATCTGATGGAGATCCATTTTTGAATGCGCAGTCAAATAATCATTGAAATTGTAACATGTCAAGTGTTATCGGAGTGTCATATTGGAGGTTATAGCTTCATAATTGTAATTTTATAAGCCAAAATTTCAAATTATCTATTGCATGCGCATTCATTTATGATAAAAGATGCACTGTACTACTATCTAATTTCTACCAACACGTTATCAAGGTGGCCTGGCAGCCAGACTGAACATGATTTCAGAACACAGCTGCCGGAAGAAACCCGGATTTACTTGGAACCGACATGACCCGCACAATCATTGAGAGTAAATCCAAAGCCACCATTATCGGCTTTGATGAACCGTTTTGCGTCATTGGCGAAAGGATCAACCCGACCGGGCGCAAGAAGCTGGCGGCCGAGCTTGAGGCGGGTAATTTTTCAACGGTGGAAAAGGACGCGCTGGAGCAGGTCGCCTGTGGTGCCTCGATGCTCGATATCAATGCCGGGGTTGTCTACAACTCAAATCCCAATCCGCATGAGACTGAACCGATCCTGATGACCAAAATGATTGAACTGGTGCAGGGACT
>JAAETJ010000817.1 GCA_024228495.1 bacterium | reverse complement strand
GAGACAATTAAGTTCACCCGGGTCTGGATAGTCCGGCATTTTCTTCTGGCGGACAAGCAACCAGTCGATCAATTCCTTGCTGATTCCCTCCCTCGGCACGGACTGGAATGGTGTTTCCTTGTAGAAAGCGGCAAATTCATTTGTTGGCTCTCCCTTGATCGACGGCCAATGACCATAAGGAGCGGGATAGGTCAGGAACATAAAGAAGGGATCTTCAGAATTCCCGTCTCGCCGGGCAATATAATCAACGGCCTGTTCGGTGAAAAAGTCAACGGAATGTCCCGGATGCGTTATGCGATCACCGTTGACGATCATCTGGTTATCATAGAATGACTGAACGTGTCCGACCTGCAGCGTGACCCATTCCTCAAAACCATTCTGCGGTTTATCCGCAATTCCAAGATGATACTTACCCATCAAAGCCGTGTCATAACCGGCACCAGCCAGGAGCTCCGGTAAGGTGGGGAATTCCGCCAGCATGTTCCAGTCCTTTGGCCATTCTGCCATCATATTGTCATTGAGCCAGGTATGAACGCCATGTTGCGAAGGCATAAGCCCGGTGAGGACAGATGCCCGACAGGGTGAGCACATTGCATTAGGGCAATAGGCCTCACTGAATCGAACCCCATTTTCTGCCAAACGATCGAGATTAGGTGTATGGATTT
>JAAETJ010000816.1 GCA_024228495.1 bacterium | reverse complement strand
TAACACAAAGCACCAGGCGCCATTGATCACACCTGCCAGTATGTTTGCTGCGAACGCCTCTAACGGCACATCCAGCACATCGCGGGCGGTGTAAGAAAACCAGACCTGTGAAAAAATTGCGAAAGCCGCGGCGCCAATCAATACCGCCTCCACCATGGCAACAAAATACTCTGCCTTTTCGTGCCCGTAAGGATGGTTGGAATCCGGCGGACGGGCAGCTACCAGAATTGCCGCAAATGCCGCAATAGCAGTGGCGACATTAACCACGCTTTCTACCGCATCTGAATAAAGCGCCACACTGTCTGACAACCATGCGGCTATGACCTTAAAACCAAGAACCACCAGCGCAACGACAATGCTCTTCCAGGCTATTGATATGGCTGTGGACATGGACTTGCCAATTGCTCTCGGGATATTGCGATTTCAGTGGTCTAGGTCATAGACCGTTTCACGGTTACATTGAACCATTTGATGGAGTCAAATCAGTTCACTCTGCCAGGCGCGAAACCCGAAAATGTATCTGAGCAATACTGGTATCGGGTAAGTTTTGCAACGAAGCAAATGGACTGATCTGACTCCATCAAACGGTTCAATATAAGCATGTAAGCCTCTAGTTGCTCAGCACATCACGCATTTCGGTCAGGTTCGCTCGCACACGAAGCAAATAGAATCCCATCGTCGCCAGATGAGATGGCATGATACAGCTCGCTTCACCACCATTGGAAATAATCATCGGTTGTATTTTCAGCGTCGTACTCAATTGTTCCAGGGCACGTTCCCATATCCGGGTAAGATTTCTCTCCCGTGATACCGATTTAAAG
>JAAETJ010000815.1 GCA_024228495.1 bacterium | reverse complement strand
TACACGGATGATCAACTTTCGGGAACACTGGAGAGGTTACTTGTGGCAGGGCCGGTTTAGCTCCTTTCCGATGGATGAAAGCTGGTTGTTGCGGGCTGCGGCGTATGTTGAACTAAATCCGGTAAAGGCAGGGATGGTTAAGGCACCCTGGGATTACAAGTGGAGCAGCGTGCATGCGCATTTATCGGGAAAGGACAAGGACGGGATAGTTGCGACCAAAAGGTTATTGAAACTGGTTGGTGATCGGAAGAGTTATCTCACAAATGCGCAAGGATATGGAATAGAAGAGCTTGAAAGGCATGAACGCACGTGCAGACCACTTGGAGACGACAGATTCATCGAGTTGGCGGAAAAGCTATTGTGTCGAGATTTGAAAAATAAGAAGCCGGGGCCGAAGGTGGTGGATAAATGAAAATTATGTCCCCAGAATTCCAGGATGGCTTCCTGGATCTCGGGCGCGATCTTCGATTGCCCCTGATCCGAGCGGACCTTGGGGCATAGCCGTCAGGCTAAAGAAATAATTGATTAAAATCAGATGGATGTATTGCACACGGCACCCACGTACGCAACGCGGGAGGCCAGGAGTCCAACATG
>JAAETJ010000814.1 GCA_024228495.1 bacterium | reverse complement strand
TCCCTCGAACTTGCCCTTGCCATGATAAGCAAAATAGAGGGTTGCCGCACCAGTGAGTCCGGCTTCCATTTGTCCGGAATTGACTGCGGTAACATTGTGCGCCGACGCATTGGTCGATTGCGCGATCGCGACCAGTCCCGGAACACCGCAACTGCCGCCCTGCTCACAGGTCTTGCCTGATCCTGGCGGGTTTGAAATGGCCTGGGCGATCAAGCCGCCGATAGGAAAATAGGTGCCGCCGGCACCACCGGTGCCAATGCGGAAAAATTTCATTTCCTGTGCCACTGATACGTTAGCGGCGGACAAAATGCCGATAACCGCTATCGCAGCAAAAATGCTTTTTAAATTCACTGGTGTCATTAGGTTTTCCTCTGTCTATTAAGTTTATGCTCCCCTTTTTAATGACCCCAGCTCTGTTATTATCCGGTTCCAGCAAGCCTCATGGGTAATCGGGGCACCGGCAGCGCAACAATACATTTAAGTGCGCGTTGGCAAAAACATTGTCACAGCAATTCTGGTAGTGTCTAATTCCGATACTTATAGATGTCATAGCATCAGGTTATGAGCTCTCCCCTGAATCTG
>JAAETJ010000813.1 GCA_024228495.1 bacterium | reverse complement strand
AGCGGATGCGAGCACTTATCAGGCGCAAGCACTACAGCACCCGCACCGAACAAGCCTACCTATCCTGGATCAAGCGCTTTATTCTCTTCCATGGTAAACGGCATCCCGATGAGATGGGTGAGCCGGAAATCGAAAGCTTTCTGTCACATCTGGCGAGCGATCGAAGGGTAGCCGCCTCCACCCAAAATCAAGCACTCAACGCTGTGATATTTCTATACAAACAGGTATTGGGGCGGGAGTTGGGCGAGATGGGCAACATCGCGCCCGCGAAGCGTCCCGAGCGCCTCATACGCGCCAACTTAAGACATAGGGCTTTGAGTATTTTGAAAAAATCGCATGCTTCAGCTTCCGAGAAACCAAGCTGGCCCATGGTGCGCTCATATATTACTGACACCAGCAGCCCGGCAATGATCGATCAGCGCGACGACCCGGTCAGGCAAGATTTGCAATGGTCGTTTTCGTGGACGTTCTTGCATCACCTCTATACACACATCCCAGCGTGATAAATCCCAGGTTGAAACGGCATTAATCATGGTGTCAATTTCTTGCTTGATGCGTTTCCATGGACGCCACCAAGTGGCACTACGGGCTTGATCTAGACGGTTCCAGTCCTGACCACAGCGTCGCCGGGCGCGTTTTTCGACCACCCAGATATAAAGCAACTTACCGTGCAGATACAGTTCGGCTAATTCCCCGCCTTCGCGGGCTCTGAGGCGGTCGATATCAAGTAGGCTTTTCATTCTTTTTATGACGAGTTCCACTTGCCACCTAACACGATAAAGTTGTGCAATGGTGTCGCTGGATAACAGCGACGGCGGCAAGGTGGTGAACACCAACACCCACTCGGCCAAAAGCAAGGTGCTCTGTCGCACGGTGTGGCCTTTTTTCTTCGCGTTGGCGCGCACCCGCCGACGCGCTTGCGCCGCTTGCTCTGGCGGCAAGCGGCAAGCATGGACATAGCCTTCGATGTACTCACCCTTATGACGGACCTGAACCTTGATGCAGTGGGTCTTCTCATGACAATTCTTAAGCTCTTCAGCCCAATTGATTTTTTCTCCGCTCTCGCGGTAAAGGTTCATCCCATGCGCATTGTATCTGAGGACTAGGCTGACCCCTTTGCTCGCTTGTGCGATCAGCGTTTTGGGCTGATTGTAGCCCCGATCTATAATCACCACGTCGCCGTCTTGCAACGGGTAGTGGTCTAAATGTTCGCCCTCGTATTTATCCGTCACTTCCACATGAACCAGGTGTAAGTTCACTAAGTCGATGGCGATATGTAACCGATACCAAGTCTCCTTAGCTCCGGGACCTTGTACCGTCGAACCGTCCACCACGATAAACCGTAAACGCCCCGCTTCTAGCCCTTCGATCTCTTGGCCCATCATCTTACGCAATAACGCTTTGACCCAAGGTAGACAGGCTTTCAAACGCTTATGAATCGCCGTATCGGTGATCCGCTCTTCGAGTAAAGCAAACGTGCCCGCCGTGTCTCGTAACGCCTGATCAATT
>JAAETJ010000812.1 GCA_024228495.1 bacterium | reverse complement strand
TAAATCTCGCGGCATGAATGGGGCGGAACTGGCGATCGGTGATGGTGCCATGGGCTTCTGGGCTGCACTTGAAGAGGTGTATCCCCAAACACGCCAGCAGTGCTGCTGCCTTCTCGGCGATGTAAACATCGCCTGCCAGATAATAGATGCACAAGACGATGAATGTGCTCAATTGCCTGCCCAAGTCATCCCAGCCAAAAGCTAAACAATCGCTTCATAATATCTGGCAGGCAGAGACCCGGGAAGATGCACAAAAGGCCTTTGATTTGTTCATTGAAATATACGAGCCCAAATATCCAAAGGCAGCGCTATGTTTGCACAAAGATCGTGATGAACTGATGGCTTTTTATGATTTTCCAGCGCAGCACTGGCAGTCCATCCGCACGAGCAATCCGATTGAATCAACTTTTGCAACGATCCGCCATCGAACCAAGCGCTCAAAGGGCTGCCTTTCTCGAGATGGCATGCTGCACATGATGTTCAAACTGGGACAATGTGCCGAGAAGAAATGGAGACGATTACGAGGATTTGACTTCCTGTCAAAGGTGATAACAGGAATCAAATTCAAAGATGGAATTGAAGTAACCAAAGACAATCAGGTCGCCGCTTGACCAAAGGCCTATACACCAGATTTGACCATAGATCAAAAAGTTTAGCGGCCAAGATGGTGCGGAAAATGCTGCCGATTCAATCAAACAGGTTGATTGATTTTGCAAGCGGATGTTGGTT
>JAAETJ010000811.1 GCA_024228495.1 bacterium | reverse complement strand
CATACTACTGCTTCGTTTCTGCTGTATCTACTATGTCCACAATCCATTGTTCAACAAGTTATACCATCATGTTAAGTTTAGTCCAAAGATTGCTATTTTTTGACGAGAGTTTTGTCAAATTTTTTGCCCAACTTGGTCAGGGAGAAACCTGGCATGGGCGCATTTGGGGGGCTCCCTTCGGGCGAGGCGATAAGCGGTCATCTGCGTTGTTGTGCTCCCTTGATATTAGCTATGGCTCGCTGAGCCCATCAATACTAACTTGTTGGAGTACTAGTGTGTGCAGCCAGGGGATCTGAATGCTGTTACGGTTTTTTGAGCCCAGTACCGGCATTACTCCCTGGCTGAGTATTTTGTCCGCTTCAGATTCGCTTAGCAACTGTTCGGTGCATGGCTGAAGCCGGCTTTCGCCATCTTCACGGTAACTGTACGCAGGCATCTCTCCGATCACTGTCAGCGATTCTGGTTTTGCCCGGATGCGATTGATCACCGACAGGATGGCACAGGCAAAGGCCGGATTGCCCCACAAATACGCGTTGCCTGTTGGGCGTCCGGCGATCTCTTCAAACGCGAAAGATTCAATCGGGTCGCTCCGTTCTCCGTAAGGTAGCCGTAACAGAACGCGTGGAAATGCGAGGCCGAGATGGCTGGCTGCGGCACTCTCCCTGAGGGTGCGCCATGAATTCTCAGCTTCTACACCATCGTTTTCGAAAAAATTGCTGTCTGCTTCTGCGATGAATGAACCGTTGAGTTCCCGGGCCAGCAGGCCTAGCCTGCTTAGCAAGCGGATATCCTCCGGCTCCGATCCAAAGCGGTAATCGCCAATTATCAAAATCTCATTCTCGAAGTAATCATTTAGTACGCGATATAGATGGGATTTATTCAGGTCGCTGGACTCTTCCAGTGCTGTGGCCAACGCAGGCCGGTTTATATCCAGCAGGAAGATGCGGGTGTGCGCTCCGTCTTCAATCGTTCGAACCAGCCAATCCAGCGAACGCCAGCTCGCCTCAAGTG
>JAAETJ010000810.1 GCA_024228495.1 bacterium | reverse complement strand
GGATTGATGATTTTTTCATAGGTCGCGACGATATCGTGTGCCGTTAAGGCTGAGCCAACGTGAAATTTCACCCCTTGACGTAGGTTGAAAGTCAATAAAGAGCGGCATAGACATTGCCTGAAGATGATTTAGTGGTTTAATGGTGATTCAAATTCACTGTTAGATGAAGGCGTACCACCCTTATGTCAACGACCAACCCGTTGCCCAATGCAGAGCAACCAACGGTTTTCCAGAAACTTCTAGAACCTATAGAGGACTTTGTCAAGGCGCAAAACCGGCATCTGCCCAAGCACCGCAATCAGAAGTACGAGTATGAAGATTTTTTTCGGTTGCTGATCTACTACTTCGTGAGCGGCACGAGGAGTCTGAAACTACTTGTTCAGACGCGGCTCAATGCCGGCCTTCTGTCCCCGGAATTGGGCTTGCGTTCGGTTGCCTACAGCACCTGTCAGGACGCGTTCGAGCGCTTTTCCCCGCGTCTATTTCAGGCGGTGTTCCAGCATCTGCTGTCGTGCCTGTCGTTCAAGGCGGTTCCCGAGTTGGCGACGTTGGGGACCTTGTATTGCATTGATGGTTCGCTATTTCCGGTCATCAACTCCATGCTGTGGGCCGAGTACACCACAAAGCATCAGGCGCTGAAACTGCATCTGTGTTTCGAACTCAACCGGATGATCCCGGTCGAGTTCCGGATCGGCAGTGGTAACTCCAGTGAGCGCGAAGCGTTACGCACCTTGCTGGTGGCGGGCGTGAGCTACATCGCCGATCGCGGTTACATGTCCTTTCAGCTCTGTCATCAGGTGTGTCAAGCGCAAGCCCACTTTATCTTTCGTACCAAGACCAATCTGGTGTTGACCGTGGTGGAAAGTTTGCCCATTTCGCTACCGGCCTCGGCCCGAGGTTTGTTTTCCTCGCTCACCGATGAGCTGATTCGCTATGACAATGACCCGCACGCAGGTCTCTATCGCTTGGTGCGATTCAACATCGCTCAACAGGCCTACTACCTGCTCACGGACCGCCGTGATCTGAGCACCTTTCAAATCATCTTACTGTACGCTTACCGCTGGCAAATTGAATTGTTGTTCAGATTTTTGAAACGGACCATGACAGGCCTGCATCTGATTCGACACGATGAGCAGGGTGTGACGATTCAATTTCATGTCATGATGATTACGGCGTTGTTAGAGCTGTACCTGAAACAACAGATTCTGGATCAGCAGGAAAACCAAAACCTCGACGGTGATGGACCGGACAACCTAGTGCAAGAATCCGGGACCGCTGAGCGGCAACCGCCCACCCCGTCGAAGCGACTCAGCGGCGTTGAATTTGTCACCTGGTTAAACCAAAAAGCCAAGAAATACTGGAAGATCGGGATTCACTGGCTCACGGCTTTGCGGGATCTATTAATTTGCCCTTTTGATGAAAGGGCCGTGGGAATTTTGAGTAAATTATAGCAAGCAAAATGTATTCCGGTCTTTATTGGT
>JAAETJ010000809.1 GCA_024228495.1 bacterium | reverse complement strand
TTCAGGAAGAAAACCGGCGTATTATTGCCAACCAGGTCGAAGTTTCCTTGATCCGTATAGAACTTAACCGCAAATCCTCGCGGATCTCTGGCATAGTCACTGGAATCTTGTCCGCCCCCGACAGTTGAAAATCTTAGCCCATCTTTAACACCGTCCCCAAGATTTTGACATAATATCAGCCGCAACCCGTTGATTTTACTGGGTTGTTCTTCGGGATTTGAGTTGTAGTGCCATAATAGACTATAATTACTTGCAATAGCCCGCAGCATGCTGTAGCGTCCTTAGCATGTATATCCGGCGCACCAAAACCCGTAGCACCGCCAATGGGCAATCCTATTATTCTCATCGCTTAGTGCGCTCGGATCGAATGGGTTCAAAAGTGCGCCAGCGCACGCTGTTAAACCTGGGTCGGCACTTCGAGGTGGCGCAGGAATATTGGCAACAACTGTGTGTCCGCCTCGACCAACTATTGAGCGGACAACCGGATCTCCTGCCAAGCGAACTCCCAGACTATGTTGAAGAGGAGGCACAACGCATCCTGGCTCGGCTGGTGGCCAGTGAGACAGCGATTACACCAAGCCAAACATCGGCAAAGCGCCCTTCCGGGGCCGATATTCAGTCAATCGATGTGGACTCATTGGAACTGGTTCAGCCCCGATCGGCCGGGGTAGAATATGCCGGGCTCTGGGCGATGGAACAGATGGGGTTTGCCCGATTGCTGGCGGATGTGGGATTGAACGGCCCGCAACGGGCAGCAGCCATGGGATTGATTATCGGTCGCATGGCTGCACCGGGCTCTGAGCTGGCGACACACCACTGGCTTAAGCAGAGCAGCGCTCTTGGGGAGTTGATTTCCTTTGATTATGCACAAATGAATCTGATGCAGCTCTACCGCAGCTCGGATTACCTGATACGCCGCCGGGAGGCCATTGAAAAGGCCTTGTTCAATCGGGTAGTGGATTTGTTTGGACTGGACTGTACCGTCACTCTCTATGACCTCACCAATACCTATTTCGAGGGCGAAGCAGGTGCTAACCCAAAAGCTCAACACGGCCGATCCAAGGAGAAGCGCAGCGACTGCTCGCTGTTGACACTGGGTTTGATACTCGATGGCAGTGGGTTTGTACGGCGTTCTGAAGTCTTTGCTGGCAATGTTTTTGAAGGCCATACTTTACAAGGGATGCTGCAGGCCTTACACGCCCCCGAGGGGGCTCTGGTGGTACTCGACCAGGGGATTGCAACCGAAAACAATCTGACCTGGATGCAGCAGCAGGGATACCGGTACCTGGTGGTGAATCGCAGCCGGGAGCGTGAGTTTGACCCCGATGATTGTATTACCATTGAAACCGCCACCCGGGAGAAGGTACATCTGCAAAAGGTTCATTCCGATGATGGCAAGGAAGTCCGCCTCTACTGCTACTCGGAGCGCCGGGCAAAGAAAGAAGAAGGCATCGCCAAACGGTTTATGACCCGCTTCGAGGCGGGACTGGAAAAAATCTCGCAAGGGCTATCCCGCCCGCGCACGAGCAAACGTATCGATAAGCTCTGGGAACGCATTGGGCGTCTCAAGGAAAAGAGTCGCGGCGTCAGTCAGCATTATCACATTGAATTGATTCCAGATGACAGTGGTGAGCAGGCCAAGGCGATCCATTGGCAACGCAAACCCATTGAAGGCACGCTGGTGACCCATCCCGGTGTTTATTCGTTGCGCAGTAATGAAACCGCCTGGGATGAAGAACGGATGTGGCGCACCTATATCATGCTGACGGATCTTGAGTCGGTGTTTCGCAGCCTGAAATCGGAGCTGGGGCTGCGCCCTGTCTTCCATCACAAGGAGGAGCGCTGCGATGGTCATCTGTTCATTACCGTTTTGGCCTATCAATTAGTACAGTTCATCCGGCGTAGACTTGGGGAACAGGGCATTCATGACAGTTGGCGCAGCCTGCGCGAAACCCTGAACAATCAGTGCCGCATCACCGCTACCTTCCGTCGAGCCGACAACAGGACTTTGCATGTTCGAAAAGCGACCCGAGCGGAGCCAGAGCAACTCGCCATCTACAATGCCTTGAATATCGATCCTGCCCCTGGAGGGGTCAATAAACTGATCATCTGAGCTGGATTTTCACAAAATGTGCACTTTGTAGTGCCACTTGAGCAAATCGACCCGCGCAAGTTGTTGATTACAAAGGAGATGTAAATTAAGGTGTTAAAGATGGGCTAAAGCTCATCAATAAAGTCTATAAACGTATCGACGATGGCAAGGTATTTCCACCAGCAATGACGCGGACTATTGAAGATGCGTTGATCGCGCTGGAAGAAGAGAAAAGAAATCAACAGAGAAGCCTGATTTATATCGATGCCCTTGTTATGCCCGGTGGCGATATCCTGGCCGGCAACAATGCCTGCTCCGAGCAGGGTTCGGGTCGCTGGTTGCCAAAGCCTTCGGATACGCTTGCGACC
>JAAETJ010000808.1 GCA_024228495.1 bacterium | reverse complement strand
CTTCGGCTCGTCCAGGGAGCGATCCGTCCGAACAGGGACGGCAGCGGCACGAATAGAGGGTTGGATTGCGGTCAAAACGGTGGTGTTACCATCGCAGCAGACCGCCACTGGTGCGCCGATCGACTCAACGGGACGAAAAGCGGAAAAATCCTTTACTCTCTCTCTGAACCCCCGCCAGGCACTTTGAATTAGTGAATAGGTACTTTGGGTGACGGAGGCGTTGCGGTTGCGCAGGATATTGGTGCCGATCCATTGCTTTTGCATAGCGAAATGGGTGATGAACCCGGCACTCAGGCTTAAGATAAGCGTACCGACCAAGCGCCATACCGCCAAATTCCACCCGATGGTTCCGACACTTAAAAAAAAGATTTCCGGGTCCATGGAGGGTGATGCAATCCAAAAGGACATGACCGGTGCCAAAGGCACGCCACTGATGAGTAGCGCCGCGATAACCGGAATTACACCGCAGGAACAAAAGGGGCTGAAGGCACCCACAATGGTTGCCAGAAGAATGGCGTTGATAGGACTTGCGTCAAAGGCACGTTTTATGTATTTGGAAGCGCCTGACATATTTACCGCCACAGCCAGGGGAATCGTTACCAACAGATAGGGCCAAATGTGCAGAAAGGCTTCACCCATAAAATTTGCTAATTTAATAATTTCGCTTATCATGTTGTCCTCCTAATCATAACTTTGCAATTTTAATTCAATATTTCCGGAAT
>JAAETJ010000807.1 GCA_024228495.1 bacterium | reverse complement strand
GAGAACCGCCATGAAAACAGTGATACTAGCCGGGGGCTATGGTACGCGGATTTCCGAAGAAAGCCATCTCAAACCCAAACCGATGATCGAGATCGGCGGACGACCTATTTTGTGGCATATCATGAAGCTTTATGCTCATTACGGGCTGGATGAATTCATCATTTGTCTTGGTTACAAGGGCTATATGATCAAGGAATATTTCGCCAATTATGTGCTACATAATTCAGATATAACGGTGGATGCGCGCTCGGGAGAGATCACCTATCACCAGTCGCAGGCCGAGCCATGGAAAGTGACGCTGGTCGATACGGGCGAGGATGTGATGACAGGGGGGCGTTTGAAGCGGGTGCGCTCCTTTCTTGACGAGGGCGAGGCTTTTTGCATGACCTATGGAGACGGCGTCGCAAATATCGATATCGGGGCTTTGACAAAATTTCACAAAAAACATGGTCAGCGCGCCACAATGACCGCGGTCATTCCTCCCGGGCGCTATGGAGCGATTGAACTTGATGGCGATCGCATTACCCGCTTCACAGAAAAACCACCGGGAGACAATGGCCTGATCAATGGTGGTTTTTTCGTCTTGCAACCCGATGTCATCGATCTCATCCCGGGTGATGATAGTTCATGGGAAGGGGGACCACTCAATAGTCTGGCTACAAGTGGAGACCTCATGGCTTTCCGGCATCTGGGGTTCTGGCATGCCATGGATACCCTGCGTGATCGCAAACATCTCGAAAAATTCTGGTACGAAGGGCAGGCCCCCTGGAAGGTATGGAGTTAACATGGCTGATCCGGCATTCTGGCGAGGAAAAACTGTTTTATTGACAGGCCATACAGGCTTCAAGGGCGCCTGGGCAGCATGCTGGTTAACTCTGCTCGGGGCGAAGGTCACCGGAGTTGCGCTTCCCCCCCACACAAATCCAAACCTGTTCACTCTGGCTCAAGTCGATGCGAACATAAACTCGGTGATCGCCGATATTCGCGATAAGGCTCAATTGGCTGAAATTGTCCGTGAAGTTCGTCCACAGATCATCATTCACATGGCCGCGCAAGCACTGGTTCGCCAGTCTTATCAAGAACCGCTGGCGACACTTGAAGCCAATATTATGGGCACAGCAAATTTACTCGAAGCCGCCCGCAGGGTGGATACGCTGGACACCATACTCGTCATCACCTCGGACAAGGTTTATCAAAATAGCGAGCAAAACCTGCCCTTTGCAGAGGAAGACCGATTGGGGGGGCATGACCCTTACTCCATGTCAAAAGCGGCCGCAGAACTCGTCACCGCCAGTTTTACGTCTTCCTTTTTTGCCGACACAAAGGTCAATATCGCAACGGCACGCGGAGGTAACGTCATCGGCGGTGGAGATTTTTCAATCGACCGCATCGTGCCGGACATTTGGCGAGCTGCTCTTGACGAGCACCCTTTGATCTTGCGCTACCCGGAGGCGACAAGACCCTGGCAGCATGTCCTGGACTGCCTCAACGGCTATTTCCTGTACATCGAAAAACTTTCTCATAATGAACCGCAACAAATGCCCCGCTCTCTCAATTTTGGCCCCACTGGCGAAGTCCCGATTTCCGTTTCACAACTCACCGATATCATGCAAGAAGCCTTGCAGGTACCCCAAGGCTGGCAGCAAGAAGAAGGCCCTTTGCCCAAAGAAATGAAAACCCTTAGCCTCAACACCAGCAAGGCCCGCACAGTGCTTGATTGGCATGATCATCTTCCCGATAACAAAGCGCTTGAATGGACAGCAACCTGGTATCTTGAGCTTAAAAAAGGGTCCGATCTGGGCCGCTTCACCACACATCAAATAACAAGCTATATGGACCTTAAATGAAGAACCCCGCTTGCCGCTTTTGCGGTGCCCCGCTTGAAACGAGTTTTGCCGACCTTGGTGAAACACCACTCGCAAACAGCTATTTGCAAGACAAGGCAGATCAGATTGCTACTGAGCGTTCTTACCCGCTGCATGCAATGGTTTGTGGCCAGTGTTTTCTCGTTCAACTCGACACCTCGGTACCGGCCGATGAGATCTTTGATCATGACTATGCTTACTTCTCCTCTTTTTCCAAAGACTGGCTGGCGCATGCGAAACGCTATAGCAAGGATATGACGGAGCGGTTTGGACTTGGGAAAGAAAGCCTTGTGGTTGAGGTGGCAAGTAATGATGGGTATTTGCTACGCTACTTTGTCGAGCAGGCAATCCCGGTGCTGGGAATTGAACCCGCAGGTGCCGTCGCACAGGCAGCCATCGAAATCGGTGTGCCAACAAAAATCTGCTTTTTCGACGAAACAAGCGGCAAGGCTCTGGCCGATGAAGGCATCAAGGCTGATTTGATTGCCGCCAATAATGTCTTTGCACATGTTCCAGATATTCGTTTCTTTGCCGCAGGTTTCCCCAAAATTTTAAAATCACAAGGTGTTGTAACCTTCGAGTTCCCTCATCTCTTGAACCTCATCGAAGGTTACCAGTTCGACACCATCTATCACGAACATTATTCTTATCTGTCACTACTCAGTGTTGAGAAGGTTCTGGCGGCAGTGGGCATGCGTGTCTTTGATGTAAGCGAACACCCAACACACGGAGGATCACTGCGGGTTTTTGCCTGCCATGTCGAAGCGTTACACGAAACGCAAGCCGGATTGTCACATGTTCGGGCCAAAGAGGCAAAAGCTAGCCTTGACCAGCTTATGACCTATCAGCATTTTTCACAAAACATTGCCGCTATTCGCGACGATTTCCTAGCCTTTTTAGCACGCGTAAAAGAAAAAAATGCCCAAATTGTAGCTTATGGTGCAGCAGCTAAAGGCAATACATTTCTCAACTATTGCGGCGTCACAAGCAAAGACATCAACTTCGTGGTCGATCGCAATCCAGCCAAGCAAAACCATCTTTTGCCGGGAAGTCATATACCAGTTCGTACCCCTGAAGCGCTTGCAAAAGAAAAACCGGATTATGTCATCATTCTGCCATGGAACCTGTTCGAAGAGATAAGCACCTCAATGACTCACATAAGCAGTTGGGGGGGGCGTTTTGTTACAGCCATCCCTCAAGTGAAAATCTGGTGATGAGAAACTGGAAAGAGGAAAATAAATCATGCGCTTTCAAAAATGTCGAATTGAAGGTGTGGTTGAAATTCTAGCCGAACCTCATCACGATGAACGGGGCTTTTTTTCGCGCATCTACTGCCCGCAAACTTTTATGGACGCCGGCATCAAGTTCAACTCAACGCAAATCAACCTCTCTGGTAATTTGCGCGCCTATACGCTAAGAGGGCTGCATTTTCAGAACGCTCCCTTCGCGGAAGCCAGACTCGTACGCTGTCTGCTGGGAAGCGCCTATGACGTTGTGGTGGACATAAGGCCCGATAGCAAAACATTTGGTCAGTGGCAAGCTTTTATATTGAGTGCACAAAGCATGAACGCCGTTTACATTCCCGAAGGCTGCGCTCATGGCTTTCTAACATTAAAAGACAATACCACGCTCCATTACCAGATGGGATGCCCCCATAAGCCGGGTCACGCCAGTGGAATCCTCTGGAATGACCCCTTTCTTGCCATCGACTGGCCCCATAAACCCCTGATAATTTCTCAAGCCGATAAAAACTGGTCCTCTTTTACAGATCTTGGCCAAAGAGGGACGATAGACTAGCTCCAATAATTCATGAGGCCGCCTGATTTGGTTGGCGGGGCGCTGTCTTCGGACGGCGGTGTGCTGGTTTTGCGCGAGCTTGAACGTCAGCTGAGATTTGCCGAGATGATCGCCGGTTGCATGAGCGACAAACGCGATCCTGTGAGTATTGGCTTTTGCTCGTGCTGCGCGGCGCTGCACCACGGCGCTCGCGCTGCCGAACGGCGACTTTCGAAACCATCCGATGCAATTTTTTGAAGATCGCCGTGCGAGTCGAGGAACTCAAATCAAGTATCAAACTGTCATTTCCAACAGCTTGCCCGCAGCAGAAAATGCTTGTCCTGCTGATGGCGAATATCAAGGCCCAAAGTCCATGACCCGTGCGGCATAAGCCATGCGCAGGGACGTTCAGATCCCGCAACGGGCACTCGGACATATCGCTCCCGTCGACGCCCTGAAGGACTGGCAGAAAAAGAGGCCGAAATTGTTCAAAAAACGCATCTACAAACATGCGGGACCAGACATGCAGCTGATGCCACTGGTTTATATCGGTATGGGACCCGAAAAGGTGCGCACTATTCCACTGTCGTTCGAGCGCACCATCAATCCGTTCAACGCCGACAACAATATTGAGCGCGGTACCGTTTTTCTTGGCATGTTGCAAAATATGCTGAAACCGCATATGCGTGGATACGCGCGCTCAACGCAAAAGAAAATCATTTTTCACGCCTATAATTGCGGCGTCACTCGGGTCATCAGATTGCTGAAAAAACATGGCCTTGGCTATCGTGCCCATCTGCCAGGCGAGACCAAGGCCTATCTCGACAAGCTGCTTGATTTCCCAAGGCGCTGAGTTATTTGGGTTTTAGTGCTTCAGGAAGGTGCGTACGTTAAATTTCGAATAGCTGGAAATACCAACGGTGTAGGATTTCGCACT
>JAAETJ010000806.1 GCA_024228495.1 bacterium | reverse complement strand
GCGGTGATCGGCGTCTTGGTGGTGTAGAGCTTGGCGTGGGCGACCTTGCAATAGGTGTCCACATAGGTCTGCTGATAGACCCGCCCGACGCCCTTCAATGTACCGACATAAAAAGTATCCTGCGAGCCCAGATAGCCGGGGTGTGCGGTATCGATCTCGCCGCATTCCTCGTCATCAAGCTTCTTCTTTTCAAGGGCCTGAACCTATCCGCCTATGAACGCCGTATTGCCAAGCTAGAGAAAGAAAAGCTGCTCAAGGCCGAAAAACTGGAGAAAAAAACAGGTTCACAGCGCAGCTTTGACGAAATGTTCGAACTCTCGCTTGCCTTTCTCTATAACCCATTGAAATTATGGGCTTCCGAGCATTTAGAGGACAAGAGGACCGTGCTAAAACTAGCCTTTAGCGAACGCTTGGCCTATTGCCGGAATGAGGGACTTCGAACCCCAGAAATAGCCTTACCATTCAAGCTGTTAGGGGAAAGTAACATGGGTAATTCCAAAATGGCGGAGAGGGTGGGATTCGAACCCACGAAATGCTTGCACACTTGCCGGTTTTCAAGACCGGTGCTTTCAACCACTCAGCCACCTCTCCTTGTCCTCAACCAAAGCGAATCCGCAATAGCTGTGAAAGACTTGGCGATGAATATATGTAAAATCCGCAATAATCAATCACCAGTTTGCATTTGATGGCTGTTTTAAACGAATATTATCGCTTTTTCATCGTACATCGCGGTCATAGTCCTTTCATGGGCTTATTTTCTCCGCAATTTCTTCTGATTTTATGCTGCTAGTACGAACGGGCTCTCCCCGCTAAACCATGACGGTCAACACCAACGAGTTCATCCGCCGCTTTTAGATGCATGTGCTACCCAAAGCTTTTCATCGCATCCGCCATTACGGCCTGCTTGCCAGTGGCGGCAAGTGTTCGATATGGACGCGCTAACGGCGGCTCATCCCACGCTTTTCTTACCAGCACTCGTTGAAGTCAACAATCTTGCCAACAGACGCTCCGTCATTGTACGCGTCAGTGATCGCCGGCCATATCGTCATAATCGTCTCATTGATTTGTCTAGCAAGGCGGCACTCATCTTGGGATTTAAAAAAAACGGCACCGCACGCGCACGCGTCAAGTATATCGGCCGAGCTCCCATGAAAGGGGATGATCGGTTTGAGAAGCCAAATTTGCCAACAAACAAAAAGCGATTTGAGCGTCGCTCAACGATGGGTCGCCGTCATGATATTGTCCAACATCAGCGCGCACAAAGGGAACGCAATCAATCCAGTTTGAGTGGCAGTTTTGGACCTGAACAAGTTTTTTGTTTCGAGCAATTTGGCAGCGATCAGCAAGAGGGCGTATTGTTCGCCGGTATCAGGTCAGCCAAACTGATTTCGTCCACAGTTGATTTATCGATTAATATACCGCAATAGTTGACCCTGAATGGATCATTGACAATAGTTATCTATCAATATCAAACAAAAATATCTGTTTCTGGACATACGTGCACATGACCCCCAAAAAGACTGCCCTCGCACTTTTCGCTGTGATGACATTTTCAGCGGTCTTCAAACTATTTATAATTTTGCCACTTGCCGCTAAGCCTCTTTTCACTACCAAGGCGACCTTTGCAATATTGATAGACGCGGACACGGGGGCCGTCCTCTATGCCAAGAAACCCGACCAGCTGATGGCACCGGCAAGCATGAGCAAGCTCATGACCGCAGTGCTGTTATTCAAAGAGTTAAAAAGCGGGCGATTGAAACTGGAAGATACTTACCGTGTGTCCGAACACGCATGGCGCACGGGTGGGGGGCCATCTGGTACCTCTGCTATGTTTGCCCCCCTTGGCAAGCAGATCCTGATTTCAGATCTCTTGCAGGGCATTGTCATTCAGTCCGGCAATGATGCTTGTATTATAACAGCTGAAGGATTGGCCGGTAGCGAAGATGCTTTTGCAACCTTGATGACGCAGGAAGCGCGAAAAATTGGTCTCAAAAAGGCTACCTTTGGCAATGCAACCGGGCTCCCACACCCCAAACAGCTGATGACCGTGCGCGAGCTCGCCCAATTGTCCTTGCATTTGATCAGGCAATATCCAGAATATTATCACTATTTTTCTCAAAAGAAGTTCAAATACCGCAAGTTCCGCTTTTTTAATCGCAACCCTCTGGTGTTCAAATATGGTGCTGATGGTCTGAAAACCGGCTTTACCCAGAAAAGCGGCTACGGTCTGACTGTTTCAGCGGTAAAAAACGGGCGTCGCCTTGTCGCGGTACTGAATGGCCTAAAAACCAAAAAGCATCGCCGTACAGAAGCACAAAAACTACTTGAATGGGGGTTCAACGGGTTCAAGCAATATAAACTTTTTGCCCCAAACGCGGTGGTTGGGCATGCCCGCGTCATTGGTGGCTCAAGCAGCTATGTCTCACTTGTCGGCGACACCCAACAAGGCACCAATGCGCTACTGCCTCGCTATATGGCATCCAAAAAGATACCCGCCAAAATCGTTTACCAGGGACCGCTACAAGCGCCGATCAAAACCGGCCAGCAAGTTGCTTTTCTTGAAGTCAAAGGGCAGGGGTCCGTCGTCAACAAGATCCCCCTTTACGCAGCGGAAGATATCCGTCGGGCGGGGGTCATATGGCGCGGTGTCGACACGCTTTTATTTCGGACATTTGGCTGGCTATTCTAATATGAGCACAGGAAAATTTATCACATTTGAAGGCGGCGAGGGCGCGGGCAAGTCAACGCAGGTGCGCCTGCTATCCAATTCGCTGCAGCGGCATGGTAAAAAAATTGTGATGACCAGAGAACCTGGTGGCTCAATAAAAGCTGAAGCCATTCGCAAATTACTGCTCGAGGGACGGGTTGCCAAATTTGGACCCTTTGCCGAAGCCTTGTTGTTTTCCCTCGCCAGAGACGATCATCTGGAAAGCGTCATTAGACCCACCCTCAATAAGGGTAGTTGGGTGATATGTGATCGGTTTATGGATTCGACCCTGGCTTATCAAGGAGCCGGCGGTAATCTGCCAGCGTCTCTTATCCGCGCGCTGGAGCGTACTGTGGTTGGCGACACAATACCTGACCTGACCATCTTGATTGATCTACCTCCCGAAATCGGTATCGGCCGTGCGCAGGCCCGCCAGAAACAAAATACTGGTGGCGATCCCGATCGTTTCGAAGCAATGAACATGAAATTTCATACCCGCTTGCGGAAGGCATTTCTGGACATTGCTGAAAATGCTCCTGACCGCTGCGTGGTTTTTGACGGACAGGCTCCTCCTGATGAGCTAGCCAAAAAAATTTGGGATCTTGTTTCGCAGCGCTACTCATTGGCCCCCAAGATTGCTATGTGATGGCGAACCACGCCAAAACGGTGTAGGTGTGTGAAAAAGGGTCACTAATGTGTGGCCCAAGCATCAATATGCTATACTATCCCTCAATCATACCTCACTTAAAGGGCTATTCATGTGGCTGTTGATCATGACAAACCAAATCCTGACCAACTAGATGGTGCCCCGCATCCAAGGCAGAGTACCATTTTATTCGGTCACGAAGCTGCTGATATTGGTTTCCAACAAGCAATGCATGCGGGCAAGCTCCATCATGCCTGGTTGATTCAAGGCAAGGAAGGTATTGGCAAGGCGACCCTTGCTTATCGGTTCGCTCAAATGGTGTTGGCACGAGAAGACCAGACTAATTCTGAAATTGTGCCGGGTCGAAAGCTCGACTTTTCAACAACGGGGGCGCAGCTCATATGCTCTGATGCCCATCCAAATCTACTAGTACTGCGTCGTAGCTGGAACAGTAAAACAAAAAAATTTCGAACCAGGATAGTGGTAGATGATGTCCGCGAGCTGCAACGGTTTTTGGGAAATACGTCGGGCATGGGAAAATGGCGGGTGGTGATCATTGACCGTGCCGATGATCTCAATATGAATGCCGCCAATGCCTTATTGAAAATGCTGGAGGAGCCTCCGGCTTTTTGCCTGTTTCTGCTGGTGTCCGCGGAACAGGGAAAACTCCCCACAACGATCATATCACGTTGTCAGAAATTGCGTCTGCAAAGCCTTGATGCCTCTACATTGCGGGCCTGCACAAGTCATGTCGCCGATCAATCACAAATCACATTGCCCCATGGCGATCAGCTGTCGATAATTTTTGAACTCGCAAATGGCAGCGTGCGCGCCGCCCTTGAGTTTGCCAGTGGCCGCACCCTCGACGATTATAATGAGATCAAGCACATACTCGACCTTTTACCTGGGATTGACCCTCAGGCCATCAGCGCACTGGCGGATCGATTATCCACGCGCACTGCTGAGCAGGACTATCATAATTTCCTGCACCTGTTGTCTACACAAGTCTCAAACAGGATCAGACAGATCGTTCTTGCGGGTGGTGGAAATAAACATGAGCTTGCACAATGGACACAGCTATGGGAAACAATCACTTCGCGAAAAACTGAAATAGATTTGCTAAATCTTGATCGGGGCAATTTCATTCTCGATCTGTTTGCAAATATTGAAAAGACCGCCCACCTCAATGGTGGCCTGCAAGTCGCAACAGCCAAACAAGGATAAATGTACAGATATGAGCGATAACAGCTTTTATATCACGACGCCGATCTTCTATCCAAATGGTGTGCCTCATATCGGCCATGCCTATACGGCCATTGCGACGGATGTTCTGGCACGGTTTGCGCGGCTTGATGGCAAGGATGTGTTCTTTTTGACCGGGACTGACGAACATGGTCAAAAAATGCAACAAACGGCTGAAGTCCAAGGCATCACAACCATCGAGCTTGCAGATAAAAACGCTGCGGTTTTTCGCCATATGGTTGAGGCCCTCAACTGCTCCAATGACGATTTCATCCGTACCACGGAAGAACGACATCGCAAAACATGCCAGGAGCTGTGGACTCGTATGCAAGCCAATGGAGATATTTATCTTGATACCTATGGTGGCTGGTATTCTGTGCGCCAGGAAGCCTATTTTGATGAATCAGAGACGGAACTTGGCGACGATGGCGTACGCCGCGAACCGCTTGGCTCCCCCGTCGAATGGATGGAAGAAGAGAGCTATTTTTTCAAATTGTCAGCTTATGCAGAGCCTTTGTTAAAGCATTATAGTGACCAGCCCCATTTTATCGGACCCGACGCGCGCCGCAATGAGGTGACCAGTTTCGTGCAATCTGGCCTGCGTGATCTTTCTATATCACGTACCACATTCGACTGGGGCATACCGGTGCCTGGCGATGGTGATCATGTCATGTATGTCTGGGTCGACGCCTTGACCAATTATGTGACGGCAACCGGGTGGCCAGACAAACATGATCGCAATCATTTCTGGCCCGCTGATATCCACATGATCGGTAAGGACATCGTGCGCTTCCATGCCGTCTACTGGCCAGCCTTTTTGATGTCGGCTGGATTGCCCTTGCCAAAACGGGTATTCGCCCATGGTTTCTTGACCAACAAGGGAGAGAAAATGTCCAAATCGGTGGGCAATGTCGTCGACCCCTTTGCCATGATCGAACAATACGGCCTTGATCAGATGCGCTATTTTTTCATGCGAGAAGTTCCGTTTGGCAAAGATGGGAGCTATAGTCATAAAGCCATCGTCAATCGCATCAATGCCGACCTTGCCAATGACCTTGGCAATCTGGCCCAGCGTTCCTTGTCGATGATCGCCAAAAACTGCGATGGCACGATTCCAGAGCCTCAAGAGTTGATCCAAGAAGACCGCGATATCATCGCGCAAGCCGATGCGATCTATGCAAAAGCAAGCGCTGCTATGGATCAGCAAGCCATCAACAAGGCCCTGGATGCCATTTTTGATGTTGTGGCCAATGCCAACAAGTATTTCGCAGGGCAAGAACCCTGGGCACACAAGAAAGATAACCCGGCCCGCATGGGAACCATTCTCTATGTGACAGCCGAAGTGATCCGCAATGTCTCCATTCTTTGTCAGATGATTATGCCGCAATCGTCTGCAAAGCTGCTTGACCTGCTGGTCATCCCGCAAGATCAGCGGAGCTTTACCTCATTGGGGGACGCCGCCCGATTAGCCGGTGGCACCTCGTTGCCCAAGCCAGAAGGGGTTTTTCCTCGCTATATAGAAGCTGAGGGAAAAGGCTCTTGATGCTGATCGATACCCATTGTCATCTCGACTTCCCAAAGCTTGGCGATCAGCTCGAAGACGTGCTGGCCCGCGCCGAGGAAGCCAATATCAAGCAAATGGTGACGATCTGTACCAAGGTCCGCCAATTTGATGAGGTTGTCAGTATTGCCGAGAACCATGACAATATATTTTGCTCGGTGGGTACTCATCCGCACTATGCGCAAGATGAACTTGATATCAGCGTCAAAGAAATTATCGCTCTTTCCCAGCGCCCAAAGGTCGTGGCGATTGGAGAAACGGGACTGGACTATCACTATGACAACAGCCCACGTGACGAGCAGCAAACGGTCTTTCGCCGCCATATTGATGTAGCCCGCCGGACCGGCCTGCCATTGATTATCCATACGAGAGATGCCGATGAAGACACCGTTTCGATCTTAAAAGAAGAAATGGCGATTGGTGCATTTCCTGCGCTTATCCATTGCTTTACGGCCTCGCGTCAGCTGGCCGAGGAAGTTTTGGATCTGGGGCTATATATTTCCATGTCAGGCGTCTTGACGTTTAATAATTCAGTTGATTTGCAAGGCATCGCCAAAAACCTGCCGCTGGACCGGTTGCTCGTGGAGACGGACGCACCATTCCTTGCTCCCATGCCCCATCGTGGCAAGACAAATGAACCGGCCTTTACCGTCCATACGGCGCAAAAGCTTGCCGATCTGCAACAGCGCTCGCTAGAAGAGGTGGCGGCAGCCACGACGGCTAATTTCTACCGTCTGTTCACAAAAGCACCCAAACTGGAAGACCCTTTTGAAAGTACTCATATATGAGCATGAGCGTCACGATACTGGGTTGCGGCGCTTCTGGCGGTGTCCCGCGCATTGGCGGCTACTGGGGCAATTGCGACCCGAGCAATCCAAAGAACACCCGTCGCCGTTGCTCTATACTCGTGCAAAAAACATCGAGCAACGGCATTACACGCGTGTTGATCGACACCTCGCCAGATCTTCGCATGCAATTGCTTGATGCAGGCATTGGCAAGATTGATGCGGTGGTCTACACACACGAACACGCCGACCATACTCACGGGATTGATGATCTGCGCCAGGTGACGTTTAATACCAAAAAGCGCATTGACGTTTACATGAGCCGACAAGTCATCGAACATATGGTTCACAAGTTTTCCTATTGCTTCAAATGTCCACCAGAAAGTTTCTATCCCCCCATTCTCAACCCGTGCGAGATCGAACCTTACAACGCTTTCAGCATAGAGGGTGCTGGAGGCAGTATTGAGATTTTACCCATGAACCAGCATCACGGCTCGATCCTCTCGCTGGGATTTCGGTTTGGAGATTTTACTTACTCGACGGATGTACACGAGTTTCCAGATGAAACCGTGCAACATCTGCAAGGCACGAAAATATGGATCATCGATGCTTTGCGTTTCAAGGGGCACAAAACCCATTTCGATGTGAAAACGGCGCTATCATGGATCGATCGCATCAAACCAAAGCGGGCCTTCTTGACCAATATGCATCATGATCTGGATTATGACGAACTGAAGCAATTCCTGCCAGATCATGTCGAACCGTCTTATGACGGATTGCGTTTTGACATCAATGCTTGAACTATAGTAGCTCAGACTTCACCTGACATCGGTGCAAGAACCGTTACGATTTTATCGTACATTCCGCTCGCCCCTCAATATGTATTTGATCGGCGAGTTCATTTGGCAGGTCAGCAAGAGCTGTTTCATCTAATGAACCGCTTTGCGGTGCGTTTGCGAGGATTTCGCCGATCTTTGCCTTGAGGGCTTCTTGTGCCGGATCAATTTCTTACTCAAGAATGAGTGCTTTGATAACCCGGTTCAAAAGCTCCTCATCTGGCTTTATTCCAGCTTTTTCGCTTGCTTCTACATGATCTCTACACAAGGCGCGGGCAAGATCACCAAAAGCTGCTGCGTTCGCTTCAGCAAAAGGCGTAATGGCTGCCAGTCCCTCTCGCGCTGCATTGGCCGCTTCAACATGCTGATCCGCCGCAGAAAGTGTCCGGGATAAAGCCCCAAGGCTCATTGCCAGATCGGGGAGGAAGGCGTCGGGACGGGTTTTTGCCAGCTGCCTTCTGATCTTGACCGCCTCCTGG
>JAAETJ010000805.1 GCA_024228495.1 bacterium | reverse complement strand
GCAGTTGTGGCGCTTGGTCGAGGATCTCAGAGATAGCTTCATACCGCTCAGCGTACGCCTTCGTTAGGCTCAAACCAGACAGTTGAAAGGGTAAATGGTTCTGGGTATTCTGGATGGTGCGCATCGGGTCTTCTTTGTGGCTTGCTTGTGCAAATTCATTCTACAAAAGAAGGCCCGTGCCATAAACCCCTCAATCCCTGCGCTATCCCGGGATTGCCGTTTCTTTTTGGCGCGCTTGCAGTCCGTCGAACAGCATCTAGCTATGAGCTA
Source organism: bacterium (assembly GCA_024228495.1). Taxonomy (GTDB): domain Bacteria; phylum Pseudomonadota; class Alphaproteobacteria; order Rhizobiales; family JAKIUO01; genus JAKIUO01. Next base: position 252 of record JAAETJ010000805.1, on the reverse strand, counting down.
GATGAAATCGTCGAGGCATTTCGCTACGTTGAGACGGAGCAGAAGACCGGTATCGTGGGGATCAAAATTCCGTAGGTATCATCAAGGCTTGATCACCAATTTGCCTTTCACATCGCCAAGGCCCGTGCGCCTGAGAGCATCAGGGACCGCAGCAAGCGGCAAGACCGCCTCCAAGTGCGGAGCGATCTTTCCCTCAACCGCCAGTCGGGCAACACGCTCGGTGAGATCCCGACCAGAGGGGACCAATAGCAT
>JAAETJ010000804.1 GCA_024228495.1 bacterium | reverse complement strand
TTTCACGCAGGCCAGTGCTGCGTTTTGCAACTAGCGTCCGCGCATTTTGCGCTTCATCAGTCAATTGACCCAAGACAACGGTAGCGGCGTCAAAACGCTCGGTTATTTCCTCGAGCCTTGCCTTCACTTTCAGCGCATAGGTGTCTCTTTTACGCACGCGCGCCATGGCCATTTCCATCCATTTGCCCACATATTTGGGAATATCAATGCGCTTCTCGATGGTTTCCCGCACCCTGTTAGCACGCCATTGAGCTTTATTAAGAGTACGCAATCGAGATGCTCTGGCTCTCTTGAGCTTGCGAACAGCGTAACGGTGCTTGCGAAGGCGTTTTTGAGCTGCCAGCGAGAGTTTCCTCGCATTAACAAGCAATACCTTTTTCTCTTCATAGCGTTTTTGGGTCTGCGCAAGCGCTAGCTCATATTTTGGACTAGCAGCAACGGCTTTTTTATAATCCAGCTGCTTTTTCGCCAAATGACGATTGGCCGCCACGATTGGCTTGACAAAGCCAGGAATACCGCCGCTCTCCAATAAAGGTGCACCGATCTCGCCAGACGAGCCATCGCTCAACGCTGCGGTGCGCACGCCATTACCCGCCAGAATCGAACCAGCAGCCGATGGTTGGATCAAACTCATATGATTGATCGACTGCAAAGAGGACGAACCAGACGCGACAACCACATGGGCGCCCATACGGGTACTCTTGAACAGTTGCCTGGCAAATCCATACGGCATGCGAATGCAGCCATGGGACTGATAGGGGCGTGAGACGTTTCCGGCATGAAGCGCTATACCAGACCATGTAATGCGCTGCATATACGGCATGGGCGCATCATTATAGAGATTCGAAAAATGCCTTTTATGTTTTTGGATAATACTAAAAACACCAGCGGGCGTGCGATGGCCTGAGCGACCTGTCGATACCTTGGCCGAAGCAATGACCTTGCCGCCCTTGTAAATACTGACCCGCTGCTTTGCCAAAGAAACGACGATTTGCACTGGGCCTTTTTGCTTTTTGCGAGAGAGAATTCCCTTCTTGTTGCCGACTATAGAGCGTTTGAGAGAGGCGACTTTTCGCTTGTTGAGTTTCGCCCTCCTCCGCTTATTAAGCGAAGTCACATTGCGTCTGGCGATTCTCCGATTGCGGCGCTTTTTATATCGGTTGCGCGCACGCGCACGCGCAGCTTGAGGACTGATGCGCTTTATATTACTTCTTCTAATTTTACTTCTGCTCGAGCGAGAACGCGGACGATACATATCATCGCTGGAATACCCATCATTCTGGGCAATATATCGTTGAGCTTCTACAGGCCTGGAACTGACAAATAACAACACCATTACTACAGAAAGAAAAGTAATCTGAAGTATCCGCTTCATATCATAACCACCCCTTAAACAAGAACGCATATAGTTCCAAATATCCACTGTGAATGCTTCTACAAATGCCCTGCAAAATCCAACAATACACCCGGCACTATTTAAACAAAATTTTAAATTTTTGTCCAAGCGGTTATATAACCGAGTTAGTTTCAAACCGTTATAGTGATAAAAGTGCCGTATCGCGGCGTGCACGTCAATAGATCATATGCAACCATACGTCCAAATTTAACAATTATTTAATGAAAACCTAAATCATCGCACCGCTTTGCAGAGGGAGGTTTACTCTATGCTCCCACCCTTGTCGCAGGAAGATCAAACAGCTCTGCATAGCTGTTCCAGCGTTCGATGGGGGCATTTTTCGTCTTGTGCACATACAAAGGCAGCGTCTTTTTATTGTCTTGGTGTTTCAATTCAATAATTTGATAGGTAGTTAGGGTTCGCCCCGACTTGGCTTGCCGCCGACGCAATTGCACCGATGCAAAATCTGCATATCGGGCTGACCATTGATGATCCTTAAAAAGGCCCGCTTCAGTGATCGCCACACTATTTTTGTCGAATGTCATGATATTCTTGCGCTCGCTGTGCCGCACCAGCAAAAAAGCGAGCACCAACAATCCACCACCTGCAATCATCAGGACTAAAAAAACGATCGAAGGCGCAAAGCTGCTAAGAGCAATATATAAAAACACCATCAAGAACAAACCAAATGGCAAGCTTTCCAACGGGCTATTGGCCTTCTCCAGTTCTATCAATGTTGGAAATCGTTCAATATCAACAGCAAAGGGCTCATCACTACCCGCGTTGATTTTAATACTAATGCTCATCCTTACAGCTCCCCTTAAACGCCATAATTGTCTGCCAACATCATGAAACTATCGTCCCCCTACTCGTCAATCAGTAATTTTATCAACGCGTGTCAGTGCGGCTGGGAACAAAATATTCTTGGGATAACAGGTCCCAAGGTGATAAAATATGGGCAATGATTCGGAGATTGATTGCAATGACCAGAGCGAAATCAGAATTTGACGGGTCCAGCTTACGCAAGCGCATCACGCTCACACGGCAATCCGCCTGCGCGCAAGCAACGCGCTTGCTGACAACTCTCGCTTTGATCATGACATTTGGATATTTCCTGCCAGCAGGAGAAAACATGACCATCATGGGGCCACAAAAAGTACATGCCGCATCAGCTTCTGACAAGCGCTTCAGGCAATGGGTCGAACGGCTCTGGCCATCTGCCAGGCGCAACGGCGTCTCCCGAAAAACATTCAATACGGCCTTTCGAGGTGTCCGGCCAGACCCCGAAGTGATCCGCTCAGCGCATTATCAACCAGAATTTGTACGCCCGATATGGGATTATATGTCATCCGCTACATCCAATCAGCGTGTCACCGTCGGACAAGACATGCTGCGCAAAAACAAACGACTGCTGGATCGATTGGAGAACCGCTATAAGGTGGATCGCCATACCATCGTTGCCATCTGGGGAATGGAAAGCAATTACGGACTGACCAAGGGCGACAAGAATGTCATCCAGTCGCTTGCCACCCTTGCCTATCGTGACCGCCGCCGCCGCCGCTTTGGCCGCCAACAATTGCTAAGTGCCCTGCGCATCTTACAAAAGGGTGATATCAAAGCTACTGACATGAAAGGCTCATGGGCTGGAGCGATGGGTCACACGCAGTTCATACCCACCACCTATGCTGCCTACGCGATTGACTATGATCGCGATGGAAAACGCGATATCTGGCACAGCTCCAAAGATGCTCTGGCTTCGACCGCCAATTATTTACACCGATCGGGATGGCGCGGTGGCCAGACCTGGGGGTATGAAGTCAAGCTACCCAAGAGAATGAAACATGCGCGCACCCGTATCAAACGCCGCAAAACCCTGCGCTACTGGAAAAAATCAGGTCTAAAGCGCGTTGGCGGCAAGAAGTTCCCAAGACTTAACGATAAAGCGGCACTGTTCCTGCCAGCCGGCCGCAATGGGCCAGCCTTCCTGGTACTCAAGAATTTCCGGGCAATCTTGCGTTATAATAATGCCAATACCTATGCTCTGGCAGTTGGTCATCTTTCCGACCGATTGCGAGGCGCGGGAGGCTTTGTCAAATCCTGGCCGACAAAGCACAAGCCTCTTGCAAGAGACGAACGACTGGAGCTACAAAAGCTTTTGACGGCAAAAGGATTCGATACTGGTGGCACTGATGGTGTGTTTGGCAACGATACATTGCGTGCTTTACGCAAATATCAAAAATCCCGAGGACTCAAGGTTGATGGCTGGCCCAGCGCCCGCATCCTCAAAAAATTGCGCAATGACAGCTAAGCGAATTTGGTTTGCAAAATATGATGAACACTGACCACCAAATCAATGTGCAAGTAAAGCTTCCATCGCAGCCCCTATGCGTTGCACAATGGAGAGTGTTGCGTAAGACGCTCCCAGCGATTGCTCTAGTCCTGATGTCATATCTGGCAACGATCCAGCAGTTAACGGCGCAAGGCATCAGCCCGCAATATTCCAGCTATGTCACGCCGTTCCCTGAGCACGGCACTTACCGTGTGCTGGTCCTTGGCGATTCGATTGGCGAAGGGCTGTCATTCGGGCTGTCCAAAGCTTTTAAAAATGATCGCAGCCTTCAACTCATCAACCGGGCAAAATGGGGCACTGGCTTTTCGCGCCGCAAACATATTGGGCGGGCTCGCGAATTCGAACCGCTTTTGGCGTCGATCAAACCAGATATTGTGCTCATATCTGTGGGTGCCAAGGATGCCGTTGCTTCGATACTTGAAGGCAAAAAGAAATATCGCTTTGGGAGCGAGCGCTGGAAACAGATTTATAGTGAGCGGCTGGACAAAATTCTGCGCCGCCTGAAAAAGCAAAAGGTGGCTATTTACTGGATTGGCCTGCCCATCATGCGTGATCCCGGCTTCAATGAAAATATGAACACGTTGAATGAATTGTTCCGCGAAAAAGCCCATCTCAACAATATTAAATTCATCGATACCTGGAACGGCTTCGTCGATCAGTATGGGAATTTCAGCCCCTATGGCCCGGATCTTGATGGCCGCGTCCTGCGCTTACGCCACAAGGATGGTATCCGTTTCACTGGCACGGGATATCGCAAGCTGGCTCACTATGTGGAACGTGAAATACGCCGCGATCTTATTGCCGCTCGCTCCGAGCGCAATGTGCCTCTTGCTGGGAACGCCAGCGAGCAGCTTGAAATCAATCAAAAAATGAGTGCCGGCAACCTGGCCAAAATACCCGGAGCAAACAGCGGGGGTCAACCCAACACGGCGCGCAAAACTGGCGCTCGCACAACCAGTTCTGCTGCCGCTTTTGGCGAGGTGATTGCCAGCGACCGTGCCAGCGGATTGACATTGCTGTCCTCCATCACCCGTACCAATGACCCATCCCTTTCGGGGGGACGGCATACGCTGCCCCTAACCTTGCGCCCCTATTACCGGGTGCTCGTCAAAGGGGAAACACTGGCCAGCAAACCGGGTCGTTCTGATGATTTTACACAAAATAAAATCAACTGATAACAACTGAGATATTTTCGAGGAATGCACCATAGCTCCCATGCCTTACTTAACATTATTCACACGGCAAGCTTGTGGCGTTTTTGTTCAAGTGTAAAATATCATCAATATATGATCGTTAATTGATTTGATTGAGGAAAGTTTCATCCGTCGCTTCCTGGTTTTCGTTGTTTTCGTGTTGATTTCGTGTTGATTTCGCTCTCTGGCGCGACGGCTAAACAACAAACCAAATCTCAAACTCTTGTAGCGGACAACTGGCTACTCAAGCATATGTTATCATTTTCGCGTCTTCGTTCTGGCATCCAGTTGACCAAGCTCAAAAGCCAATTACTAACGCGATTTGAACAACTGGATATTGATGGAAACGGCATATCGAAATCTGATCTCGAATTGCAAGAACAGATCCGGAAAGCCAATATGCGTGCCAATAATATCAGAAACTGGGCCAAAAACGATCTCGATGGCAATGCCTTCGTCACACGTCGAGAACTTAGGATCTTGCTGTCTCGCAAAGTGCCCAGAACGCTTCGTTTTGCAGGGGAGCGGGTCCCAACCACCGCCAAACAACGCACCAATCTTACCAAAAAAGCCGTTGATGAGGCCATGAAGGCTGACATTGATGAGGACGGGGCCATTTCAATGCAAGAAGCGATCGGCGCGAGAAGCAATTCGCGAATATCTCGCCACATATACTCCCGCTACTCAATAGCTCGAAAACTGCCAACGCCCCTTGATGTCAATCGCGATGGTACGGTTTCGCAGGCAGAAATCGGCATCGCCATTGATCGCATCCTGAAACGCCTGGATACCAATCGCGACGGTATTTTGAACCGGGATGAAGTGCAGTATTACCATCAATTGCGCAGGCAAGCCAAAAAGGTCCTGCCTCTTTAGATCCCCTATTGCCCCCTGCTATCTTGGCAACAAGGTTTTACCCATCAGATATTTATCGATGGCGTGAGCGGCCTGGCGCCCTTCACGGATAGCCCAAACCACCAGAGATTGCCCGCGGCGCATGTCACCAGCAGCATAGACGCCTTCAACTGATGTGGCGTAATCCATTTCATTGGCGCTGACATTGCCGCGCTCATCTTTCTCAAGACCAAGCTCTTCGAGCATGCCTTCATGGATCGGGTGCACAAAGCCCATCGCCAATAAAACAAGATCGGCTTTGAATTCAAATTCGCTGCCTTCAACGGGTTGAAATTTGTCATCGACCCGCACGCAGCTGATCGAGGTCACGCGGCCATCTTCCCCATTGATTTTGGTGGTCATGACGGAAAAATCTCGGGTCACGCCCTCTTGTTGTGACGAAGAGGTCCGCAAACGGTTTGGCCAATCCGGCCAAGTCAGTCCCTTGTCAGGATGCTCTGGCGGCCTGGGCATGATTTCCAACTGCGTGACCTTGGCCGCTTTCTGGCGGATCGAGGTGCCGATGCAATCAGAGCCGGTATCGCCGCCGCCAATCACGAGAACATGCTTGTCGGTCGCCAGGATAGGATCAACCGGACCAATAGGCTCGTCGCCATTGCGGCGGTTCTGCTGGGTCAGGAATTCCATGGCATAATAAACGCCGTTAAGCTCACGCCCCTCAACGGGAAGATCACGAGGCATTTCCGAGCCGCAAGTTAGCAACACCGCATCATGATCCTCTTGCAGTTGCGCAAATTTCACATCAACCCCTATATGGGAGCCATAATGAAAGGTCACGCCCTCAGCGCTCATTTGATCGGCCCGTCGATCAACGATGTGCTTGTCAAGTTTAAAATCAGGGATGCCATAGCGCATCAGCCCACCGGGCTTTTTGTTCTTTTCAAAAAGATGTACCTCATGTCCGGCCCGCGCCAATTGTTGTGCAGCCGCAAGACCTGTAGGTCCCGCCCCAATGATTGCAACTTTCTTGCCGCTTTTATCTTGTGCTATCTGCGGCTTGATCCATCCCTCATCGAATCCCTTGTCAACAATCGCGCATTCAATGGTACGGATGGTGACGGGGCTGTCGTTAATATTGAGCGTGCAGCTTTCTTCACAAGGAGCAGGACAGATCCGACCTGTGAATTCGGGAAAATTATTTGTGGAATGCAAGTTGACGCAGGCCTCTTGCCAGTCATTTCGATAGACCAGATCATTCCAGTCGGGGATTTGATTGTTGACCGGGCAACCTGTATGGCAAAACGGAATCCCGCAATCCATGCAGCGAGATGCCTGCTTGACCGTGTCGCTGTCGCCAAGGTCCTGCAAAAACTCGCTATAATGACCGATACGCTCTTTGATCGGTGCGTAAGAGCGATCAAGACGCTTAACTTCCAGAAATCCAGTTGGTTTTCCCATGATTATAATTTACTTTCCTTACATTTTTGCTTCAGCAAAACCTACGATTTCCCACAACATCAATCTTCTTACCAACTACCAAATGGTGGAATATTTTCTTACCTTAGAATGTCCACGAGATTAGGTGGGTATCCCTGTGTATAGCTCAAAGCAAAAAGAGTCCTTCCCTCTAAATCTTCTTCTAAATCTTCTGGCAAAAACCAGGGTAACCTATTCGAGTCATATTCCACCTCTTCTTTGCGATAGTGCTTGAGCTGCGTAGGTCCATCTTCTTCGGGAGAAAAAGCCAATTCCGCTCTTGAATAAAACCCATTCATCCAGTTCTGGAGAATTTGATACGTGAAGTCCAAGCCCTGAACAAAGTCATCTATCTCGCCCTTGCTATTGTACTCCTAGTTCTTATCGACGACCGCTGCCCTATTTTGATATCTCAACCACCAATCAGGATCGTTCATTCAAAATATGAGTGATGCTGTCGCTCTATCACATTGCTTCTGCATAATAATCCAATTCAACGGTTCAATACCACTGTCCCAATTCCATGACATCGCAATACAATACCATTCATCCGGTGATTGGCCTTCTGGCCAATCTAGCAATAGTTCCATCGACTTATTTCTCACTGAATAGATGTCTTTCTCGCGGGTACCAAATTCCAAACTCGACTATATTCCTCAAGCTCCCTCTGGCACGTCGGCGCGGTCAATTTTAATGCTCTTGTTCTTGGCCATCTCATCCAGTGCATGTGCAAATTCAACCGGCATCACCTTGACAAATTTGGGCAAATAGTCTGCCCAGTTCTCAAGAATGTTCCCGGCATGCTTCGAGTCCGTATAACGATGATGATTTTTTATCATCTGGTGCAAGCGCTCGGCATCTTGAAAACGCATATCATCCATCAGATCTGCCAACTCTGCTTCCGCCGAGCTTGTGCTGCCATTACTTTGTTCCGCCATCAATTCACTTGACGCTTCAATGGGATCTAGTCTTGCCTGAGCCATATTGCAACGACTTTCAAAATCGCCATTTTCGTCTAGCACATAGGCGATCCCGCCGGACATACCGGCGGCAAAGTTGCGCCCTGTTTCACCAAGCACCACAACGCAGCCCCCGGTCATATATTCGCAGCCATGATCTCCGGTGCCTTCGACAACGGCATAGGCACCAGAGTTGCGAACGGCAAAACGTTCACCCGCAACGCCCTGGAAATAGCACTCGCCCGATATGGCGCCGTACAAAACCGTATTACCAACAATGATGCTGTTTTCTGGCACAATGGCGCTTTCACGGGGCGGGCGCACAATGAGCTTGCCACCAGACAATCCCTTGCCTACATAATCGTTGGCCTCTCCCACCAGATCAAGGGTTACGCCCTTGGCGGACCAGGCACCAAAGCTCTGCCCGGCAGTGCCGTTGAGGCTCACATGAATAGTATCATCGCGCAGTCCGGCATGCCCATGACGCTTGGCCACTTCGCCGCCCAGCATGGCACCCGTGGTGCGATCTGTATTATTGATTGAAAACTCAATTTTAACGGGATCACCACCCTCAAGTGCTGATTGTGCCCGTTTGATCAGTTCCCGGTCCAATATATTGTCGAGGCCGTGATCCTGTTTTTCAACGTGATAGAACGCTATGTCCTCGGCCACGTCTGGTTTTTCGAACAGGCGCGAAAAATCAAGTCCGTTGGCTTTCCAGTGATCAATGGCGCGGCTTTTTTCGAGATAGTCGATCTGACCGATCAGCTCATCTAGCTTGCGCACGCCCATCTGCGCCATCAATTGCCGCGTTTCCTCGGCGACAAAGAAGAAATAATTGACCACATGATCCGGCGTCCCTGTGAAGCGCTTGCGCAGTTCGGGGTTTTGCGTCGCGACGCCTACCGGACAGGTATTGAGGTGGCACTTGCGCATCATGATACAGCCAGAGGCAATAAGCGGTGCAGTGGCGAAACCAAATTCGTCAGCACCAAGCAGGGCGCCCATGATAACATCGCGGCCCGTGCGCATGCCACCATCGACCTGCACGGCAACCCGACCACGCAGATTATTGAGGACCAGCGTTTGATGGGTTTCTGCAAGACCGATTTCCCAGGGACCACCAGCATGCTTGATTGAGGTCAAGGGCGAGGCACCAGTCCCGCCATCAAACCCGGCAACGGTAACATGGTCAGCCTTCGCCTTGACGACGCCAGCCGCAACCGTACCAACGCCAACCTCACTACCAAGTTTGACGGAAATATCGGCATCTGGATTGGTGTTTTTCAAATCATAGATCAGCTGTGCCAGATCTTCGATCGAATAAATATCATGATGGGGTGGTGGCGAAATAAGACCTACACCCGGTGTTGAATAGCGCACCTTGGCAATCACTTCATTGACCTTGTGACCGGGCAGCTGTCCGCCTTCACCAGGTTTTGCACCTTGAATGATTTTAATCTGGATCATATCGGCATTGACGAGATATTCGGTGGTCACACCAAAGCGTCCCGACGCGACCTGCTTTATCGCCGAGCGCATGCTGTCACCATTTTCCATCAGCACAAAACGGTCAGGCTCTTCGCCCCCCTCACCCGTGTTGGATTTGGCCTGCAAGCGGTTCATAGCAATCGCCAGATTAGTATGAGCTTCACGCGATATGGATCCAAACGACATAGCACCCGTGGCAAAGCGCTTGACCAGTTCTGTGGCTGCCTCAACCTCTTCGATTGGCACAGGCGTGCGGCCAATTTCTTTCGCCGTTTTGATGGTCATGAGTCCACGGAAAGTCATAAGGTTTTCGTTTTGATTATTGATGGCACTGGCAAAGGCGCTATATTTGGCCTGCGCACCTTCACTACCTTTTTCCGAGCGCACGGCATGTTGAAGGTCGCTAATAGTTTGTGGCGTCCAGCTATGACGTTCCCCGCGCAGACGAAAAGCGTATTCACCACCCACATCCAACATGTTGCGATAAATATCGGCATTGGAAAACGCCAATTGATGGCGCTCGGTTGTCTCTTTGGCGATTTCATCAAGGCCTACCCCTTCGACCTGTGAATGAGTGCCGGTGAAGTAGGTTTTGATAAAATCATTTTTGAGACCAATGGCGTCAAAGATCTGCGCACCACAATAGGACTGATAGGTAGAGATGCCCATCTTCGACATCACCTTGAGCATGCCCTTGTTGATCGCTTTGATATATTTTTTTAAGGCCGCGAGATGAGACATATCCGTGTCAAGATCAAGCAGTATCTCCTTGATTGTGGCAAAAGCAAGATAGGGATTGATAGCCTCGGCGCCATAGCCAGCCAGCGTGCAGAACTGATGCACTTCATGTGCTTCACCAGTCTCTACGACCAGTCCCACAGAGGTCCGCAGACCAGCACGGATCAAATGATGATGCACAGCCGAAGTCGCCAGCAGCGATGGAATGGGAATATTGTCGGCGCTGGCAGTGCGATCAGACAAAATAATGATATTATAACCATCTCGCACTTCACTTTCGGCATCGGCGCACAATCTGTCTATTGCTGCTTTCATGCCAATACGGCCCTCGCTTGCCGGCCAGGTAATATCTTGCGTAATGGTCTTGAAATCATTGTCGGGGATATCGCCGATTTCACGGATTTTACGCAGCTCGCTATTGAGCAAAATGGGTTGAGGCACCTCAAGGCGTTTTTGCCCGGAAGAGCTTTCCAGATCCAGCAGATTTGGGCGCGGCCCAATGAACGATACCAGTGACATCACCAACTCTTCTCGAATGGGATCAATCGGCGGATTGGTCACCTGCGCAAAATTTTGCTTGAAATAGGTATGCATGAGCTTTGGACGCACCGACAGGGATGACAAAGGCGTATCAGTGCCCATGGAACCGACGGGATCCATTTCTGACATGACCATCGGCTTGATATAATATTTGGCGCTTTCTTGCGTATAGCCAAACGTCTGCTGCAGATCGAGCAGCCGCTCATCCACAATTGATTCCGGACCTTCCTCGGCGATTGGCAAATCAGCCAGACGGATTTGTCGAGATTCAAGCCATTCTTGATAAGGATGTGACGCCGCAATCTCGTCTTTAACTTCATCGTCAGAAACAATGCGGCCTTTCTCAAGGTCAACCAACAGCATTTTACCTGGCTGCAAGCGCCATTTCTGAACGATTGTCTCCTCGGGAGCTGGCAGCACACCCATTTCGGAGGCCAGCATGATCATGTCATCGCTAGTTACGTAATAGCGAGCGGGACGCAGACCATTGCGATCCAGCGTTGCGCCGATCAGCTTGCCATCTGTAAAGGTCACGGCAGCTGGACCATCCCATGGCTCCATCAAGGCAGCGTGATATTCGTAAAAAGCACGGCGCTTGGCATCCATCAACGGGTTACCGGCCCAGGCTTCCGGGATCAGCATCATCATGGCGTGAGGCAAGGAATAGCCGGAACACACCAGCAACTCCAACGCATTGTCAAAACAAGCGGTGTCAGATTGACCTTCTGGAATAAGTGGCCACAAGCCATCAAGATCTTCGCCAATGACCTTGGAATGAGCTGTGCTTTGACGCGCCGCCATCCAGTTGACATTACCGCGAATGGTATTGATTTCGCCATTATGCGAGATCATGCGGAACGGGTGCGCCAGTTTCCAGGAGGGAAATGTATTTGTCGAAAACCTTTGATGAACCATCGCCATCGCCGATTTCATGCGCTCGTCGTTGAGGTCCCGATAATATGCAGCGAGCTGATAAGACAGCAACATGCCCTTGTAAAGCAGAGTTTGCGATGAAAACGAGACGATATAAAAATCTTCATGGCCTGCTGGATGCTCATTCATAACGTACAAAGCTATTTTGCGCCGCAGCAGAAATGTTTTGAGTTCAAACGGCCGACCGGCTTCGCAGGCATCGCCTCGGCCAACAAATGCCTGCAAATGAGAAGGCTCTGTCGGCAGAACAGAATAACCAAGATCGCTATTGTCGACAGGTACTTCGCGCCAGCCCAAAAACTCCAGGCCAGACGCTTTCGTCTCTTTTTCGATGAGATCGAGATAGACCTGATGAACGTTTTTATTTCTTGGCAAGAACAGCTGCATGACCGCATAATCGCCAACGTCTGGGAGAAAGAAATCGAACCCGCGACTGGCACCTTGAAAAAACTCGTGCGGCATCTGGATCAGAATTCCGCAGCCATCACCCGCCTTGGGGTCAGCCCCAACTGCACCGCGATGCTCCAGATTTTTGAGGATCGACAAGCCTTTTTGCACAATATCATGGCTTTTATTATTCTTCATATGAGCCACAAAACCCAAACCACAAGCATCATGCTCATTGGCTGGATCATAAAGACCTTGTGGACCGCGCGGACCGAATTGGTTCCCGGCGTCTTTTTTTGTATCGTTGCGACAGACCATGATCGTTAAAAACCTTTCAGGGCTTTTCTCGTCTATGTCTCCATTCTCACAAGGGAGAGTGAAAGACGTTATCTTTGGTATTCAGCTTTGCTCATCCCCGGCGCTCATTCTGATGAACAGGGATATTTGGAGCGTGGGCTTGTCATGGCACGATTTCGATACGCCATAAAACAAACCCCATTTTTGCGGGACATATGTCCGCACCGCAGAGTCATTTTTATAAAATGACAGTAAAGCTGACCTATTTATAGCACCTCATTGCCACAAATAAGCGTTTTTGGCAAGAGATAACAAACCTGAAAAGCTTCGCTGCAATCGGCGCCTACCCTCAAATCGCAGAGTGGCGGGGCAGATATCTCTGGTCATATCGTGCTGATACAAGAGCGGGCAAGTCTATAGCGTTTCCCACAGTTAGGCACGATTGGGCCGCCAATGACAAAAGGTTGCATAAAGCCTAACTTTGGCCATATGCTGCGAACAACATCAATCAAAGGTCGTATAATGCTGGCATAAATATGCAAGCTACTTTGAACTTAAGGAGAGCTACATTGACCAATTATCTCGCAAAACACCCGACATTTGTCGCGTTGACGAGCGCCATCGCATTTGGTTTTGTCGCTTTTGTTCTGCCCCCCGGCGCGAGCGCAGCTGATCTCGAAAAATGCTACGGCATCGCTAAAGCGGGGCAAGATGATGGCAGCAAAGAAATCAACATTCCAGGCATGTCAACCGTCGACTTCCAGGGTGGGGCCTATAAATATGTGACCAAGGGAACCTGCGTTGAAATTTCCACGCCGTTTGGCGCAGGCAGCCTGAAACCCCTGGAAAACCGTCCGCCAAAAGGCAAATAAGCACACAAGGTTATGTATTGGTTCTTTGCTGGCTGAACAGTGCTTCAACAAACAGCAGGTTCTCCACGAGGAGCAAGGTTGGAACTCGACGCCCTACCATCAATCTGTTACTATTTGGAACCATCGACCGAATGCCAGTTGGCGGGGATAAGCCATCTTCCCCGTCATCACCGTCATCCATTTGTTTAAGATAATCGGCAAGGCGTTCGTCTGCTTGTTCGATGGCCTGACAAGCCCCTTTTTCGTGAAGTTCCGATCCTTGGAGTTGACCGCCTTGATCTTGGTACCATCGACAGCAAACAGCTCACGGCCAAACAGATCAAGCTTACGACACAGCAAAACAAACTCGCGAAACACCTTTTTGAAGGCACTCCGGTTATCTCGGCGAAAATCGGTAATCGTCTTGAACTCTGGTTTCAACTGCCGCAAACGCCCGATCACCTCGATATTGCTATGGCATTCTACCTCAAAACGGCGGCTCGACCGGACACGGTTCAGGTAGCCATAAATGTAAAGCTTCAACAGATCGACGGGATAATAGCCGGGTCGGCCTGTTGCTTCGGCCTCCACACGGGTAAAACCGGCCTTCTCCAAGTCCAGCCCATCAACAAAATCATCAATAAAGCGTACAGGATTATCCGTACCGACATAGTCGTCCACGCGCTCGGGCAACAAAAGCAGTTGGGAGCGTTCAGTTCCGGAAATATGTGTCATGACCAGAACCTACCACGGGATGTATGCAGATGGAATCCATGAGCCACGTTTTCACACCGTCTGGAACTTATTTGGATTGTTTGGTCTTAGTGCAAGGTCACGCCATCACAACCAGTAGCTATTTTCAAAATGCAGGTCGCAAACGGAAAAAAAATGTCTCGCTATATCGAATAGGATCAAAACCTCGGTATCAAAAATAATCTTCAATTGTATTCGAAATTGATTTATCTTAAAGTCGGCACTCCCTAGTTGTGTTATTAATGGAGAGTTGACGAGGCTCCAAGCAATTCAGAGTTCTCCAATCACTTGATTGAACACGGGAAAGCAGATATAATGGTTTTTGCGAGATTGACGCTCAAGCACCTGTTTTAAAGTAGATAATTTGCTTGCGGCCATTCCATTGTCCCATGGATCATTTCGGTTCATTTGGATAGTAAAATAAAGCCCGATGAAGGGCTGTTAAAACGGAGTATGGAGAAAATCCATGGACAAGGACAGTGAAGGATCTACGATTGATACAACACTTAATTTTGAAGCAGCAGACAGTGTAACATCGAGACGGTCCGACGATGTCCGGCCGATGATGGGTAACGAGGCCATGGCGCGGGGGGCTTGGGAAGCAGGTGTACAAGTTGGAGCCGCTTATCCGGGGACACCCAGTACCGAGATAATGGAATTCCTGTCAGCCTATCCGGAAGCTGATGTAAGGGCACAATGGGCAACCAATGAGAAGGTGGCCCTGGATGTCGCCATAGGAGCATCCTTTGCCGGTGCGCGTGCGCTTTCTGTTATGAAGCATGTCGGTTTAAACGTCGCTTCAGATTCGCTCATGTCGCAAACCTATATCGGTGTCAATGGTGGACTGGTTCTCATTGTATGCGATGATCCCGGTATTCACTCCTCCCAAAATGAGCAGGACACAAGACTATATGCGCGGCTCGCCATGGTGCCTTGTCTGGAACCCTCGGATGCGCAGGAAGCCTTGGAGTTTACGCGTCTGGCATTCACGATATCAGAAGAATTCGATACACCGGTCCTCGTCCGTTCAACAACTCGTCTGTCCCATACACGCAGCCTTGTGGAAGTCGGTGAGAGAAGCGATATCGAGCCGACGGGTTTTAAAGAAAACCCCCATAAAAACGTCATGATCCCCTCGAATGCGCGGACTCAGCATCCGCGACTGATCGAACGCGAAGAAAAACTTAAAACCTACTTTGAGAATTCTGAACTCACCAAGTGGGAAAAGGGAGATAAAGACGTTGGTATTGTCACACTTTCAACCAGTTACGTCTATGTTAAAGAAGTGCTCCCCGATGCCAGCATATTGAAGCTTGGCAGCTCATGGCCATTGCCATCCAATATAATTTCGGAATTTTCCCGATCGGTTAAACGGCTGATTGTCGTAGAAGAACTTGAGCCGATTGTGGAACGTGAGATATTGAGCATGGGGATCAAGGCCGAAGGTAAAGCCTTCTTCCCGCGTGTTGGAGAGTTTTCGCCGGAAGTTATTCGTGACGGACTTGAAACAGCCGGTATCCTCCAAAAACAGAAGAACAAGCTGAATATCGATATTACTCCGACAGTTCGGCCACCAGTCCTTTGCGCGGGCTGCCCGCATACATCCAGTTATATGGCTGTGAAATCACTGGACGCTCGTGTGGCCGGGGATATTGGTTGCTATACGCTTGCAGCTGTGGAACCTCTGCAGGCAATCGATACCTGTGTGGCAATGGGTTCCAGTATCGCCGTTGCAACAGGCATGGCAAAAGCGGGCACGGAAACCAAGCCAATTATTGCGACGATTGGTGATTCCACATTTCTGCATTCCGGGATTCCACCACTGATCGATGCCGTTTACAACGATGTCAATATCACGGTGATCCTGCTCGACAATCATACGACTGCTATGACCGGTGGACAGGATCACGCTGCAACCGGCAGATCACTACGCGGAGACGAGACGCACCGTGTTGATTTTGAGCAGATTGTCAATGCGTGCGGTGTCGACTGGGTACGCATAGCCGATTCCTATGACCTCGCCAATATGTACCAGACATTCCGAGAGGCTGTCGAATTCAAAGGGGTGTCGGTGGTGATATCCGACAGGCCTTGCGTACTCGATCCGGTAAAAATAAGAGGCGAGACCTTGGTCGTTAATCAATCGAACTGTGTTGCCTGCCAGGCCTGTATGAACCTTGGCTGTCCCTCACTTGTGTGGAGCGACGAAATGTATGACGGCCATCACAAGGTGAAAATCGACGCCGAAACCTGCATCGGCTGCGCCTTGTGCGCCCAGCTATGTTGTACTGACAGCATTTCCGCACTACCAAAAAGCAAGTAATCTCGGGACACGTAATGAACAAACAAGAAAAGCCGAACAGCATAACCAACGTCTTAATCGTTGGGGTTGGTGGTCAGGGCGTGATCATGGTCTCGAAGGTGTTGGCCCGTCTGTGCCAGAGGCATGGCTTCGATGTCAAGCAATCAGAAGTGCACGGCATGGCCAAGAGGGGCGGTGTGGTGTTTTCCCATGTCAGGTTCGGCGAAAAAATTTGGTCGCCAACCGTATCGGAAGGAAATGCAGATGTTCTGCTGGCGCTGGAATGGGCTGAGGCCTTGCGCTGGCTTCACTATCTAAAACCGAAAACGGGCACGTTTATCGCAGATACTCAACACATTGTGCCACCTTTCGCTTGCCTGAAACGCCATCGCGGTGCGGAACAACGCTATGCACAGGAAACGCCGGAAGAAATTGTCTCACAAGTCGCCAAGGGATACGCTCTCGACGCCACCGGTATTGCGACGGAACTCGGCAATTTCCGCGTTTCAAACACTGTGTTGCTGGGTACACTCTCAACTGCCCTCGCGTTCGATGAAGCCGATTGGCGTGATACGCTCGCAGAACTTGTGCCGCCAAAAACCATCGATACTAATCTCGAAGCTTTTCAAAAAGGGCGTGACTGGGTCGAGGAGGTCAAAAAGACTCCAAAGAAAGAGAAAAATACTAAAAAACCGAATAAGATAGCACCTTATCAGCAGCAAGTTAAAATTCAAAATGACATTCAGCAAGACTTGATACCCGTGATCACGGCAGCATGGTGCAAGGGGTGCGATATATGCGTGAAGATGTGCCCCGAACGATGCCTGAAGCTCAATACCAAAGAGGTGGTCGAGCTTGTTGAACCGGAGCGGTGCACAGGTTGCCGGATCTGCGAGTGGCTGTGTCCCGACTTCGCCATTGATGTCGTCAAGGTCCCGACGCCTTTAAATGAAGAGGCCTCGAAAAGCAAACCGGCCAGTCTGCCAGAAACAGTATAGAAAGTAAGGGGGGTTTGAATTGGCATCGAAATATCAGCTCGTAAATCTACAGGGTAATCATGCCTGCGCTCTTGGCGCAGTGGCGGCCGGTTGCCGGTTCTTTGCTGGCTATCCCATTACCCCTTCTTCAGAAATAGCCGAACGAATGGCTCTGGAACTTCCAAGGATCGGAGGGGTGTTCATTCAGATGGAGGACGAGATTGCTTCCATGGGTGCCGTCTTGGGGGCGTCAATGGGCGGTTTGAAATCTATGACAGCGACATCTGGCCCCGGCTTTTCCTTGAAACAAGAACATCTGGGCTATGGTGCAGGAGCGGAAATTCCCTGCGTGATCGCCAATGTCATGCGTGGAGGCCCAAGCACCGGGATGCCGACGCGCCCCTCACAGGGAGACATTATGCAATCCCGGTGGGGTACTCACGGGGATCACGCTACTATCGTCCTGGCTCCGGCCTCTGTAAAAGAGGTGTTCGATGAAACGAGACGTGCGTTTGCCCTTTCGGAAAAATTCCGCGTCCCTGTTATTGTTCTTTACGATGAGGTTATCGGCCACCTAGTCGAAACGATAGAACTTCCCAAGCCGGAGGAATGCGAACAGGTAGAGCGTAAATGGGCCGACAGCGATAAAAAAACGTTCAAGCCCTATGCCGAAACAGATGATCTGGTCCCTCCCATGGCGCGGCCTGGAGATGGATATCGCGTTCACACCACCGGATTGACTCATGCCGAGGATGGATTTCCGACCCAGGATCCAGAAACCGTTGTGCGGGTGACCCAGCGCATTCTTGGAAAACTTGAAAAACACGCTGACGAAATCGCCTCTTATGAAGAGGTAGACTGCAAGGATGCCGATACCGTGATCGTTGCGATCGGCATTTCTGCCCGGGCCGCTAACCAGGCTATCAGACAAGCCCGAAAAAAGGGAGGTAAAGTCGGCCTCTTTCGTCCGATAACATTGTGGCCGTTTCCTGAAAAACCATTCAAACAAGCCGTGCAAAAAGCCAAGACAGTGATAGTGCCGGAGATGAATGCGGGTCAGCTGGCGCTTGAAATCGAACGTCTGTGCCAAAGTGAACAGATCGTTGAGCGGCTAAATCGAATTGATGGCGAAGCTCTGGAACCTGGAGAGATTTTACAAAAGATCGGGGAAGCGCAATGAACGAAACAGAGGATATTTCCAAAAATGGTGAGGACACGCATCTTGTCAGCGAGAAAAGTGCCCGCGATTTCAATATCAGAGACTATTTGAGAACCAGTCTTTTCCCTCATTTTCTTTGTCCCGGTTGCGGTCACGGCATTGCTTTGCGGGCACTGCTTTGGGCGATATATGAACTGGACATCGACAAGAACAATCTGGTCATCGTATCCGGCATAGGATGTTCTGGAAGAACGGGGGCCTATATCGACGCCAATACGTTTCATACAACGCATGGTCGCCCGTTGGCGTTCGCCACCGGCCTGGCGCTGGCGCGCCCCGATCTTAAAGTCATTGTCATAACGGGTGATGGTGATTGTTTGGCCATTGGCGGCAATCATCTGATACATGCCAGCCGTCGCAACCTGGATATAACTTGTATGATGCTCAATAATGAGGTCTACGGAATGACAGGCGGTCAGGCATCACCTACGACAAGCGAAACACGATACACAACCACCTCACCATCGGGTAGCATCGAACCTGTCTTTGATGCCTGTCGTCTGGCCGAGGCAGCCGGTGCAGGTTTTGTGGGGCGCGACGTAACGCTACAAATGCCAAGGCTGAAGAACTTGTTGAGGGATGCCATTCAATATCGCGGTTTCTCCTTTGTCGAGGTTATCTCCGATTGCACCGAGATCTTTGGGCGCAAGAACGATCTTGGCGAATCGCCCGAGATGATACTCAGTCAGAAATCCGCCATGCGACCCAGCTCATACGGCAATGTTGTTGATGAGCCATTCCGGCCCAATACGCTAAAGACAGGAATTCTCGCGCGCAATGATCGCCCTGAATATGGCGCAACCTATCGGGCACATGCAGAAACGATACAGGCCAAGGGGAAATAGTCGTGGAACCAATAGAAATCAGATTCAGCGGTTCAGGCGGACAGGGCTTACAGCTATGCGCCAAGATCCTGTCACTGGCACTCAATCTGGAAAATCTGCGCGTTGCTTTTTCGCAAAGCTACGAACCCACATCTCGTGGTGGTGTCAGTAGATCAGATCTTGTCGTGGACGATATCACACCGGATTATCCGCTGGTGACAAAGCTCGACTATCTGGTAGTACTCGATCAGCTTTCGGTCGGAATCTCCAATGGCCTTTTAAATAAAGACAGCGTGGTACTTGCAGACAAGCAACTCGTTTCGGAACCGCCAAAAGGTGAATTTGATATTCATTCTCTTCCCTTCGTGGAGCAGGCAATTCAGCTCGGCAATAAGAGGGTGGCGAACATCATAGCTCTTGGGGCCTTGATCAGTATTGGAAATATTGTGAAATTTGAAACGCTTGTTGAAGCTGTCAAAGCCGGAGTGCCTCCCAGGTTCCTCGACCTCAATATCGATGCCGTTAACACGGGATATCGGATGGTCACTTCCCCGGGGGTCCAGTTGGAGGAAATCAAGTCAAGCTAAATGAACAATTCAGAATATAATAATCCGACCGAAAGGGTCGCCAAGGAGATGTATGCGCGCGACAATCTCGCCAACATGCTGGGAATACGGATAACCGAGACGGATACTGGATTCGCTCAGGCGCAAATTCTGGTACGGGCAGATATGTTGAATAGTTTTGAAATCTGTCATGGCGGCATCATTTTCGCACTTGCCGATACCGCATTTGCCTATGCTTGCAACGGCAACAACAAAGCAACGGTTGCAATGAACTGTTCGATCAGCTATCTCAAACCATGCCATGAGGGTGAAGTACTTATCGCGACCGCAAGAGAGCGTGTCAGAGATGGTAGAAATGGTATCTTTGATGTCACGGTCAGAGGAGCGGACAAGCAGATAATTGCTATTTTTCAAGGAAATTCCCGTGAAATTCGAGGGAATTCTGTTCCCGGATTGATCTAACGCATGGTATATCCAAACCGGGGTTTGCTATAATTTTATGGTTATTGCGTAGCAGGAGAGCAAACAATGGAAGCCGCAGCACCAGATCGCTATCTTGTTGATCCCATCGAAGTTGCAAGCCGTGGTGAAATTGAAACCTTGCAATTCAAGAGATTGCGCTGGTCTCTTTCTCATGCTTACAAGAATGTTCCCCATTACAGGCAAAAATTCGACGAAGCAGGTGTTCACCCAGATGACCTGAAAGAGCTTTCGGATCTGGCCAGATTTCCCTTCACGGTGAAGGAGGATTTGCGCAACAACTACCCCTTTGGAATGTTCGCTGTACCCCGCACTGAAGTTGCTCGCGTTCACGCTTCTAGTGGCACGACCGGGAAGCCTACAGTGGTCGGCTATACGCAAAAAGATATTGAAACCTGGGCTGATCTGATGGCCCGATCCATGGTTGCAGCAGGTGCAAAGCCAGGTGATATCGTCCATGTCGCCTATGGATATGGCCTGTTTACTGGCGGACTTGGAGCCCATTACGGCGCAGAACGACTGGGTTGCACCGTCATCCCCATGTCAGGTGGACAGACAGAAAAACAGGTTCAGCTGATCCAGGACTTCAAACCCGATATCATAATGGTGACTCCGTCCTATCTGTTAGCAATCGCTGACGAATTCGAACGGCAGGGGCTCGATCCACGTGACTCCTCTTTACGTATTGGCATGCATGGGGCCGAGCCTTGGACAGAGAAGATGCGCCAGGAAATCGAGCAACGTTTTGATATGCATGCGATAGATATTTATGGCCTCTCTGAAATTATCGGCCCTGGAGTTTCCTGTGAGTGCATCGAGACCAAGGATGGTCTTCATATCTGGGAGGATCATTTCTATCCCGAAGTGATCGATCCAGAAACAGGTGAGATATTACCAGACGGCGAGATGGGAGAGCTTGTATTCACTTCGCTCACCAAAGAAGCTTTCCCAATAGTGCGCTACCGCACACGGGATCTTACCAGGCTATTACCAGGCACTGCCCGCTCAATGCGAAGGATGGAGAAAGTCACTGGTCGTACAGACGATATGTTGATCATTCGTGGCGTCAATGTCTTCCCTTCTCAGATCGAAGAAATGATTCTTAAAGATGAACGCCTGTCGCCCCACTATGTTCTGGAAATTAAACGCGAGGGTCAGTTGGACGCACTTGATGTCTTCGTTGAGATCAAACCACAGCATGCCGGAGAGATCACTTCTTTGGCCAATCCGTGTGCACAGAGTCTCAAGCACAATATCAAGTCACTGGTGGGGGTCAGCACCGATGTACATATCATGTCGGTCGGTGATGTTGCCCGTTCGATGGGAAAGGCCCAACGCGTGATCGACAAAAGACATTAGGCAGGCTAAGCGGCCTTTTGAAGATGTAATTGAAGGTTCGGTAACAAGACGTAAGATAGCAATTTGGGAGCTTTTTCATATGGATTGGCCGTCGTAGTTTGATGAGTTTGAGGGATTTGGCGTAAAACACTGGAGGAATTTAAAATGAAAAATGTAATATTCAATAAAATGAGCAGACTGATCGTAGTTACTGCTGGCATTATAATTGCCTTTACCAGCATGGTGCATTCCAAGGATGCGATCAAGATCGGGACTTTCCTTTCCGTATCGGGACCAGCCTCCTTTCTTGGAGATCCCGAGTTAAAAACCCTTAAGATGTATGTCGAAAAAATCAATGCCGAGGGAGGAGTCCTTGGCCGGAAACTCGAGCTTGTTCATTATGACGTGCAACATGTTGCCAAGAAAGCGGTAACAGCGGTCAAGAGATTGATCGATCAGGATAAGGTCGATGTCATCGTAGGTGGATCCACGTCGGGGCAGACCATGGCGGTCATCAAGCTCGTAGAAAAGGCAGGTATCCCCTTTATTTCGCTGGCGGGCGCTGCCGTCATCACCGATCCTGTAAAAAAATGGGTTTTTAAAACACCCCATACCGATATTCTGGCGGCAAAGAAGATATTCAACGACATGAAGGAAAACGGATGGAATAAGCTCGGCCTATTGTCTGGTGCCGGGGGATTCGATAAATCCTGTCGGAAAAGCGTTACCAAGGTTGCGCCTGGATATGGTATCGAAATCGTCGCCGATGAAACACATGGCAAAGGCGATACCGATATGACGCCGCAACTGACAAAACTCAAGAATGCTCCCGGTATTCAAGCTTTTATGTATTGCGGTTTTGGTGCTGCCACCAGCATTGTTGCAAAGAATTTCAAACAGCTTGGGCTTTCCCTACAACACTATCAAAGTCATGGCGCAGGTTCGAAATCCTTTATCAAGAACGCAGCTGGCGCGGCTGAAGGAGCTAGACTGCCGGCAGCCGCCCTTCTCGTGGTTGATGCGCTTCCAGATGACGATCCACAAAAGTCCGTTGCCGGTGCCTACAGGGCAGCTTATGAAGGTAAATACAAAGATGCGGTCTCGACCTTCGGCGGTCATGCCTACGACGGTTTGATGATTGTTGTAGAAGCGATGAAGCGTGCAGGTTCCACCGACAAGGAGAAGGTTCGGATCGAGATCGAGAACACCAAAAACTTTGTCGGTGCGGACGGTATCTTTACCATGTCAGCGACAGATCATCTTGGCCTTGACGAAAAATCTTTTGTCATGGTTGAAGTTTCAAACGGCACTTGGAAGAAACTGAAATAGCATGATAACCAGCCTCAATCGGCGTGAACCCATTCTTCCCACCAGGATGAGAGGGCGAATGAATGCTGCAGGGGGGAGATAGAAATGTTCGCTGATTTTCTGCAGTTTCTGATCTCTGGTATCACTGTCGGCGCAATTTATGGGCTGGTGGGGCTGGGATTTTCGGTTATCTACAACGCCAGCAATGTCATCAACTTTGCCCAAGGCGAATTTGTCATGATTGGCGGTATGGCTTCGGTATCCTTTCTATCGATGGGCATACCTATGCCGCTGGCGATTGTACTGGCTGTGGTGGTTACAACCTTCGTCGGATTTGCATTGGAAATATTTGCGATTGAACCGGCGCGTCACAACTCCGTCGTCAGCTTGATTATCATCACAATAGGCGCCTCCATTTTTCTGCGCGGGCTGGCACAAATCATCTGGGATCGCAATTACCATAATCTTCCAGCCTTTTCGGGTGATGATCCGATCAAGCTGTGGGGCGCCGCACTGCAACCACAAAGTCTCTGGGTGATGGGGGGGGCAGGTATTATTGTGCTCTTGTTGTGGTTGTTTTTCAATCACTCGATTCTTGGCAAGGCCATTCTCGCTACCTCTTTCAATCCACTTGCTGCCGAATTGGTTGGTATCGATACCCGGCGTATTCTGCAAATCAGTTTTGCTCTTTCTGCAGCGCTTGGCGCCATTGCGGGAATTCTTGTCGCTCCCATAGCTCTCACCTACACAAATGTCGGTGTGATGCTGGGGCTAAAGGGATTTTGCGCAGCAATCGTTGGAGGTTTGGGAAATCCCATGGGAGCCATAGCTGGTGGCCTGGCTGTCGGGATTGCTGAAGCGTTTACAGCTGGCTATATATCTTCGGCCTATAAGGATGCGGTTGCTTTTGTCATTATCATTCTGGTTCTGCTATTTCTGCCAAGCGGCCTGTTTGGGCGAAAGGAAATCGACAAAGTATGATGCCACTCCTTAAACCGCGAACCGGTGGCCTTCTTTCATTGATGGTCATTTTAGTTGTACTGCCGCTCTTCTTTCGGAATGCTTATCACTATGACGTTGCTATTCAGTCTGGCTTGAATGCGATCGTCTGTGTCGGACTTAATCTTCTCATCGGATATACGGGGCAAATCAGTCTTGGCCATGCAGGTTTTTTTGCACTTGGTGCCTATGCTTCAGCTGTTCTGACGGATCGCTATGAATTCGCCGCCGTTGGCGCTATGATTATTGGAGCGGTCGCAGTCGGTTGTCTGTCATACCTGATTGCTCGCCCCATTCTAAAGCTCAAGGGACATTACCTTGCCATGGCGACGCTTGGATTGGGGATCATCATATCGATTATCCTCAATCAGGAGGAGGAATTAACCGGTGGTCCGGACGGAATGCCTGTTTCTTCATTTTCGTTTTTCGGCTGGGACATATCAGGAAATTTGACATGGTATGGGATTGTCGCACTGGTATTACTCTTTACGGTATGGTTGGCGCTTAATCTTGTCGATTCACCAGTTGGCCGGGCGTTGCGCGCCGTTCATGGATCGGAACTCGCTGCCTCGACAATGGGCGTCGACACGCAAAGATACAAGGTGCTCATCTTTGTCTTCTCAGCCGTACTCGCCAGCATCGCGGGCAGTATTTTCGCTCACTACAGCGGATTTGTCTCGCCTGCTGAAGGCGAATTTTTCCGCTCAATCGAATTCGTCACCATGGTTGTATTGGGAGGCATGGCATCAATTTTTGGAGCCGTTGTTGGGGCAGCCATTTTAACAATCTTACCACAGCTTCTAGCTTCATTTCATGATTACGAAATGATGGTGCATGGTGCTGTGCTTATGGGCGTCATGATCTTCATGCGACGGGGGCTTGTGCCCACTTTGGTTCATTTCATCAGGGGATTACGTAAATGAACCTGCTGCGGATCGAACAGCTTGGCAAATCTTTCGGTGGCGTGACAGCAGTTGAAGATCTGTCTTTTGCCATCGGCCCAGGTACCGTATATTCGATTATAGGACCCAATGGTGCGGGCAAGACAACCTTGTTCAACCTCATCTCTGGTCTTTTCGCCCCAACGACTGGAAGCATCCATCTTGACGAAGAGGATATTTCGGGTCTGCCACCTCATAAGCTTGCCGCGCGCGGACTGTCACGTTCGTTTCAAAACCTGCAAATTTTCTTCAATATGACAGCGCTTGAGAATGTTATGGTGGGTCATCACTTGCATTCCGATACGCGCTTCTTTCCCAGCCTTTTCGCCTTACCGGCGATCGGGCGTGCCGATAAGAGAAGCGCTGAATTTGCCGCCGAGATGATGGATTATGTCGGTCTTGGAAATTATATCCATACCGACTCGGATGCCATGCCATATGGCGCTTTGAAGCGCCTGGAAATTGCCCGAGCCCTCGCCTCTCGACCACGATTGCTATTGCTTGATGAACCGGCTGCCGGACTCAATCCCTCCGAGACCAATACCATCGCCGATCTCATTCAGCATATTGCACAAGATAATATAACGGTGCTGCTCGTAGAACATGATATGCATGTTGTATGGGATGTCTCCGATCATATTCTTGTCCTTGACCATGGGCGCCGATTAGCCGCAGGAACCGCGGAAGAAATCCGCTCCAACGATGCTGTTGTCGAAGCCTATCTCGGGCGCCGGGCGAAGGATCGCTGACATGCTCTTGCAGATCAAACGACTATCTTCGTCCTATGGACGTGTCCGGGCCTTGAACGGCGTCGAACTCAATATCGAGGAAGGCGAACTCGTGGCGCTAGTGGGAGCGAATGGGGCTGGCAAATCAACCTTGATGAGGGCCATTTCCGGTGTTCAGCCCACCAATGGTGGTGGAATCTGGTTTGACGGCGCAGATATCACGAAAGTATCAGCCAGTAAACGTGTCCGTCTTGGAATTTCGCAAGTACCTGAAGGCCGTCAGGTATTTTCTGAAATGACAGTCGAGGACAATCTTTTGCTGGGTGCTTTCACCCGACCGCGATTGGAAATCGATGAAGATATCGAAAAAAACTATGTCCTGTTCCCGGTTCTTAAAGAGCGCCGAGAGCAATTGGCCGGTACTTTGTCAGGCGGTGAACAGCAAATGCTGGCTATTGGTCGCGCCTTGATGGCCCGTCCCAAACTGATGCTGCTTGATGAACCTTCGATGGGTCTTTCTCCGTTGCTGGTCGATCAAACCTTCCAGACAATACAAAAGCTGGCTGAAAGCGGCATGACGATTTTCCTGGTGGAGCAAAATGCCTATGTCGCCTTATCCATCGCCACAAGAGGTTATGTGATGGAAGGTGGTCGCACAGTGCTTGAAGGCACTGGTCAGGAATTGCTTGACGACGAGCGTGTCAAAAAAGCCTATTTGGGAGTTTAGCGCCCTTGTAAGAATTTTTATCTCACCTGGCAGAACTGCCATTGGATCCCAATGGCCAATCCAAAAAAAAAAGACGATAACATTATTACGTTAATCATGCTCATAGCTGGGTTATTCTGTTTCAATCCATGCTAACGGATGTCCAGAGTGGTTCAAAGGACATAGAAAGTAACTCCCAAGCGACCTCGCTGTTCTCAGTTCCTGAATAAGACCATCTGGTTTTGCTGACAGGGTTACAGGGATATTCCAGCTCTGTTTTCTGGCGGTGGAGATAACTGATCTTATGGTGACGAAAACCTGTGCCCCTTTGTCGGACCGATAGCCACCGGAAATTTCCATCCGCACTTTCATCATGCGAATAGCACATGGGCGGGGTCTGAGGAATGGCGCATTCCGCTTGGCTTATACTGTCTGGCATAGTCTGGGCGTGTCCCGACATTGACAAGCCAGTATTTGCAAGCATCTCGGATTGCTGACCGGGCGGGACTTGTCCTGGCGTGTCCGGATGTGTCAAGCGTTGCAAGCCCGAAGTTCTGCACTTCTGGCATGATCATAATGTGCCCTTCACCAATAACCTTGCCGAACGCGACCTGCGTATTATGAAGGTCAGGCAGAAAATATCCGGCGGCTTTCGAACCATGAATGGCGCCCAAAACTTCGCCACCCTCCGGTCCTTCATATCCTCCGCCAGAAAACAGGGCCTCAATATCCTCGCCGCTCTGCAAAATCTGGAAATGCTGGCTGTTTTTGCTGGGGAGTTACCAAAGACTGTCATCCCCGCGAAGACGGGGAGCCATAACCACAGGCTTTACAATTTCGTAAGATTTTTTGCAGCTGGCTCTTTGTTTTATTTGATGGATCAGGAAGTATAGTTCCCTGCCTTCGCAGGGATGACACGGATTGTTTTGCTGATAGTTTCGATAAAAACCTGAAAGGCTTCAATATAAAACTCCAAACGCACTAAAAAACCGGACCGAAGGTAAACTCCAGTCCGGCTTTCTGTGATCGAAACCGGTTTTATCAACGTTGCCCCCCAAAAATCCGCATTTTCTGGTGTCGTGACAAGTGGCTTCGAAACATGACTCCAGACTACCCCACCCGAGGCTGAAGCCATGCAAACAGACGAGACCTAGTCTGATTAAAATAATTTTGGTCTGTCCGGATTATTTTTAAGATGAGTATTTGTAGGCTTCAAAAACCATTACTTCAATGGCAAATTACAGTTTTCAACACAGATAAATAAATGCGTATAAAAAGGGCCCGGTACTGATTTAAATCAATACCGGGCCTAAGCAGTTATTCCATTGGGATTATTAAGAAGAAACCACAAAGTACTCACTTAAATGTGATTTAGCCGACCAGTTCGTCTGGGGAAAAACACATGGCAATTTCAAGAGATGCATTGTCAATGCTGTCTGACCCATGCACGGAATTTTCACCAAGGCTTTCCGCAAATTCCTTGCGGATAGTGCCAGCATCTGCTTCAGCAGGATTGGTTGCGCCCATGATTTCACGGTTTTTGAGAACAGCATTTTCGCCTTCCAGAACCTGCATAACGATGGGGCCCGATGACATGAACTCTACCAGCTCACCAAAAAAGGGTTTGTCGGCATGGATACCGTAAAATTTTTCGGCCATCGCCTGATCCCAATGCACGCGTCTTGACGCAACGACGCGCAAACCGCCCTCTTCTAGCATGGCGATAATTTTACCCGTGAGATTGCGTTTTGTCGCATCCGGCTTGATCATTGAAAATGTGCGTTCAATACCCATAATATGCTCCTTATTGTCTCGTATGATGAAAACCTTTTGATCTGTGCACGCTTATAGCCGTGTACTTTCATACCTGCAAGGACAGTTCACTGTTTTACATGCGCCAGAGGTGTGGTAAATGCTCCCATGCTTCATATAAATGATCTTACATATCGCATTGAGGGTCGCCTGCTTATTGACAAGGCGACCACCGCAATCCCGGCGGGCCACAAGGTGGGCCTGGTGGGACGAAATGGCGTTGGCAAATCCACGCTGCTGCATTTGCTGACTGGAAAACTGCATGGAGAGGACGGCTCGATCCGCATGCCGCGCAATGCCCGCATGGGACTGCTGGCGCAAGAGGCCCCGGATGGTGAGGAAACTCTGCTGGAGACGGTTTTAGTCGCAGATGTGGAACGACATAGCCTGCTGGAGGAAGCCGAAACAGCCACCGCCCCCAATCGTATATCGGAGATCCACCTGCGCCTCTCGGATATTGACGCCCATTCTGCGCCAGCTCGCGCTGCCGGCATTCTGGCCGGCCTTGGTTTTAACGCCGAAGCACAACAGCGCCCGTGCTCGTCCTATTCCGGCGGTTGGCGTATGCGTGTGGCTCTTGCCGCCATGTTGTTTTCTGCCCCCGATCTGCTCTTGCTTGATGAACCTTCCAACTATCTAGATCTTGAAGGCACGATCTGGTTGGAAAACTTTTTGCGCACCTATCCGCATACCCTGCTGATTGTCAGCCATGATCGCGACCTGTTGAATAATGCGGTCAATGCCATTTTGCTATTGGCCGATGGCAAACTGACTTTATATGGCGGTAACTATGACACGTTTGAAAAAACTCGCCGCGAGCAGCAAAGGCTGCAACTCAAACTGAAAAAGAAACAAGACGACAAGCGCCGACACATGGAAAGCTTTGTTGATCGCTTCAAGGCCAAGGCCTCCAAGGCCAAACAAGCGCAAAGCCGCTTGAAAGCCTTGCAAAAGCTAAAACCGATTGCGGCTGAAGTGGATGGCGACGTGGCACCGTTCCTTTTTCCAACTCCCGAAAAAACACTCGGCAACCCACTGATGCGCATCGAAGATATATCGATTGGCTACGCGCCGACACAACCTGTTCTGCGCAATGTCAATCTGCGGCTCGATATTGACGACCGCATTGGCCTGCTGGGAGCAAACGGTAACGGTAAGAGTACCTTTGCAAAATTCCTGTGCGGCAAGCTCAAACCACTCGATGGCTACTTTCGCCATAACAAGAAAATGCAAGTCGGCTTTTTCGCGCAGCATCAAATGGATGAGCTGAAAGACGAAGAAACCCCCTACGACCACATTTTAGAGCTAATGGAAAACAAAACCGAGTCGCAGCGCCGCGCCAAGCTCGGGTCCCTTGGATTTGGCATCGAAAAAGCCAACACCAAGGCCAAAAATCTGTCAGGCGGCGAAAAGGCCCGGCTTTTGTTTGCGCTGGCCTCGTTTTACGGCCCGCACCTGCTCATTCTTGATGAGCCAACCAACCATCTCGACGTCGATAGCTGCCAGATGCTCATTCAGGCCTTGAACGAATATGAAGGCGCCGTCATCCTCATCAGCCATGACCGCCATCTCGTGGAAGCGTGCGTGGACCGCCTGTGGATGGTCAAGGATCAAACCGTCGAGCCTTATGATGGCGACCTCGACAGCTATCGCGCAGAACTTCTGGTGGCCCGATCAAACAAAGTCAAAAAAGAAAAAAGTGCCAATGCGGGTCGCTCCAAAAAAGAGCAGCGCCAACTGGCCGCCAAACGGCGCGCCGAACTCGCGCCCATGCGCAAGAAAATCAAAGGATTCGAAAAACAGATGGAAACCCTCAGCGGCAAGATCGAGGTTCTCGACGTAAAACTTGGTGAAGCCGGTCTTTATGACAACGACCCCGACAAAGCCAATGAGTTAGCGGTTGAGCGTGGCCGCTTCACGGCCGAGCTAGTCAAAGCCGAAGAAACCTGGATCAGCGCCTCGGAAGCTTATGAAAAAGCCAAGATTGTCTGATACCAAAATAAGCAGAATTTATTGAAAAAGTGCTGATATGCATATTCTTCTTGGTATTCCGGGGGTCATTGGCGGGGTCGCTATGTTGCTATGGCGTATCAAAATGGCCTCGGACGCCGCCATTGAACTGCTACCCCCTTTCATGCGCCATTTTCGCAATACCCCGATTCAACTCCCAAATGCAGCATCTGCTTACTGATGATGCATTTGGGAGTCAATACGGGGCAAGAAAAGAGGCGCGGTAAAACAGTAATTTCTATCATTTTCAGTTACTGCCATGTGAACCGTAATTTCGCTTACCATGCGTCTCTTTCCTTCAGGTCACTGCGTGAGAAGCCGTGCTAACGGGGATAGATATGCATTAAAAACGTGCCCTGATCCCGATGGTTCCGTTAAACGAATAACTGTCAGCAAAGTTCTCAATATCGGTAGATACCGAGGCCTCGCTATAAAGCGAATATTTGTCATCAC
>JAAETJ010000803.1 GCA_024228495.1 bacterium | reverse complement strand
TACGAGATTCTTGATCTCCTGCAGCAAGATACGCCGGTTCCGGGGATTGAGTAGTTTATCTGCGGTAAGAACCGGCCGGATACCGTTCTTTAGGTCGCAGTCGGAGGCTGATTTCTTATCTTGTCTACGAAGACGAAGCATCAGTCTGGCTCTGTGCCCACGTCCTGTGGTGGAGCTTGTAGAGCCAATCTATGACCTGTGCGGGTTCTGGTTTTGGGTCAGGGGACTCGAAAAAGCAGATATGCCCATTTCGCTCTTTGAACAGGTGCGCTGATTCATCCAGTGGATTCCACAGTCGGGAGCCAGCGGTTGCAAACATGTTCCATGCCGGCAGTTCTGACAACATGGTGATCAGCCGTTTCTCACGGTTTTCCGGGGTTCTGCCTTTCTCTTCTTGGATAAAGGTTTCCAGTTTGCCAAGGGGTATATCGGAGTAGTTGTCCATGAGGTGTTCGATACCTGCCAGTCGATAGAGCACGATGATGATCACTGGTACCCAACCAGACAGATCAAGTTCGATCAATTCATGGAATGCCTCCGTTACACGGTGGCCTTCGTTCATATTTTCGTATAGTGCCTTCATGACGATATCATCTTGGATATTGCTGGCATGTCTACAGAAAACCCTTTCCCTGATATTGGAGGGTTTTCGGCAGCGGTTACGCGGGGCGTGTGGCCCTTTTCCCTTTGCCGCACTCGCCTCCTGTTTTGCGGGTGGGGCAGCCCTTTCGGATAGGGCCTTTGCCATTAAATACCCCATTCCATTGATTTGGCCATTTGATGTCCTTTTGTTATGCCATTTTGCTTTGACCCTTTCTATGCATAAAGGAAAGGTGTGGAATTGGCGATTACCATGTTTGTCGGAGTACAATGTCTTATTTCTAAATAGTGAGGGGGAGGAACTCGTGGCATTAAGAAAGAAAGTGGCCAAGAAAAAGGTAGCTGGGAAGAAAGTAGCTGGCAAAAAGGTGGCGACAAAGAAGCGGGCAACAGCTGTCGGCGGTAAGCCGGATATCGTTTCATCGCTTCGTGAACAGCTGAAGACTTCGAAAGCGGATAACCGCGAGCTTGCCAAGAAATTGCGGGG
>JAAETJ010000802.1 GCA_024228495.1 bacterium | reverse complement strand
TATATTGTGCTGTCCAAAAAATCGCCCCTGATGGCGACACGAGGCGAGGAAGTGAAGTCGGTCATACGCGAGATGATAGAGTCAGGTGAAATCCGCACACTGATTGAACAGTACCACATCAGCCGCAACCTGCCAGTACCGGATTTATGGTAATGGTCAGCTTGTTTTTAAAAGCCACGGCCGGCAGACGACAAAACATGTCATTGAAACCCCTGCTAAGCCCCTTATTCGGATTACTGCTGTTTTTATTGCCACCGACCTCCTTATGGGCCAAAGACACGCTGATGAGCTCGAAAATAAAAGGCCAGGAGGATAGTTTCTTTTTAAATATTTCACAGGCAATTGCAGACAAGCTGGGACTTGAATTGCAGCTGCGAAGCGCTACCTTTGGCCGGGCACTGCTGCTGATACGAGACGGTGACAGTGATATCCATGTGGGAGCGCTGAAACGGCCCGAGCGCGAAGCCTATCTGCACTATATTGAGCCACCCTTTGCACGGGATGTGAGTAGAGTGTTTGTGGTGGCCAAAGACCAGCACTCATCCATCCAGCGCTATGAAGACCTCTATGGCTTACGCATTGGCACCCAGCAGGGGTTCACAAATTTCCCCCGCTTTGATGAGGACACCCGCTTAAAAAAACAGGTGGTAGGCAGTCCTAAACAAAATATCGGCAAGCTGCTGCGCGGGCGCATCGATGCCTTCATCATCCCTAAATTTTTTGCCATAGAAATTTTAGCGTCAAAGGGACTTAGTGATAAGCTCGAATTTGCAGATTATGTCCATCGTATGGAAGACCCGGGCTATATTGTGCTGTCCAAAAAATCTCCCTTGATGGCGACACGAGGCGAGGAAGTGGAGTCGGTCATACGCGAGATGATAGAGTCAGGTGAAATCCGCACACTGATTGAACAGCACTTCATCAGCCGCGACCTGCCGGTGCCGGATTTCTGGTAATGGTCACTTGTTTTTAAAAGCCACGACCAGCAGACGACAAAGCATGTCATTGAAACCCCTGCTAAGCCCCTTATTCGGATTACTGCTGTTTTTATTGCC
>JAAETJ010000801.1 GCA_024228495.1 bacterium | reverse complement strand
CCAGATGGCTCGCGGCAAAGGTGTGCGCATGCAAAAATACAAAGATGGCGGCATCAAGGACGCTCGGGTTTTTAATCTCGAAGATGGCCTGAGCTGGCAGGATAGCGCCGGACGGACCCATTTACGCACTAAAAATGAACTCAAAGAGTGGATGGGTGATCGCGCCCAGGCCGGACGCATGGTCCCCAAAGGTTTCCCGCGTAGTGGAAGATTTAGTTGAACTGCTGATCGCTCGTCACTTGCCCGCTTAAAGTCGATGATGTAAATTGTATTCATGGAACTTTTCATCGGTAACAAAAAGTACTCTTCCTGGTCTTTCAGGCCCTGGATTGCTATGCGGATGAAAGACATAGGATTTCAGGAAAATCTTTGGCCATTTGACATGGCAGGCGGCAATCGGCATTTTGAAGAGTTTTCACCCACCGGTAAGGTGCCTTGCCTGGTGGATTTTTGGATTTGCGCGGGGAATGTCCGATGAACATGAACCGGCGTATTGAGGTGTTGGAGATTTCAGGCCAGGCGCGCAAGGACGTTGAACGAATTGTAGAAATCTGGGATCAATGTCTGGGTAGATCGGGTGGGCCGTTTTTGTTTGGTGAATTTACCAAAACGGACGCCATGTTTGCTCCGGTTGTTAATCGGTTTGAAATATATAAACTCAGCGATGCAGATGTGGTATCACGTTATGCCAACACCATGACTTCCACCGTGCCATGGCGCGAATGGGAAGAGGCAGGCAGAACTGAACCCTGGATTGTTGAAGAAGAAGAATTCTGATTTCTTAATGATAGGAAAATTGGATTGATTATTACCTTTTTGTTGCTGGCAAATATTTGGGTGGGACTTTGTGGCAACGGGTAGCGGGTACAAAATAAATAGGTTTTATGATTTAGGTTTACTTGGTGAATTTCAAATGTTTTCAGGAAATCTAATGCACGGTTTGATAAAGCTGACCGTCAATGCACTGCTGATATTTTTGGTATCGGTTTCTGCAATATCATCTCAAGCGGCCAGTTTTCAGCTGAAGCCGCATAAAGACAAGCTGTTCAAATATCGCACAGCCATCAAAATCGAAGATAAAGGCGGATTTATTCGTGCACCCTATGATCCGCTGCGAGACATCAATGGTCGCGATGAAATTCCAGTGCGT
>JAAETJ010000800.1 GCA_024228495.1 bacterium | reverse complement strand
CGAACGGTTTGAATTATATAGCGAGGGTCTTGAACTGGCCAATGGCTTTTTCGAACTGACCGATGCCGACGAACAGCAAAGGCGATTCGAGCGCGATCAAGCGCGACGTGCAACAGCGGAGTGTGAGGATGCACCACTGGACAAGTTGTTGCTGCAGGCGCTTGAGGCCGGCATGCCTGACTGTTCAGGGGTTGCGTTGGGAGTTGATCGCCTGTTGATGCGGATCACGGGCGCCTCACATATCAACGAGGTCATCGCCTTTCCTTTTGATCGAGCATAATAATTCACCTTCCTGCGCATAGCAAATGCCAATTCGTTATGCTGAGGATCAAGGAATGAACAGATGGATTATATATTGCCAGGTGGCACTGTTTTTCTTAGGCTTTTATCCGAGTCCGCCATAGCTGCGCAAGAGGGCGGAGTTGGGGTATATCAGCTACCCGTCTGGCTACAATGGACCACCCTTGGCGTGCTGATTGTTCTGATTATACTCGGATTGCTGGTTTTCCTTTTCAAGCGCTTGGTGAAT
>JAAETJ010000799.1 GCA_024228495.1 bacterium | reverse complement strand
GTGTGTCCATGTATCTTCTTTTCTCCACCGACCGATGGCTCATGTACGGTAGTGCTTGGCTGGCACATTGACGAGGGCTTGTTCGACGGCGCCTCGCTCGACGGCCTGAATGCAGCATTGCTGGCACACTCACCGGGGCACATGAAAGACGGTGATTGGAAAGTAGCACTCTACGTAGATGAACGCGCCGATGAGGCGCAGAACCAAGCCCTGATGGGAATATTTTCCGGGCAGGCGGGGGGGCACCTAGCCAATCTCGGGCCACTCATAAGCGAGGTGCTTGGTGCAAGGCCAGCGGCCATCAGTTTAAATGCATCTGCTGGCAATTTTTCACTTTCTGTCGATGGCCTTGGTAGCGCCGAAGCACAGGCGATTGAAGGTCAAGGGGGTGGAGCGGTAACTGTCGCCGGGCACCCACTGGCTATTTCTCCGGGCGAGACGGCTACTGTTGCCCGTGCCAGCGAGCTTAAACTGGATGATTATGGTTTCACACTGGACCTGAGTGGTAAGGCGGCTATGTCAGCGCCCTTCAGCTATAGCAGTTAATTTAATGGAAACGAGTGGTTCGATTGCTCTGGCGAGCCGGGAACCTCGTGCGATCGTTATATTATTTGTCGCTATACTGCTCGGGTGGGCTTTCCTCATCTGGGCGGTAGTGGACAAGACCCATCCACTTGCGCAACTTATGATGCCCATGGACCATGCTTGGTCTGTGGGCAACGGTTTGGCGGTATTTCTTATGTGGTCGGCCATGATGATGGCAATGATGTTACCGGCTGCGGCGCCCATGATCCTCACATTCGTAACCTTATGCCGGCATAAACACCAGGCAGGTCGTGCATGGATCTTTGTGACCGCCTATCTGGCAATCTGGACAGCCTTCAGCGTGAGCGCCACGACACTTCATTGGGGGCTACAGACAACTGGTCTGATCACCCCAATGATGACCAGCGATTCCATTTGGCTTACAGGGATATTGCTGGTGGTAGCGGGTGCGGTTCAGTTCACACCCCTGAAAGAGGTTTGCCTCCGACACTGCCGTACGCCGATGGGTTTTTTGCTTACCGAATGGAGGGATGGCCTAGTCGGTGCTTGGCGAATGGGTGTTAAACATGGACTTATTTGCCTCGGCTGCTGCTGGGCATTGATGGGACTGCTATTCGTAGCCGGTGTCATGAACATCGCCTGGGTCGCAGCACTAACCGCAGCGGTTGTCATCGAAAAGCTACACCCATCTGGGGTGAACGTTGGCAAGTTTCTGGGTGCTGTATTGATCGTTACGGGGGTAGTACAAATCGTAACCCTTAGTGGTAACTAGAAAAACAGAACATGATTCCTTAACTGTTGCCCCACCAAATCCCTGCATACCTCTGTATACCAGGCATTGCGATCGAGAGACTCTACATCAACAAAACCAACTGCTCCTAATTGATCCTTACTAATCTCAATAGGTTTCATCGCAAAGTCCAGACCAAGCAGTTCCACCCACGCCGACATTTCTTTAGTGAAGGGTTCATTGCTGCAATACCAGTCGCCCACCGCTACCCAACCACCGGGTCTAAGGACGCGATGAATCTCATTGAACAGTGCTTCGGTATCAGGTATATGGATAATCGCGTCTTTACTGAAAACAAAGTCGAAGGACTCATCTGCAAAAGGTAATGGCCCAGGTTCAACAAGCCTCAGGGGAACGCGATCTTCAAGTCCATGAGCCTTCACGGTCTCAGCTGCTTTCTTGAGTACAGGGGTTTCGACATCAATTCCCGTAACACGCGCTGCACCATGCTCCTCCACCAATAGGCATGCTGGCTGAGCAAGACCGACACCAATATCGAGAACCTCCATGCCAACAAAATCGATACCTTTGACTATCTTAGCAACTTCCTCCTGACCTCCGGGGGAAAGGAATCCCTCGCCGAAGCCTAATTCTAGTCCGGCTGTAAAGTGATCCGTGTAGTGGATTTGATCGTCAGCATTGGCGTCTTCATTGGTTTTTGACATTAGCTTCCGCTCCAATGTAAGAAAATGATCTACGACAATATGTTATCTGCGTGTTCATTTCAATTAAGTGACTGCGCGCGATTTTCCCGAATGAAAGAAGACACATAGTTTTTTATAACGGCTGCTTCACTTCACTTCAGAGCCGTTCATGCACCACTCCGCGAATGACCGTTGTTGGCCGTTTGCGGCTGCCTGATAAGCGTATTTCAGCGTCTCCTTTGGAGATAAATGATTCTCCGTCACCTGTTTTGCCTTTTTTGGATTTCTTCCTCAATCTCATCATTCCAGATCGGGTTGTCTCGATCCTCGGGGTGGAGTTTTTCCCTATCCTCTGCATTCAAATGCCAATATGACCTAT
>JAAETJ010000798.1 GCA_024228495.1 bacterium | reverse complement strand
GCAGTTGGCGTAAGGCCTCCTTTTTACTTTCATCCGCTTTGTCCAGGTGTCGTTCCAGCAGATACACTTTATGCCAAATATGGACTGCCATTTCTTGTCCTGTTTCATCTGTGATGGTACAAATTTCGTCTGCTGGGTCTGCGGGGATGGTGCTTCCCCCGTGCGTTCGGGCCAAAGGACGCACGATTTCAGCTTTGTACTGGGTGGGTGTCCGCCCTTTTTCTGAGCTTCGTTCTGGGATTTCGCCAGGCGTTTCCCCAAAGGTGCAATTCAGAGCTAAACGAACCACACACTGTTCAATCCCTGCTGAGACCACCTCTCCTAGTCCGAACCCAGCGTCAAATACGCCTATTTCATCTTCCGCTAGGCACAGTACCACCTGTTTGTACAAGGCTTCTTTGTCCGCCACACTATCGTTCGTTTTTACATCTGTCACCACGGCTTTTTTCAACAAGGCCACCCGCTGTCCCTTCACTTCTCCCACTGTGGCTATCATCCCTATTGGCACCGCTGGCATCGCTCGATTTGCCTCTGCACAATAAGCCTTGCTTTCTAGTTTTTTCACTGCCGCTCGCCGATAGGCTGTCCCATCTACTGGCATAATCCGATACCCTTGTACTTTAATTGG
>JAAETJ010000797.1 GCA_024228495.1 bacterium | reverse complement strand
TCACATTGGCCGGCTGCTATGCAAAGTATACCGGCCTATCGATGACGTTTCCGCGGAAACATCGGACCTGAACGTCTGCTCATGCAGTTTGCAGTCGTTCGTTCAGTTTCCTGGTGAATCGCTGGAGTCGGCCACAACCGGACAGCCACAATATTGTTATGCACCTCGCTCCTTCAACATTTGCGCAAACATTTCTGTGTTCTCTCGCATCTTGAAATCGGCTTCATTTTTTTTCGCCGAGAATTCACATAGTCTCTAAAGCCCGGCGACAGTAAAGTGACTTCCGAATCCCACCATCGCGCAATCAAATCATTGTTCAAGAAAAAGTTAACGACGATCATCACAGCACATCAATCGCAATCCAAATGGAGCCAAGCAAAATAGTCAGCAGAGTCACCGCTATCCCAATTACACGAAATGCTAATGGCGCCATTTCTATCAATCCGAAATAATGAGCGATGCGGCCAAGCACTAGCGTTAGTCCCAGAGCATGAAGCCACGTATTGGAAGCCCCCAATACTTCCATGACAATTAGAAGAAAAAGAGCCATTGGTACAGTTTCAATAAAATTAGCTTGGCCTCGCATGCGCCGCACCATTTCTGGATCATCGCCGGTTCCAAGAGAAATTCTTGATTTAATTCGATACAGGGCCACGCGCATTGTAATAGGTAAAAATAGCAGTCCTAATATCGCAATATAAATAGGCGTAATGCTAAGTACAGATGGCAGTTCCATAAGTGCTCCCTTTCTTGTTAGTGTGAATGATGGCAAAACTTTGTGGTTGGAAGCTCAATTTGGGGCCCGCGCGTTACTCAGAGCAGCTATCAACGGCTCCTCAGACTGCATGCACTTGACGACTACAGGGTGCGTTTTTACGAGGCTCAAATGAGCGCTCAACTTGGGCCAGTGACTCGCATCAACTTCGAAATCGGCATACGTCGCGTTGATGATTGCGGTGGCTACGGCGATGTCTGCAACACCCATTTCTCCGAAGATGAATCCATCTGCAGGCAGCTGAGATTCGACGTAGTCGAACAGCGGCGGAATGAGTTTGTTGATGCTGTGTTCCACCAAACTCTCATCGGTGGGCTCATTCGTCATAAAGGGTTTCGTCATGCGTTCCATGAATACACCCCCTGCACACGGGCCAAAGAGCATTGAACCGGCATATTCTTCCAGCCAACGACTCTTGGCTCGATCCGCAGAATTCGTGGGCCTAACTGGGATTTCGGGATATCGCTCTTCCAGATATTCAACAATCACGTTCGAATCGCACATGATGATGTCACCGTCTTCGAACGCCGGTATCTTGCCAAGCGGACTGATCGCCAAATATTCGGGTGATTTGGTACCCGGATAGATGCTGTCGACCAACTCATATTCGAGACCCTTTAGTTCGAGGGCGACGCGGGCTTTGCGGACGAAGGGCGATATTGGGACGCCATAGAGTTTCATTGCTCATTGCTCCTAAGAGATTTACTGGGTTGTTTTTCGTGACGACTTCGAGGTGCAATTTACATTTGAAGACACTTTGTTATAAGATCGATTAGAGACAATAAAGATCCATTCGGGACATAGTTATGAAAAAAGTAGCTATTTTAGCCATGGAAAATTCTGTTTTATCCACTATTGCGTCACCTATGGATATGCTTTTGCAAGCAGGTGTTCTATGGAACATTACAATGGGTGAGCAACCACAGCCGTTGTTTGAAGTAAAAATCGTCACCGCAGATGGCCAGCCAATCACAGCGCTCAACAACATCCCGGTGATACCGGCGTGCTCCATGCACGACATCACCGAGGTGGACCTGATCATCATTCCTTCCCAGGGCTTTTTCTATGATGTCGAAAGCGCTGTCCACGGCGAGCGAGTCGCATGGTTGACTGAGCGGTACAAGAACGGGGTTGATTTGGCGTCCATCTGCGCAGGCGCATTTACCCTAGCGTCAACGGGGTTATTGGATGGTCGCAAGGCCACCACCCATTGGGCATTAGCGAATCAGTTCACCAAGCTTTTTCCAGCCGTCGACCTGAGAACTGATCTCATGGTTACGGAAGAGGACAGGCTATTTTGTGGCGGTGGGATCACCGCCGATACAGACTTGTCCTTGCACCTAATCGAGAAATACTGTGGACGAGAGTTGGCATTGCAGGGCTCGAGATGCATGTTGGTGGATTTGGATCGTACATCCCAAGCCCCGTTTGCGGTTTTCATTCCCAACAAACGTCACGATGATGAGCAGATGTTGCAGGCTCAGGAATGGATGGAAGCAAACTACAAAGAGAGTTTTCAAATGGACGAGTTGGCAATGAAAGCCGGTTTGAGTCTTCGGCAATTTAACCGCCGCTTCAAGTCCGCAACCGGCGAAACAGCAGTCAAATACTTGCAGCACGTCCGTGTCGACGTTTCCAAACTGCTCCTCGCGACAACTCAGGAAACGTTTGACGAAATATCCCCAATGGTTGGTTATGAGAACGTTAGTTTCTTTCGTAAGGTTTTCAGGAATAGCGTAGGACTTACCCCGCTAGATTTTCGCCGGAAATTCGGCCAATTACCTCAATATTGAGTTTTCTGACTGTCTGTTATGGGTCATCACCAGCCTGCCAACATTCTAACAGCCCAGCGGCTGGAGTCGGCCAGAAGGAGCCGTTGGACTTTGCTACGCGCCCGCGTCAGTCGTAACCTTTGCCCGACTGCGTACAGCGTAGTACCAGACAAGATACACACCAAGCACGATTGCTATGTACCCCGTGGTGAGCAGTGCGCCGTATGCAGCGGGAACCAAAACAAACCACCACTTCACGTTGCGGAAGACCATGACCGCAACCGCAATAAGGGCCAATGGTGCGGCTGCAATAGCAAAGGTAG
>JAAETJ010000796.1 GCA_024228495.1 bacterium | reverse complement strand
GCGGTCTTTTGGTCTTTGGCAAACCAGCCATGGGCAGGACGGCTTTGATGGGTCGGATGCACGGCATCTGAAAACACAACCATCTCATCGTTGCCCAATCCTGTCATCAGGCTGTCATAATCGGCAATAAAGGTTTTTTGCTCGTCCTCATCGGCCTGGGCTGGCAGGGATAGCGGCTTTTTGTAGATAAAACCCAAGCGGTGCATCAGTTTTGCTGCCCCTGATGGGCAGTAGCTGTGAGCATATTTGGTCAGGATATAGGCGCAAATCTCATCAGTATTGCGGGCCGGGTTGGCGCTGAAGTGGGCTTTTAAAGCCGTTTCCTGGGCGAGCGACAAATGGCCCTGGCGTTGACTGTAATCTTTTAATCCAAAAAACGACAAGCCTTTGCCGGCAAAGGCAGACTTCCATTCACCAAGAACCGTTGGCCCGATGTCCAGAATTTCACAAATGGTTTTGGCATCATAACCGGCGTCCAGCAGCAAAAACGCCCGCGCCCGCTTCCACACCAGCGCATCAACTTTGCGGCGTCGACAAATTGCTTGAAGGGCACTGCGCTGCTCGTTCGTCAGCGCGACTGATTCTGGTTGCTTGTCCATGGCCACAGCATGCAGATTATCAACACAAATGCCCCGTGACCAATTGACTCAGACCCAAACACAATAATCAGGTCAATTCAGTCGTGGGAGTATACAAATCCCGATAGGCTGGAAATATCGAATTCTTGTCAGAAGTTGCCTCAAATATGCCTCGGGCAACAGCCCGGCTCATGGTTGACGCTGCATGCGCTCCAAGATCAATCCAGTCATT
>JAAETJ010000795.1 GCA_024228495.1 bacterium | reverse complement strand
GGAAGTCGTCGATATCCAGTGCCAGTTCTTTAGCACCAAAACGCAGACCAACGTGCTTCTGATTGTCGATGGTCAGAGTGACCGATGTTTCCGTTGCATCCTGGTTGACCAGTGTTGCGCCACTAGAAACAACATATTCATCGGGTTTGCGGATGCGAAGCGAATCGCCAATCTTGGCGCCCTCGTTCGCGTAAGAATCGTCATAATCCCGGTGGATTGACCCTACATAGACCAGCTTTTCGTGCAGGACTTCAAGGGACTCCCTCAGTATCATGTCGATAGTGAGATTTGTGTTCGCCATGAGCTAAAGACTCCGTGGCGCTTAATACCCCCGTCTTTTCTTTAGCTGTTCACGCCTTAGCCGCATGTAATCATCAACGCCGACCTTGTTAAGGTCGACCTCTGCAACCGGCGCGCCAGAAATGTTCGACGGTGGATCAGGCGCATTTGTCAAATTAGGTTTAGACTCTGGCTTCTGACTATTCAAGGTCGCATCCAATCGACCCAGTTCCGCCGCCATTTGCGTGGCATTCATTGCAGCAAGTTTATGACCTTCGGCCGGGTTACTGTTGATGTGATACGCCAGCTCACCCGCATTCGGCATTTGCTTGACAGTTTCTAATAAGGGGCCGTTCATAAACGTAGCCCGTGGGTCCGTCACCACATCCCAAAAGTCTTCGTGCTTTTCGGCTGCCGCGTCCATTGAGGTATTGAATGATGTATCGATTTGCGCCTGGCTTCGTTCTGTCTCCATCGACTGTAACCGGGTTTCAATCGCTTTATTGGCGATGCTCTCGGCCTTTGAATTAGTAAATGTGACAAAATCCCGCTGCCATTCGGCGGCGCTCTCGTAGTCCTCAATTTTCGGTTCGACTGTCTGTGGTTGCTGTTGT
>JAAETJ010000794.1 GCA_024228495.1 bacterium | reverse complement strand
GGCGCAAAGGAGGCCTTGGAGCAGCGGATGGTGAACGAAATGTTCCGTAAGACGAGTTCCGCCAGAAAGCGATAGGAGGGATAGTTCATATCACAGAGGAGCAGATCGGTGAAGGTGAGATGATCCAGATGAGACACCGCCAGATCCACTTCATACGCCTTGCCTTTGGCAAAGATGGCATCAAGCGGGATCTCGTTGAGGAGATCATAACAGACGGACGCAAGCGCCCAGGGGTGCTCACCGAGATGGGGATCGTGCTGATTGGACACGGCGATGGTGCCAAAGTCGTCCCGAATCGCCTGGGTATTCGGGAGGCG
Source organism: bacterium (assembly GCA_024228495.1). Classification (GTDB taxonomy): domain Bacteria; phylum Pseudomonadota; class Alphaproteobacteria; order Rhizobiales; family JAKIUO01; genus JAKIUO01. The sequence continues at coordinate 654 of JAAETJ010000794.1, read as the reverse complement.
CACTTTGGATCCATCAATGGCGACCAGGCGGAATCCCTGCCAGGTCTGATAGCCGTCTTGGGCATAATACGCAGGGATGATCGCGGTGTGGAGGAGTTCAAGGAACGCCGTATGTTTCATTTTCTGTCGCGCTTGAGAAAAGGCACTATTGGTGACCGTGAACACGGTGAACATCCCGAGGAGGGCCAGTTTCTCAAAAAATTCATTGGCCATCACTTGGAGTGATTTGACACTCTTTTGCAGAAGCATGGTGAGGACGATGACAAAGGGGAGCGCCCGCTGGCGGGTAAAATCTGCCGTGTTGACTTTATGACGCGCTTGAAATTCGGGATCCGTGATGCGTGTCGTGATGCGCTGAATAATCTGCTGCTGTTTCTTCATGGTCTTCCTCCATCAGTAAACGGGTTGTCAGCATGAACATGGGTGCATGTGGAAACGGAGAGTCATCATCTCATCATCTTCACATCATCGCAAGATATTTTTATGATCGTTCACCATGTTTTTTTCGTGGTGAGGACTGTTTTTCAGAGGAAAACGCTTAACTTAATGGCAGTGACGCAGAGCGTAGGAACGAGCAGAAAAAGGCGTACATCTCGTTCCCACGCTCCAGCGTGGGAACGCCGGACCGGACGCTCCAGCGTCCAGTCGCACGGC
>JAAETJ010000793.1 GCA_024228495.1 bacterium | reverse complement strand
GGAAACGTCTCGACAGAAGCGTGTTACGTTCGGAATTTCCGGTCGTCTGACCACGCGAAAGCAATCCGGACAATGCTGGTGAATTGGCAAATATTGGCTCGATGTCGGAAACCATGTAATCGCGGGCGTCCGCTTCAGTGGGTAGCAGTGCCAGAATGGGTGCAGGATCATTCGATACGTATCCAGCCAGTGCGCCTGTCAGCAGCGTGGTGAATCCGACACGCACCGGCTTGACCAGCGTTACCCGCTCAATGGTGGTATCCCCAATGGTGTCGGCGATCTCTCGCTGAAACGGCCAGAGACGAACCGCGCCAGGCAGAGCGGAAACATCATCGGGCAGGATGATATTTTCCTCAATCCATTCTGACAGTTTCAGCCGTGCTGGCGGTGACAGCGAAGCCAGGGCATTGCTTCGAATTTTCTGAATTGTCTCATTGGTCAACGGCCAGGCCTTCCAGTGCTTGCCTCAGTTCCCCGTCGATCAGCTCGATATCGTGGGCAGTGAGGTGTGGAAGTTGCTGGCGAATGCGAGAGGGAACCGCCATCACACCGGCGCGAACCTTTCGCAGGATTGCCGCCCATTCGTTTTCAACTTCAATTGCCGGTACCAGCTCGCCACGAAGCCGCGCATTTTTTAAGCTGGCAGCGTCCGCCTGTTCACTTGCCAGGCGTATTCGCTCCGATGTCAGTGTCGCTTGCTGGCGTTCATCACCAAGCGGCAGGCTTTCCTGCTTTTGAGCTGCAGCCCGAATAGGGTTTACATTCTCGGCAATCCACAACCGCCCCCGCGCCACGTCGATCTTGCCATCATCATCAACCGGCAAACCCTTCCTGATCAGCTGCGAAACCCGCCCGGGCGTAATCCCGACTTTCTTGGCAAACCCGCTTTTCGAAAGCTGCAACGGTTCCCCAATCCTGCCAGAATTACTGGCTGAGCTATGCACCTTCCGCATAATCCAGCCCCCCGCAAGTTGTTGTTTTAGCTCTCAATTTTACCCAACAAGAGTAAAACGCCGGGGTCCGAATTACCCGCGCCAAATCCCGGCAGGAAGGACCCAAATCGCATGATTTCAAGGTGTTTTGCCTGCAATCAGCCACTTGCCACCCTCCTGATCTCCAACACAGCGGACCTCAAATCCTTTTCGTCAAGCGTTCCCTTCCATAGCTGTCGCTTCAGATATCTGAGTGTTTCGTCATCAATGGTTTGCAACACTTCCCAACCATTATTTCCAATTCTCCGGGCAATTTCAGCGTCCGGGTCTCGGTACCTCGCTGGACCTGTTTTTCCTCTTCCAGGCCTACACTTATGTGTATTATATTGGTTTATACCTAATATATTAGGTTTGGGCCTGATCTCCTTATCATGTTGATATTGTTGATCTTCTTCCTGTTTCATCACTCGAGAATGGTTGCTATCCGGCAACCTACTTACGCGAGATTGGTTGCCATCTGGCAACCTTTCCTGACTAGAATGACTGGCTTGTCTTGACCTGCATTTCTCGAGATCGACACCGATTCCGACGGCATCTTCTTCAAGATCATAGACTACCCGAACGCCTCTTTTTCGCTTGTCGTTTTCGCTCTTTTGGGTCTCCAGATAACCCATGCCTTCAAGCTCTGACACAGCCGAACTGAAGCATTTGGCATTGCACCCTATGCGATCAGCAAGCTTGGTCGAACTTTCCCAGCAGTACTGTCCATTTCGGCTCATGCGGTCACGTCCAGCGATGACCATAAGCACTCTGAAATGCAGGGCAGTGAGTTCCTTGTCCAGGGTAGCGCGTCCAGGAATTGCAGCGAAGAAATTGAGAGTGGTAACCTTACCCATGGCGCACCTCCTGACTGATTTGCTCAGCAAGGCGATAGGCCTCAACAACCTGTTTGGGCTTCAATCCGAATAATTCGATGATTCGTGGTGTGAAGCGGGTAGCATTGTCATGCTTGTTGGCAAGGTACCATTTTGCAGCCAAAACGATTGCGTTATCCGACGTATTTGTGATAGAATCACTCTTGGAAACGTTTTCGAATATAGATTGACCGCTGGTGAGGCTACAAAACTCACCGGCGGTTTTCTTTTGTAAAACCGGTTTATGAGAACAGTCAGTGAACGAACTCCCCGGATTTTCCCCGTATTCAAATGCACATTCCTGCTTTGTTCTGCATGTTTCTGCCGGGAACAAGGGAGTGCTCGGTTGAAAAAACTCTTTATTTTCAAGGGGTTTAATGGTGCTGCCGGAGAGAATTGAACTCTCGGCCTCCCCCTTACCAAGGGGGTGCTCTACCCCTGAGCTACGGCAGCCGGGCATATTTCGATGCTGGCGAACGCTGTGCCACAGGCGGGCTGGATATTCAAGTGGCTTGTTGGCTAAAATATCCGGGAAGCGGATTCTTTTGGCGGTAATTGCCTCTGTATATTATTTCGCGCACAATTGCCGCCCGGGAATTTTTCATTACAATGCAGCTGACCGGTTGATCTATCAGCAACAGCAAGCATGCTCTTTACAGGAAAATCATCGATGGCGGATATGAAAAAACCAGACAAACCTCAAAATGATGAGAATAACTCGCCTGAGCCTGATGCTGTTGAGACTCCTGGCCGTGAAGACAGGTTGGCCCGCCAGTTACGTGACAATCTGGCCAAACGTAAAAAGCAATCCAGGGCAAGAAATACCAGGTCCAGAAAATTCAAGAACAATAATGATTAACCATCCTCCGGTGCAATCAGACAGGATTGCCTTGAACCCGCCTCATGTTTGAGATAGGTCACAAACCATACTGCTTCCGTGTAAAGAAGAAAGGGTCTAGCCCGGCGGATCTGGTGAAGAAAATAAATCAGAATGGCAATCATTGGGCTGAATATTGATGGACAAGATACTGGTAAGTGGCGGCAATCGTCTTGAGGGAACAATTCCGATTTCAGGGGCAAAAAACGCGGCATTGCCGTTGATGATCGCCTCGCTGCTGACCGAGGGGACACTGGTACTGCAGAATGTTCCGCATCTGGCCGATATTGAATCCCTGAAGAGAATTTTAACCAACCACGGGGTTGATTACCGGGTTGAGGGAAAGCGCCGGGGCCAGGGGGGCAATGGCGGTAAAACCATTCATTTTTCCACCCCGGAAATCGTTGATACCACCGCACCTTATGATCTGGTGTCACGCATGCGGGCCAGTTTCTGGGTCATCGGGCCGCTGCTTGCTCGCATGGGAGAAGCCAGAGTATCGCTTCCCGGTGGTTGTGCGATCGGTACCAGGCCGGTTGATCTTTTTCTTGAAAGCCTCTCGGCCATGGGTGCCGG
>JAAETJ010000792.1 GCA_024228495.1 bacterium | reverse complement strand
GCAGTTTTGGTGTACCGGACGGCGTCAACAGCGGTCAGTTCGGATTTGGTATCGTCATTGACTTCTTCGGACTTTCATCCAAGGCTTCAGGTTTTCCAGTTGAATATACATATCCCTCTGTTACGACGCTGGTCCCAGCTAACATCGGTATCGTCAAGAATGCTCCAAATCAGCTGGCCGCGCAGGCGTTTATTGATTTTTTGCTCTCTCCCGAAGGACAATCACTGTTGCTGGACTCAAAGATCCAACGACTGCCGGTCAATCCCTCCACCTATGCACAAGCCCCGGCCTCATTTCCCAATCCTTTCAAAGACAGATCAATCGGGGCCGCGGTGAGGTTCAACCTGGACCTCTCAAAAGATCGTTATAATGTCGTGAACTCTTTATTCGACGTGATGATAACCTACCGCCTGAATGACCTGCGCCTGGCCATCAGGGCCATCCAAGAGGCTGAAGCGCGGCTGGCAGGCAAGACAAACTCCGAAGCAGCCGATCTGATCGCCAAAGCCAGGAAGCTGGTGGCAAAAGTACCCATCGATGAGGCAACGGCCGGAAAGAAGGAGTACAACGCAATCTTTAAAAAGAAGCGAAAAAAAGCAGATACCAAAGTAACCGGACGGCAGGCGGAGATCGAACAGGCATGGGATACAGCAGTCAAGGTAAATTATACGCAGGCAAAGCAGCTGGCTGAAACAGCCAAGTCATTGCTTTAACCTAGGTCCATGAAAAACACCCTTCCCGATGGTCCCGTAGAACGCACCATCGAATAGCATGCTCCTTTCGTCAAACCCAGCCGAGAAGATGACTACCACTGGGCCTGGGTCTTGTTGAAGAAGCTGTAGGGGCGGCTTCAGCCGCCTAGGGTCTGGCAGAAATGAGACAAGGTGGGCGGCTCAATCCGCCCCTACCTGAAACCTTTAACCTAGAAAGAGCAGTTGACTGCTAAGTGAATGTAATAACTCTATGATTTTGTTGGGTTAAGCTGCGCTTACCCG
>JAAETJ010000791.1 GCA_024228495.1 bacterium | reverse complement strand
TTATTTTGTGAGTCTATAGTAATAGTCAGCCGCCCATTGGATGCGGTCTCAACTATTTTAGCCATATTTTTTGTCGTGTCACCGAGAATAGGAAAATTTGGTGGCCAGGTTTCTGCCAATTTAAGATGATATTTATTTTCTACTGAAAACGCTGGGGTGCTTAAAGCCACTGCACATATAGCAGCCAGTATCAGACTGCTAGTCTTTTTAAACATATACATTATCACTCATCCTCTATAATCACATTGATAGCTTGGCCAAAAGTATTTTTACAGCATGCTTCTACTCTACTATTAACATCTGCAAGACATATCATTAGCTAGCCCATCGAAACTGGTTATCTATTTTTTACTTTGAACATCTGCGAATGATCTATTAGTACCAGATTATAGTTCTGGCAACGCCATGCACGGTTTAGTGCAGGTGGCGCACAATCGGGGGCGAACAATCGGGGGCAGACCACGATTTACTTTGGTTGAAAGGAGTCAAGATCTGCTAACTATATTAGATAATTACATCGGACCGTTTTGGTCACAATACTGACTATTAGAGGCTGCTTAATATGGAGCCCTACGGACAACCGTTAACAAATGTCTGTGAGACACCATTATGGTCGGTAACCTGAAGCGAGCCGCTGAAGTTGCCAACGCCGTTACATAAGTTGCCAGCATTTGGAGCTGTAGTTACAACGTTTCCGGTGCTACCCGGCAGCAGCGTATTGCCACCGCCGTGAAACTCGAAGACGTGGTCGGTCGTCTCTCCATCGCCGATGTCTGTGAAAGTGTTGCCGGACACCGTTACATTGCTGATGTTGTCCTTGAAGTGCACGCCGTCGCCGTCGGTGTTCGAGATCGTGTTGCCCGACACCGTCACATTGCTGTTGTCGTCATTGACAATCACGCCATGGTCGACGGTGTTTGAGATCGTGTTGCCCGACACCGTTACATTGCTGTTGAAAGTATAGAACTCCACGCCGTCGCCGTCGCCGTCGTCGCCGTCGTCGCCGATATCCGAGATCGTGTTACCCGATACCGTCACATTGCTGTTTTGGTAAATGAAAAACACGCCATCGTTGTCGATATTCGAGATCGTGTTGCCAGACACCGTTACATTGCTGTTGGATTCACCGAAGGCCACGCCATTGCGGCCAACATTCGAGATCGTGTTGCCCGACACCGTCACATTGCTGTTGTTGTTCACGAAGCTCACGCCGTCGTCGCCAATGTTCTGAATCACGTTCTGGGTGATGAAGATGTTTGTTTTACCGCTGCCGCCGCCAATGCCGTGCTCGCCATTGCTGTTGCCATCGATCAGCAATCCAGCGATGTGCGTATTGTCACCTGTCAGAGAGATAACATCGCCTGCGCCGGTGTTAATGACCGTTGGCTTCGAGCCTGGCGCGGTAAAGCCGGCAACTGCGCCGGAACTGCGCCCGCGCACTTGAATAGTCGAACCGCCGCCTTGGACCGTCTGATTGGCCTGAACGGTCTGGGTGCCATCATTGACCGTGCCATTGACAATCAGCAGTGAGTTATCGCCCGCCGCTGCCGATTCCGTTGTGATGCCGCCGCCATTGTTGATGAAAGCGACCTGATCAAAATCGGTGTTGGTCAGCGCATCTTCAACATACTCTTTTTTCGACTGGCCAAAGACGATGTCAGTATCCCGCTCCAGGCCTGCGACCATGCGCCTTGCCTGCCTGGTCAATGACACCTTGGAGCTGGAGCCGGCACCGAAGGGAATTCGCAACCGCAGTCCCACCTGGTGGCGGTCCCCGCGCAGATCGTCGTCTGAGTATTCATACTCGGCTGTCAGCCGTGAGCCGGGCAGGCTGGGGAGGATATCATCCATCGCTAGTTCCGCTCGTGCCTTGGGGCCCTTGACCGACTTATATGCCTCGTGGTGATCGAAATAGAATCCACCAACATACAGGCCCAGAACCCCGGTATCATTCGCAACCGGGAAACGTAGGCCAACTTCGGCATCCCCGCCGTGAAGTGGCACTTCTTTGCCACCTACCATAAAGATGTTGTTGCCTTCCAGTATCACGTCGGCAAAGCTGCCACCGGCCGCCTTTGAGGAGGTTGCGGGGCCGTACCAGTTGACCCGCGCATCAAAAGAGTCTGAGAGGGCTTCGAAACCGCCTGACATCTGCCAGAAGGTGTTATCGTATTCGGTGTGACGGAGATCGGCACCGATCCAGGCCCCATAGTTGAAACCGGATTCAAACATCTGCCGGTAGCCAAGTGCCATGTTCCCTTCCATAGCGCCATGTTCAAACAGCTTGCCACGAAGGTCAGTAAAAACAAGAGTGTCTGCATCCTGTGACAGGGGCATGAAGAGTACCGCCTCGCCACGGCTTGCTTCATCAGTGCCGTAATAGCCGCCAAACTCATACCAGGGGTTCCATTTGTTGTTTTCTGCAACAGCGGTGGTGGCAATGCCCATGCTCAGCAACAATGCGATTCCGGCGCTCCAACTCTTCATTTTTATTCGCATGAATATTTTCCAAATGGTTTTGAATTGATTGAGATTTCCACACAACCCCATACGCTAGCCGGTTATAGGTAGTAACATGCAATTATCTTAAACCGCCTGATAATTTGGATACTGCTGTGATTTTTGTCAGTGAGGATAACTGATATTTGTCAGATTCACTAGTGGATATGATGTTATTTATCATGTGAACCTGGGTGCTTTTTATTCCAGATTGGCACGGAATATAACACCAAATTAAAGGTGGGATTGCTAATGCACCAAAAAAGCACAAATTGACCAAATGCAGATCTTAACTTTCATCCGAGAATGATCGGGGAATAATCGGGGACAGACCACGGTTTCCCTTTGGTCGAAAAGAGATAAATCCTGCTGAATATATTAGGAAATCACAAAGGACCGTTTTGGCCACCATGCGGCCTATGTATTAAATTCCTGCGGGTTTGGAATTGGTGCTTTCCAACCAAAAGAATTCTGATTCTTAAATGTCCGCTCTTTGCAAAAATATCTGTTATTGCCAAGAAGCCCTAGGGTCCGCGTTGTTATAGGTTTGTAAGACACCTACCCACAGCCGCAATCCTATAAGCCTACACCAACCTCAAATGGTAGGTGTCTTACAAAGCTCCAAGTACGAAACCGCGGGATAAGCCGTAATGA
>JAAETJ010000790.1 GCA_024228495.1 bacterium | reverse complement strand
TCTGTTCATAGTAGGCTTGGCTGCGTACATCACGCATGAAGACGACACATTCCAGCGGTTTGATGTCGGTACCGGTGGCGATCATATCCACAGTGACGGCGATGCGCAGGCGTGGGCTAGTACGAAATTCAGCGATAGTGTCTTCGGCATTTTTCTTGCCCACGCGGTAGGTGACTTTTTTGCAGAAGTCGTTGCCTTCATTGAAGGCTTCACGCACGGCATCGACAATGCGGTCGGCATGGTCATCATCTTTGGCGAAGAAAAGGGTTTTGGGTACCCAGGTGCGGCCGGGGAAGCATTCGGGTAGACAGTTTTCTTTGAAGGCTTTGATGACAGTGCGTATCTGGTTGGGTGCGATGACACTGCGATCGAGTTGTGTTCTTTGGTACGCCTCGTCTTGGTCGAGCAGTTCCCAGCGTTTCTGTTTGGTGAGGCGGTCGCGCACTTCGATATTGGTGCCGGCCTCCATTAGGCCACCCGCTTCGCTCTTTTCGGTTTTGATGCGGTAGATGTCGTAACCGACGTTGACCCGGTCGATAACGGCGTCTTCGTGGGTGTATTCGGAGACGACGTTTTGGTGAAAGTAGCCGATGGTCTTCTTGGTGGGTGTGGCGGTGAGGCCGATCAAGAAGGCATCAAAGTAGTCGAGCACTTGGCTCCAGAGGTTGTAGATGGAGCGGTGGCATTCATCGATGATGATGACATCAAAGGTTTCAATGGGGATCTGTGGGTTGTATTTAACCTCTCTTGGCGCTTGTGGCGCTGCACCCATCTCGAAGGTGGAGTGTTCTTCTATCTCTTCATCCAGCTCTTTGCCGCTGAGTTGGGAGTACATGCGCTGGATGGTGGAGATGGTGACTTTTATATCATCACCGATACCACCGGGGCCAAGGATGTGGGCGTTGTAGAGTGAGGTGAATTTACGGCCATCATCTGGGGTGGTGTATTGCTGGAACTCTTTTAGGGCCTGACGGCCCAGGTTGCCTCTATCTACCAGGAACAGTACCCGCTTAACCCGGGTGAATTTGGCCAGGCGGTAGACCTGGGTGCAGGCGGTGAAGGTTTTGCCGGCACCGGTGGCCATTTGTAACAGGGCGCGTGGGTGGTTGTTTTTGAGTGAGTTTTCGATGCCTTTGATGGCATCAATTTGGCAATTACGCAGCCCCTTGGTGTTGAGCGGGGGTAGATCCTGTAGACGATGGCGAAAGGTATTGCCGGCTTCAAGCCTTTCTTTCAGAGTATTTGGCTGGTGAAAATGAAACACATTACGGGACTTGGGTTTGGGGTCTCGCTCATCCCGAAAACGGATTTCGTGATTGGTGGCCTCATACAGGAAGGGTAATGGCTCATCATCAGCAGACCAGCGCTGGATAAACTTGATAGCCGATGTGGCGTACCGCCCGGATTGCTCAGCCACATGGCCGAGTGTTGTCCCTTCCCGCTTGGCCTCGATAATGCCGCAGGCCTTGCCTGCTATGAAGAGCATGTAATCTGCTGGGCCGGTATCGGTTTCAAATTCTCGAACGGCTACACCAAGAGATTGGTGAAGATTTAGGCGCTTTTTGTCTTGAATGACCCAACCTGCACTGATGAGTGCTTGGTCTATCTGTTCTCGGGTCTCCGCCTCGTTGAGGGTTCCTTCCGATGGAATCATGATGCGCAATACCTTTGACAGAATATTGGGTCACTTAAGACTAATTTATTGTATCACCCAGCAAGCTAAGTGGTTGTTTGTTAATAATACTAGCAGTATTCAGATAGTAAAGTGAATAATGCAAACCATATCTTTCACGAGCTGTACCAACTAATCGCTAAGCATGCACTTCAGCAAATAGTCGCAACAAAGCATCAATGCACGTAAAATATAGAGATATAGCAATACTAACCTGTTTGCCTCCCTAATTCTAAACCAATCCTAACTAGCTACTAGTCGCCGCACTATTCCCAACCCCACGCCTCCTGAGCTGTCCGTTCGGGGGGCTTTTTTATGCCTACCTACCCATGGAGAACTCATGCCACGAAAGCAAAACCATACATCACCCCCTAGCTGTGATGGTATATTTATTGATAATCTTCGATGCAGCGACAAGACCTGTCGCTTTTGATGGTTATACTCATTTTATTTTAATAGGTGCAACAGAATGGCATCCAGCAATCATGACACCCTTGTTTAC
>JAAETJ010000789.1 GCA_024228495.1 bacterium | reverse complement strand
GTTTGATCTGGAATATCGTTTACTGTCCATTTGTTATTTGACATAACAATCTCCGTTGTTGATGAGAATTGGAGATTGAGAGATTACAAAATTGAAACACTCCATCACTCCATCACTATTTCACGCTATTGTTGATTTTGTACTATTAATCTTTTTCGTCAAGGCGTATGCATGAGAAATAGATCAACAGGTGAACCTATCATTCCACTTCACACAATGGCGTAATGCGGTACAGATCCCGTTCCGCGCAGGTTAAGGGGCGCACGTAGCGATTATCGCTGATCCATTGGCGCACGTCATCTAGCACGTATGGGAGTGTTAGATCCCAGAGGATAGCTGTGCCGCCTCCCCCTGGTGTGACAGCCATACGGCCGTCTGAACTCATGTCAATATCTACGCAACAAAGGCCATCGCCGCTGAAGTGGCGGATTTCCTGGCCTGTTTCTAGATCCCAAAGGCTTAAAATACCCCCTGTAAAATTTGCGGCGCTGATTAACAACAAACGGCCGTCCGAGCTGACTTCCACTCTCGTGCGTGAGCCCGGATGTTGGCCGAAAGTTCGGATTTCACGATCAGCTTCCAGATCCCACTCGACCACTGGCCCACCAGAATTGCCAGCTAAAAAGACTGAACGGCCGTTCGGATGGACGGCAAAACCGGTGCAACATAAATCCTCTGCTGAATATCCACGGATGAGCTGTCCAGTTGCAAGATCGTATTGCCCAAACTCGTAGTTGTTTTCGTTGGTTTTTACTATTGGGGCGTAAGCTGTTTGGCCGTCCGGATTGAACATCAAGGCTGTGTAGTGATTCTGCTCCACAAGACGATGGATAGCCTGCCCGTTTTCCAAATTCCACAAGGTGATGCCACTGTCGGGATCATCATCGGCAAATGATCCGGATAAAGCCAAACGGCCGTCTGGGCTAATCGCCACTGCATATACGCCCCCGGTATGCGCCAGGATTTGACGAATCTCTTCCCCGGTTTCCAGATCCCATAACCGTATGGTGCCGTCCTCGGAACCACTAAGTGCTTGTCGTCCATCCGCACTGATAGTGATCATGATAGCCCCTGCGGAATGGCCTGCAAAAGATCTCAGCTCTTCCCCAGTCTCTACATCCCACAATCGTAATAGATTGCTATTGCCAAAGGAGAAGTTAAATGCATTGCCCCACTCTCCAGTAAGGACACGTTTACCATCGGGGGTAAAAGCAACGCTAAGTATCGTCTCCGTTTGGTGACCTTCAAAGCGTCGGATTTCACCGGCATCTACCAGGCTCCACAGCACCAACGTGCCATCGCCGGCAGTAGATAGCGCTGTGCGTCCATCAGGGCTAATCACAAGATTTAATACGGCCTCATCGTTGGCATGCCAACCGCCTATGTGAGGTTTCTGGACTCCAGTTTGCATGATAGGATTACCGCTTGCCAGATCCCACAAAATGATTAGACCGTTGGCATCGCCAGAGATGGCATGACGTCCGTCTGGTGTATAAGCGACTGATGTCACCATTAAGCCGGTATGTCCTTCAAGGGTGCGTATCTTCTGTCCGGTGTCCATATCCCACAGAATAACTTCGTCGTTGCTGGTCCCTGTCAGTGCTGTACGGCCGTCTGGGCTGGTGGCCAGGCTGAAATTGTCGGATTGTCCCGTGATCTCAAAATCACGAATTTTCTGCCCGGTTTCCGTATCCCATAACATGAGGCTGTACTCATTGGAAGCATTGGTAAAAAAACCGGAGCTGGCCAATATGGCGCGACCATCAGGGGTAAATGCTGCGGCCACGACCCCGCTGGGATGTCCTTCAAAGCGGCGCAGTTCTTGCCCGGAGGCCAGATTCCACAAGATTAGCTGGCCTGGGTTAGCCACCGAACTCACCGTATCACCAACGAAGCCGCCGGAAACGGCCGTTTCTCCATCTGGACTAAATGCAACCGTTCGCACCCAGCCATCATGTCCAACGAAGCGGCGAATTTCTTGCCCTGTCTCCACATCCCACAAAATGACAAACTGATCACTGGCACCAGACAGGGCTGTCCGCCCATCTGGGCTGAAGGCTATCGTGCGGACTGTCCCTGTATGTCCTTGCAGGCGGCGGATTTCTGATGCTGTTGCCACATCCCACAAAATCAATGTGCCATCCTCAAAACCAATCAGAACCTCTTGTGCTACGGGGCTCACCTCCAGGCTGTAGATGCGTCCATCTACATCAGGGAATAGCTCGGCCACCTGGTATTGCTGGTGGGGGCCGGGCGCGTAAGCTGCTTGGCGCAAGATAAGTTGAGATAGCTCAGGGGGGTGTTCCAGATCATTAGCGGCCAATGCCAATGCGAGTGCAACGGCCGTATCATCCTCATCCAGCGCATTTTGAGCATGTGCGGCCAGACTCTGGCTGTACGCTGCCAGAGCTTCACGTGCGTTGGCTTCGGCGATGG
>JAAETJ010000788.1 GCA_024228495.1 bacterium | reverse complement strand
GGATCTCAGTGGAGGTAGTTAGCGATTTTCCTCCCTCCAGGATCGGCAAGGATGACGATGGAGGCCTGCGGGCCGCGTGCTGTGTTGGCGGTGGGCTGTGTTGCTGAAGCATCGCCAAAAGCATTGGGGCGGCCGGCAGGATCGCAAGTGCGGAATGTATCTGCGGATTTTCCGCACGTGCAAAGCGGGACATTCGAAAAAGAAGTAGTCCCTGCGCCGATGGGCGCAGGGGCTGCTTGGTAAAGTGACATAGTGCAATTTCATTTCATTCTTCTTCGGTGTCCATGCCTGAAAATGACTGATTATCAAGCCTTTTCAGCCTGTAGATTTTTTTGTGCTTTTCCTGCCAATTGTCACCCCTGCGCCTGCGCTCCTGCTTCTGCTGCTCCTGCTCCTTGCGTTCTCGACATTTCATTTCCAGATGCGCGTAGGGAAAGGCGATCACTAAATACATGAGATACATTGCCATGATGCGCCACACTTGCAGGATGGCACACAAGAGCAGGATGACGCCGTAGATGATGAGGATCGCAGTCATGCCCTCGCTGATCGCAAATTGGAATCGTTTACTTTTTAGTGTGATTTTTAGCATGTGCGCCCTCCTTCGGTTGCCTTGCTTCCTGGGTTGCTTTCCGGGCTTTGGCTTCCTCCTCTTCTCTTTTTTCGAGTACAATAATTTCCGAAGTTGACCAGCCATTTCCGCGCAAATAATCAAATCTGACTTCCCACGGGAGACCTGCTCCCGTGTCGGAATAATTGATTTTCTGAAACATAATTCCCTCCTGGGTTGGCTGCGGCCATCGCCGAAAAACCCGAAGGGTCCACCTGGCGACGGCCGCAAAGTTGATTTTAAAAGAATGGAATCTTCTCTTCGAACGGCACTTCCTCTTGATACGCCTTGACAAAGCGTTCCATGTGCCGTTGCTTCTTGATGTATCTTTCGAAGGCGCGGCTGGCATCCCAGATCGCCACAATCTCCCACTCGATCCCAAGTTGGTTGGCGAGATCGAGCAGCGGGCTGCCGCCGCAGGCTTTGCCTTTGCGGTGTTCGCCTTCGCGACGCGGCATGTTGTTTGTAAAACCGCAGTAAAACCGCACTCTTGCGCCGTTCCTGCGAATGATGGGCTTTTGAAGCCCTGCAATGTACACGTTTGATTTTTTTGACCGGAATTCCGGGTGTTCCCGAAATAATTGTTGAATATCCATTGACAATTCTCAGGAAGGGGGCAGGATGGGGAGTGAGTTTGGGGCGTTGGCGCGTCCCTGGCTCGCTTACTCGGCAACCGGCTTGTGCCTGGCGGTGCGTTCCGGTTGCCGATCCTGGGCTTCCTGGCTCCTGTATCTC
>JAAETJ010000787.1 GCA_024228495.1 bacterium | reverse complement strand
TCATTACTGACCAGATCGCTTTCAGCTTGATCCGCATTAACTGATTGCATCATCTCTTCAACGGGGTCGTTGGTAGGTGTCGTGGATAGAGCATCTGGCGCAAGGGAGGTATCTGTAAGCGAGTTTTGCGAGACCTCTGGAGATACAAAGACGATATCATCTTCAATGATCGTGGCCGGCTCGTCGAGCGAAAGACTGGCAGCTGGCACTTGTGCGTTCAATTCCGACGCGGCCAGCTCAGGAGTTATGGCAGCCTGCGGAGCTGGTGTAGCTATAGCTTCTGATGTAGCTGGCATAATTGTTGGTGCAGTTGGAGCCATTCCATCATTGATCGGGGCGGCCTCAACCTGTGTTGCAGGAGGTAGTGGTTCAGATACCGTCAATTTCGGTGCAACGGGAGCTGGCGCCTCAGCAGAAATGGACGTCTCCAAAGCTGTCATCAACCCAGGTACGGCATCAATTTCGTTAGCAATCTCTAGATCCGGAGTAGATTGAACCGCGACTGGTTCAGGAAGCGGATTTGGTACCATGGCATCGGGTGTAGCAGATACGCCGCTAACTTGCTCAATAGCAGGTTCTGCGATTTGATTTTCTGTCAGCTGAACGATGGCAGGTGCTGGAGCTTCCACTGCGGGTGCTTCATGAGCAGGCACCGTTTCTTGCGCATCATCAGAAATGATATTCCTGATCGAGCTAATGATATCGTCCATGCTCGGTTCTGGAGCTTTTTTTTCAGCACTGTTCATCCTGCAATCCCTCAATTATGCCCCATCTGCAATAAGCATCTAGCCTGTAAATGTGGCTAGCTCATGGGTAAAAAGCGTTATATTTGTATTTATGAGTATTGCCATAAGTAGCGAATGAAATCCAGAGGTGAGTGGTCATTCGAGCGATAATATTTTCGATACCAGGCATAGTCAATTCGATCCATTGTTCACATCAAGCAAGATAGGTCGATAGACACACAGATGAGCAACCAATTGCTACTTATAACTGCTTGGAAAATAGCGATCATTTACAATGGCTCTGTTTTCGAGCTCATCATTATACTCCTCAACCCGTGTGCCATACCATTTGCGTTCTACGCGCTCATAATGTGCACTGGCTTCATAGCGCTGTACACGAAGGCCCAGTTCAGCAGCTGACAAACGACCGGTCGCAGCCAGCAACTGATATCTGCCGACGACCAGATCCCTTTGGGTGATCGCAAGCGCAACCTGCGCGTCAAGATATTCTTGCTGTGCATCCAGAACATCCAGAACGGTCCTTTGACCAACTTTCTCTTCTTCCTGCACGCCATCGAGCGCGGTTTTTGTGGCTTTCACCTGTGAGCGATCTGCTTCCAATTGAGCAATGATGGAAGACACCTGTCCCCAGCTTGAAACAACATAGGCCCGCACTTTTCGTTTGGCGGCCTGCAGTTCTCGACGCCTTCGCAGAACTGTCTGCTTGGCCTGCCTCACACGCGATGAAATCTCACCACCAGCATAGAACGGCATCGTGAACGTGCCCTTGACAATGCCTGTTCTTTGTCGCTCAACACCATCTGCTGGATTATATCGGCGCGTCCAACTGCCTTCCAGATTGATCTCTGGCAACAGTTCGCCTCGGATGAGGTGAATGTTGTGAGTAGCAGAAACTTCGAGGTAAGTCGCGCCAAGAATAGCAGGATGTTCGTTCATTCCGCGTTTCAAAGATCCACTTAGAGAGCGCGGCAAATATTTGATGACACCCTTTGGGTTGCGCAATCCATTTGGTGTCCGACCAATGACCTGCTCGAAAATGGCTCGTCTGGTTTTCAGATTGGCCTGTGCTAAATTAAGGTCTGAAACAGCGCCACTGTAACGGGCATTAGCTTGCGCAACATCGGTTTTTGTCACTTCGCCAACTGTAAAGCGATCATCTGTTGCTTTTTGTTGCTCAGCAATGACGCTGACATTGTTTCTGCGAAGTCGTAAAATAGCGCGATCGCGAATGACATCGACATAAGCCGTCACGGCATCCAGAAAGATATTTTGTTCAACTAAACGAAGGTCTTCTCGTGCGGCGTAAATGCTGGCATCCGCTTTACGGATTGCATTTATAGTTCGCAGCCCACGAAAAATGGGCTGCACAAGACTCACCGTATAGCCTCCATGACGACGTCGACCATCAGTTGAGAGCGATGGGCGAGTTTTCACCCGTTGGCTAGTGATATCGGCATTAAAGTTGACTTTGGGACGATATCCAGCCCGTGCTCTTGGATTCTCCTCGTCAAGTGCACGTAATTTTGCTCGTTCAGCATTTATGTCGGGATTGCCTAGATAAGTACTTGATAGAACCGAATTCAAGGATTCTGCATTAGCGCTATTTGGTGCGAAGCCTAAAAAGCCTGCAAACACGAAAACCCCTAATAATTTCTGGCATTTGAAATTCAACATAAACCACTCTCTTTCGTCGCAATTGTTATTTCCACATTGAGCGCAACCAGGTTGCAACAACGAAACAAAACAACAACTGAACGAAACAAACCGGCAATACCGATTTACGGGCTTCTTTCCATTAGAAATGGCGAGAATGAATTGAAATTACAAATAACAAAAACTGATTTAACAAAGCGTTAATAGCAATGGAATAATCTCAATTTTGGATAATCCTCCAATCTCTGCCTGGTCGTGAATTTTATGTTCGTTTTTTTGTTTTCAGGCAATAGGCGACCAGGCAGAAGATGATATGGACAAAAACATTTTTAGATGAGCGATGTCTTGAGTGCTCTACTCCCATATTCTGCTTGAGCACGCCAAAGACTGCCTCAACGACGAATCGTTTTGCATCAATAGCTTGTCGCATTGTGGCAGAAAGTAGTTTTTCATATTCTTGCGGATACCAACCAGAATATGCAGACCTTTTTCCCGGAGTTCATGAAATAGTTTCTTTGTCGGCCGGTAGTTTCTCTGTAAGCCTGACTGTCATTTTGCTCCTTGGGGCACGATCATCGACTTTAACCGGTGTGATATGAACCGCCAAAAGCTCCCTATTATGGCCGCTGTCACTCAGCTTGCGACGCTCCCACTCCTCATACACTTTGAAAAATCGTCGAGACAACAAAACAGCGCCGAGATATCGACAGCCGTGGGGGGGAGGCTCAATGTTTGCGTTGGGCCACAAAACCATTGATGCGGACTTTTACTGATTTGAGAATCCCCTGCCGCTTGTCCAATTGGGGTTAGAATACAAATGACTGATCGCGCTTAAATCCGGGTAGTGGATGAGCGGAGGCATCAAATGAGATGCGATTCTCGCCAATATTATCACCGATTTTACGATACAAATGAGCCTTGCCAACACCACCTTGCGTCAACTGCACAGCGACTAATCGACCATTATCCTTCAACTGATCAAACAGGCTTTGAGGAATCAGTTCAACACTGCCGTTGAACATGATCGCATCATATGGACCTTCTTTAGAGTAGCCTTCTTCCAAATGACCGCTGACTATTGCAACATTATCACAACCTAGTTCTTCCAGACGGATCGCAGCAGCCTCCGCCAGACGATCATCCGTCTCCAGACAAATGACACTGCTAGCAAGGCTTGCCAGTAACGCGGCAACATAACCTGAGGTGCAGCCAATGATCAGTACCATATCCTTGTCATCAATCCGCGCCAACTGCGCCAGTCGTGCAATCGTCATCGGTGACATCATATAGCGATCGGTACCTTCTTGATCGCGATCAACGAGGATATCCTGATCCATATAGGCCAGGCCCTGTTTGGTGTCAGGAACAAATTTTTCACGTGGAATATCGAGCATAGCCCGCAATATACGGTGGTCCGTCACCTCATTGGTCCGTAGCTGACTATCCACCATATTGGTTCTTTGTATTTGATATTCGCTCATTATTCCCCCTTGGGTCTCAATCGATATTTGACGACGATTGATGCTCTTCGATCTATTTTGGCTTGGTGACGTCGACAATAAAAACAGCTGATGCCATGCTAGGAAATCCACTCTAGAACGCACAAGCCCCCCTTTGCAATACCTAGCTATTGCACAAAACAGTTTTGCAATTAGAAGATGCAAAAAACTGCGCTACGAATTCAAGATGAGGTTATTATATATGCGCGATATCTTATCCAAAAGAAATCGGATGGTCCAAAATTACGCTTTCATGACATTGTCAATTTGCTGCCACTGACGCAATAAATCTTCCAGTTTTGACAGATGCACCATATTGGGGCCATCAGAGGGCGCATTATCGGGATCTTCATGTGTCTCAACGAAAAGAGCGGCAACTCCAACTGCCAGTGCGGCGCGCGCAAGCACGGGAACAAACTCTCGCTGACCACCGCTGGTTTCACCCTGACCGCCAGGTTGCTGTACACTATGGGTCGCATCAAACACCACGGGACAGCCGGTTTGCGCCAGAATAGGCAAAGAACGCATATCAGAGACCAATGTGTTATAGCCAAAGCTTGCGCCGCGCTCGGTGACAAGGATGCGGCTGTTACCAGCCGCCAGCACCTTGCCGACAACATTTTTCATATCCCATGGTGCCAGGAACTGGCCCTTTTTGATCTTTATCACGGAGCCTGTCTTGGCGGCAGCCACCAGCAAATCCGTTTGTCGACATAAAAATGCTGGTATTTGCAATATATCGACGACCTCTGAAGCTGGTTCGCAATGCGTCGCTTCATGCACATCAGTGACAATTGCCAAGCCATATTTCTCCCGGATTTCGGCAAAGATAGGTAAAGTGTCCTTGAAACCAAGGCCACGTTGAGAGCCGATACTCGTGCGATTCGCTTTGTCAAAACTGGCCTTGAAAATCAGCCCGATCCCCAGACGGTCACATATTTCTTTAAGTCCGTGTGCCATTTCCAGTCCGTGATCGCGACTTTCCATCTGGCATGGCCCCGCAAACAAGGCGAACGGCGACGCATTGGAAATTTGGAAATTTCCAAATTTAACCACGGCATCCGGTTTCAAATCTTGTGTCATTATTTTACCTTGTCCCGTTCATCACAAGCATAGCGCTCTGGCAATGATCTCAATAATCCCAATCCTGCGACCTTGTTCCGTGTGGATGCCTGACTACCCAGCGAACAAAATTTCCAATCATCCAATTCGTGGTCGTTTCGTTCCCGTGAGGCAGGCAATAACGGCCGAGAGTATCATTTAGCGTATTTGCGCTGGTTTTACCAAAATGAAATCCGGCAATAAAGACGTTGCACTTGACGATGTCTACAACCTGCGCTCTTGTGAGCGGGCGCTTTTGCGGCTTTTTGATCAGTTTCAGATAAGAAACACAATACTGGAGCATTTGTCCTACTGAAAAAAGGGCGCAGCGGCAAGCCTGCCTTGCTGCGATAAAACCAAATAGAAAATACAGCTAATAAAAAGTACTTGTCTGCATAGCCCCATAGGTCAAACCAGTCGGCTTTGCTTGACCGCTGCGGCGATAAACGAGGCAAACAAGGGATGGGGATCAAAGGGGCGAGATTTGAGTTCTGGATGATACTGCACACCAACAAACCAGGGATGGTCTTTCAATTCAACCGTTTCTGGCAACAAGCCATCTGGTGAGCGGCCAGCAAACATCAAGCCGTGGCTCTCCAGCTGATCGCAATAGCTCATATCGACTTCATAGCGATGGCGATGGCGCTCGCTGATCATCTCGCCCTTGCCATAGATTGAGTGGATCAAGGAGCCTTTCGCCAAACGGGCATCATAAGCCCCCAGACGCATGGTGCCGCCAAGGTTGCCACCCTGATCGCGCATTTCAAGGTCTTCACCCTTCATCCATTCTGTCATCAGCCCGACAATTGGAATTTCGGGTTTGCCAAATTCACTTGAACCAGCACCTTCGATGCCAGCAAGGTTCCGCGCCACCTCAACAATGGCCATCTGCATGCCAAGGCAAATACCAAAATAGGGAATGTTGCGAGTACGGGCGAATTCAACCGCCGCAATCTTGCCCTCAGAGCCGCGCTTACCAAAGCCACCTGGCACCAAAACGCCATCAGCTTCGCCGATAATTTGCGCAAGCTCGCCCTCCTCAAGATCACTGGCCTCAACCCATCTAGGCTTGACGCGGACCTTATTGGCAATGCCACCATGAACAAGAGCTTCATTGAGAGATTTATAGGCCTCCAAAAGACCGGTATATTTGCCAACAATGACAATATTGACTTCACCGTCCGGATTGGCAATACGCTTAGATATATTTTGCCAGGTTTGCAGATCGGGTTTAGTTTCATGATCAAGGCTGAAGGCGCGCAGCACTTCACGGTCCAGTCCTTCATTGTGATAGGCTTCGGGGACATCATAAATGCTGGCCACATCGAGCGCCTGAATAACGGCTTCCGGTCGCACATTACAAAACAAAGCAATCTTTTTACGCTCTGAAGCTGGCACTTCGCGATCACAACGACACATCAAAATATCGGGCTGAATACCGATGGAGCGCAATTCCTTGACCGAATGCTGCGTTGGCTTGGTTTTAAGTTCACCGGCGCTCGATATAAACGGAATCAGCGTCAGATGGATGAACACCACATCGCCGCGTGGCAATTCCTGACCAATCTGTCTGATGGCTTCAAAAAATGGCAATGCTTCAATATCGCCCACCGTGCCACCGATCTCACATAAAATGAAATCGACATCGTCGCTGTTGGACAGGGCAAAATCCTTGATGGCCTGCGTCACATGAGGAATCACTTGCACGGTGGCCCCTAGGAAATCTCCCCGGCGCTCCTTGGCCAATATGTCCTGATAGATCCGCCCTGAAGTCACATTGTCGGATTGGCGACCAGAAACGCCTGTAAAGCGCTCATAGTGACCAAGGTCGAGATCCGTTTCCGCGCCATCATCAGTGACGAAAACTTCGCCATGTTGATAAGGGCTCATGGTGCCGGGATCAACATTGAGATAGGGGTCGAGTTTGCGTAGGCGAACGGTATATCCGCGTGCCTGTAACAGTGCACCAAGTGCAGCAGAAGCGATGCCTTTTCCAAGAGAAGATACCACGCCGCCAGTTATGAAAATATATCGCGCCATGGGCTTGTAGAATACACATAACCGCACTGATTCGAAGTGCTTTTTTCAGTTTTAGCGATTTTTCTGTTGAAGACGCACAAACAAGGGCCTCTTTGCGTACCTGCACTCCCTCAAAAAGGAGTACAGGCGACCAATCACGATGCCATCAAAGGCATTTATTCAGAGTTGGGAACACTTGGCGCTGCTGGCTTGTCGGGGACAATCAGACTGGAAGCTGGCGGTGCTGGCACCACTGGCTTGCTATCAATTGTTTTGACAGGGCCGGTTGGTGACAAAGTATCAAGAATGGATGTTGGCGTCCGATCATTTTTTGCAAGGATCGCCAGAGTGATACTTGTGGCAAAAAACACGGCCGCCAGATAGGCCGTTGTGCGCGTCAGCAGATTAGCAGCACTACGCCCCGACATCATGCCGCCGCCAGCGCCACCTCCGCCCATGCCAAGAGCACCACCTTCAGAGCGTTGCAGCAATATCATGACAATCAATGCCAAAGCGATCATCAGGTGTATAACGAGCAAAACAGTTGCCATGATAAAGATTCCATCCCTCAAGGACTTCAGTGAGCGAAGTCGACAATGGTTATTTCAATTAAAGCCCATACCAAATAGCGAGCTTTACATAGTTTAAGACTGCCAACAGGCAATCACAAGAAGAACCACTTCTACAGTGGCCGGTTTAAATTCGTCAATAGGCTATTCATAAAAGCAGGCAACACTCATTTTGAAGCAGGTTTGCCTGCTGTGCTGCCAGCGTTCTCTTTCTTCTCGTCAGTGACCGCCGAAAGTACCGACTTTTCCTCTGGCGACATTGCTTCGTTATTCGAGACTGGCTGTGGCGTAACCGAAGCCTCCTGCTTGGTCTTTTCGGCCTTTTCTTTCAACAGTCGGCGAGAATTTCGGACAGGAAGCGGTATATTGACATGCAGAGCAGATTGTCTCTTTTTGCCGATTGTTGATTTTCCACAACGAAATCTGATCTCCTCCCCAAGTTTTAAAAAGGCACCAATTTCACTGAGCTGTTCGGCGTTCAGGTTTTCAGCAGCCCATTGGGCTCCTTTGGCAACCTTTGTACCAACGCCTCTGGTCTCCAACTCATGTCGTAGCTGGCGTAAACCAGTGCATTGTTCGGACGTAAAAGGCGCGGACAGCGCCAACTGCGTCATCGGGCCTGTCAGCAATAACAGACCCACCAAAAGGAAAAAGGCACAGGATCGAATATGCAAGCTACTCTCCTTATGGTTGATGAAACGCGTTACCGACAGCTTTCTAACTCTTGTAGCTGTTGATAATACCCAGAAAATCGTCGGCTTTGAGGCTGGCTCCTCCAACAAGGGCACCATCTACATTTTCAACAGACATCAGTTCCTTGGCATTGGAGGCTTTTACCGATCCGCCATAGAGCAAATTCATGCCAGCGCCATTTTCCGCGCCAAAGCGTTCAACCAGTTCCTTCCTGATATCATCATGGACTTTTGTAACATCTTCAACTGTTGGTGTCAGGCCGGTGCCAATCGCCCAGACGGGTTCATAGGCAATGACAGTGTTCTTGGCTGTTGCCGCGTCTGGTATGGCATTTCTCAATTGCCGGCGAACGACATCAAGAGTGAGGCCATATTGGCGCTGTCCCGCGGTTTCC
This sequence comes from bacterium, assembly GCA_024228495.1. Classification (GTDB taxonomy): domain Bacteria; phylum Pseudomonadota; class Alphaproteobacteria; order Rhizobiales; family JAKIUO01; genus JAKIUO01. Next base: position 8,613 of record JAAETJ010000787.1, on the reverse strand, counting down.
CCGACGCAAATAATAGCGACCAGTCCCGCACGCCAGGTTGCCTGGGCTTTTTCGCGCACAAGCGCATCCGATTCGCCATGATCCGCGCGGCGCTCGGAATGCCCCACAATAATGGCGGTGGCTCCGCAGTCAGCGAACATCTCGGCTGAAATATCGCCTGTATTAGCTCCAGAAACCAGCGTATGGCAATCTTCAGCGCCAATCTGAACGATGCTGTCTTTCATGAGTTCCGAAAAAGCCAGGACAAGAGTAGCTGGCGGGCAGACCATAACATCAACACCATCAACTGGCGCAGTTTTCAAGCTCTCTGAAAGTTTTACCAATTCGCCAGCACTATCTCTCAGACCATTCATTTTCCAGTTACCAGCAACCAATGGTGTATTCTTTGACATTTATGTCTCCCGATTTTTTCGAAATCTTGGCCCTAAACGGCCCCTTCATTACATTCAAAACACGAATCTGCCCATTCGGCACTTGATCCTGTTTCCTCAAAGCTTTACCTGTTTCCCAACAACATAATTAAAAAGACCCTCTGTCACACACCAATATTTGTCTCATCGGGACAAAAAATGTTATATTGCCGGGGAGGCTTGTAGTTCTTATGATGTCATTCACGTCAACCAAATGACCGAAATTGCACAAAAAATCAATGCAGCAAATGAAAACTAGATAGAAACATGCTAAATTCACTACGAAAAGGGGCCGGTACCTGGATCGCCAAAATATTCATCGGACTGCTCGTACTTAGCTTTGCCGTCTGGGGTATTGCTGATATTTTTACGGGCTATGGCAACCGTGTTCTGGCAAAAGTCGGCGAGGTTGAAGTCTCTCCACAGGAATATGAGCGCGTTTATCAACGCCAGATCAGGACCGTTTCCAATCGCATCGGGCGCCAGATCACTAGTGAGCAGGCTCGCGCCTTTGGTCTGGATCGCCAGGTTCTCAATAGCTTGATCACCAATGCTGCCGTATCCTCCCATGCTCAACAGCTTGGGCTCGGCATTTCTGATGCCGCCCTTCGGGATAATATTTTCAAAAGTGCTGCTTTCAAAGGGGGAGATGGAAAATTCTCGCGCATCCAGTTTGACGAAGTGCTGCGCAATAACAGCATGAACGAAAACATGTATATCGCCGAGCAACGCATTGGCACAGTGCGCGAACAGCTGATCTTGTCCCTGTCCAGCGATCTGTTTGTGCCTACAAGTATGAAAGAGAACATGAACCGTTTTGCCAATGACACCAGAACCATTGAATATTTCATTCTTCCCAAAACCATCATCAAAAAAATCGAAGAGCCAGATGAAAAAACGCAAACCGCTTTTCTGGCCTCCAACAAGCGCACATTTACGGCGCCCGAATATCGAAAAATCGGCATTCTGACCCTCTCACCCGAGCTTGTTAAAAAATCCATCAAGGTCACCAAGGACGATATCACAGCCAACTATGCGGAACGCGTTGATCAGTTTTCGACCCCCGGCAAGCGCCATATCAGGCGCATGTCGTTTATTGATCGCGAAAAAGCCAAAGAGGCCCGTCTTGAACTGACCGGCGGTGCCGACTTCATGACGGTTGCCAAAAAATATGGATTTAAGACTGATGGCACCGATATGGGTTTTATCAACAAGACCCAATTGCTTGATCCACGCGTCGCCCAAAAAGCCTTTTCTCTTAAAAAAGGCGATATATCGGAGCCCGTCGTTAGCACTTTGAGCACCATCATTTTACAGGTCGTCGATATCAAACCCGGTACGATCAAGAAAAAACTGGGAGATGTCGAAGAAGAAATCCGCACCTATTTGATCAATGAACGTGCATCCGACAAGATCGGCAATCTCCACGATACGATAGAAGATGAACGAGCAAGCGGTAAATCTCTTGCCGATATTGCCAAAGACTTTGAACTTGGTTACCTGGTGGCAGATGCAATTGATCGCTCTGGTCTCGATAAAAAAGGTGAGAAAGTCACCATTTTTCCAACCGCTCCTCGCCTGCTCACGAGCTCTTTTGACAGCGATATCGGTGTGGAAAATGAGCCGATAGAGGCAGCTGGTGGAGTTGTCAATTGGTTCGAAGTCCTTGGCGTCACGGGCGAACGCGCCAAGCCCTTGGCCGAAGTGAAAGACCAGCTCATAAGCTTGTGGAAAGATCGCCAACGCGAAACCAGACTAAGCAAAATCGCCAGTGATACAGTGGCCGCCCTTCGCAATGGTGAAAAACTAAAAAAATATGCCGAAAAGTACAAGACCAAAATCTTGATCTCCAAGCCTTTCAAGCGCTCCCAGGAGCATGATGATATTCCAGCAGCTGCGATCAATCAGGCTTTTGTCCTCCCAGCTGGTGGTGTCGGCATGAACTCTATTGCCGATGGCAAGGGGCGAGTGATCTTTAAAGTGCTTGAAAAAGGCATTGCCAAACAACCTGGCAAAGAAGAAACTGATAAATTTACCGCTAATATCAGCCGGGCTCTGGAAAATGATGTCGTCTCGCAATATGTTGCGGATCTGCGTAAATCCTTTGCCGTCACCATTAACGATCAGGTATTCCAACGCCTCAACGGCGCAACGCCGTATAATGGCTCGGCACCTAGCAATAACAGACCGGGCTCATAGCTCTTAGATCAAACTTGAATTCAGGACGGGCCAGGGTGCAAAGCGATCCATCATACGAAACATTCCTGAAAAAATACAAAAAAGGCATCGCACAAGTCGTCACAATGCGGCTGGTCGCAGATCTTGAGACCCCTGTCTCGGCGATGCTTCGCATAGCGGTTCAAGAGTCGTTTGCTTTTTTACTGGAATCGGTTGAAGGCGGCACGACACGCGGACGCTATTCCGTCATCGGCATGGCACCTGATCTCATCTGGCGCTCAAGCAATAACAAGGTTGAGATCTGCAAAGACCCAACAGCCACACCGCGTAAATATACAAAGACCAAAACCACATCCTTTAAATCATTGCGCAAGCTGCTCGAAGAAAGCCGCATTGACCTACCGGAAAACCTGCCACCGATGGCGGCTGGAGTGTTTGGCTATATGGGCTATGACACCGTACGTCTGATTGAGGAACTTCCTGACAATAATGAGGATCAGCTTGGACTTCCCGAAAGCTTGATGATCCGCCCAACCCTTATTTTGATCTTTGATGCCGTCAAGGATGAAATTACCGTTGTCACACCGGTCCGGTGCAAGAAAACTGTCTCGGCGAAGGCCGCTTATGCACAGGCAATTGATCGCCTTGAACTTGTCATCAACCGCCTTGAGACACCCATATTGCATGGTGATAACGAGCAATATCAAGAGGCCACTACCAACGAACCGGTGTCTAACACCACGCCAGCCAAATACAAGCAGATGATCCGGCGCGCACAAGAATATATTGAGGCCGGGGATGTCTTTCAAGTGGTCCTGTCGCAGCGCTTTGAGGCTCCCTTCACACTGCCCCCATTCTCCCTCTATCGGGCCTTGCGGCGCACCAACCCCTCACCATTTCTGTATTTTTTAAAATTTGATGATTTTTGCGTCATTGGCTCTTCTCCCGAAATTCTGGTGCGGCTGCGCGACAATGAAATTACGATCAGGCCTATCGCTGGAACAAGGATGCGCGGGCGCACCCCCAAAGAAGACCAGGAAATGTCGGACGAGCTGTTGAGTGATCAAAAAGAACTCTCTGAGCATCTCATGTTACTGGATCTTGGTCGCAATGATTTAGGCCGCGTTTCCATCCCCGGCAGTGTCAAGGTTACAGATAGCTTCTTTCTGGAATATTATTCCCACGTCATGCATATCGTCTCCAATGTCACGGGCCAGGTTGATCCCAAGAAATATGATGCTATCGATGCTTTGATGGCGGGTTTCCCCGCTGGCACAGTGTCAGGTGCGCCCAAGGTACGTGCCATGGAAATCATTGACGAACTGGAAAAGGATCGGCGCGGCATTTACGCAGGGTGTGTTGGCTATTTCACCGCAGATGGCGAAATGGATACCTGCATCATATTACGCACCAGCATCGTAAAAGATGGCATGATGTATGTGCAGGCCGGGGCCGGTATTGTCGCCGATAGCCAACCTAAACTCGAGCAAAAAGAATGTATTAACAAGGCCAAGGCCTTGTTCAAGGCCGCCTCTGAAGCGGTCAGATTCGCTTCACAAGCCAAGACGGGGCAATAATTATCATGTTGACACTAACCATGCTTCGACACGCCAAATCAAGTTGGGGAGACCCGTTGTTAAGGGACAAGAATCGCCCGCTAAATGCTCGAGGCAAATCGCAGGCCCAACAGATGGGAGAGCATCTCTCGCAACAGCGCATTGATCCTAATCTGATTATCTGCTCAAGCGCCAAGCGGGCACGGCAAACCCTCAAACAGGTATCAAAAAAATGGCAAACAGATGCGCAGGCCGTTTTCGAGGATCAGCTTTATCTGGCATCTAGCAGCACCATTGTGTCGCTTCTGGAAAAGTATGGAAACAATGCCGACCACATCATGATCATCGGCCATAATCCCGGTTTTCACAAGCTGGCAAGTTCGCTGGCCGATACGGGGAACGCGAATGATTTAGTCAACCTAAGCCAAAGATACCCAACCGGCACCCTTTGTGTTATCAAATCAAATGCGAAGCAGTGGCGAAACATCGATAATGAACCTGGAGAGCTGGCGAGTTTCACATCTCCCAAAAGCCTCAAACTCAATACTTGAAGAAGTAACAGATCACATATGGCCAAGATTACGCTCATAGATAATTATGACAGCTTTACCTACAATCTCGTCCACTATCTGGGCGAGCTTGGCAGTGAAGTCACGGTCTATCGAAATGATGCCAAAACTGTGCGCGAAATTCTGGCGCATAAACCAGCAGCCCTCATTCTCTCACCTGGACCCTGTGAGCCTGATCAAGCGGGTATCACCCTCGATCTGATCAAGGAAGCGCCCCGCGATCTACCCATATTGGGAGTATGTCTTGGACATCAAAGCATTGGTCAGGCATTTGGCGGCAAGGTCGTGCGCGCCCCAAAGCTCATGCATGGCAAGCTCTCGCACATCCATCATCAAGGAGAAGGGATCTTCAAAGATCTACCCACGCCTTTTGAAGCGACCCGCTATCACTCACTGATCGTTGAACGTGACAGCCTGCCCGATTGTCTTCATGTTACCGCCCGAACCAGCGATGGGTTGATCATGGCGTTTGAACATGTCGAGCATCCAATCCACGGCGTACAGTTTCATCCAGAGAGCATTGCCTCGCAACACGGCCACAAAATGCTGGCCAATTTCTTGAAACTGGCCGCCATCAAGTGCAAAACACCCAAGAATTTTTCCTTCAATCGACCGGCCATCGCCGTCGTATAACCTATTGGATTTCTCCCTATGGCAGACATGAAAACATTTGTCGATAAAGTAGCTGACGGAAGGTTTTTAAGCGAGGCTGAGGCAGCGCAAGCTTTTGACATCATCATGAGCGGCGACGCCAGCGATGTGCAAATCGGTGCGTTTCTCCTGGCCATTAGAGTGCGCGGCGAAACCGTAGAAGAGATTACTGGCGCCGCTCGCACCATGCGTGCCAAGGTCACTGGCGTGCAAGCGCCAAATGATTCCATCGATATTGTCGGTACAGGTGGGGACGCCAAAGGAACCTTCAATATTTCAACCTGTACCGCCCTCGTCGCCGCTGGTGCTGGTGCTCTTGTCGCCAAGCATGGTAGCAAGGCGGTCTCATCAAAGTCTGGGGCAAGTGATGTGCTCGAAGCGCTTGGTGTCAAACTTGGCATTGCCCCCTATCTGGTAACAAAATGCATCAACGAGGCCAATGTGGGCTTTATGTTTGCGCCCGCGCACCATTCGGCCATGAAACATGTCATGCCGGCCCGCGCAGAGCTTGCCACTCGTACCATATTCAATCTGCTTGGACCACTTACCAATCCAGCAGGCGTCAAGAGCCAGCTCATGGGTGTTTACGCAAAAGACTGGGTTGAACCGCTTGCAAATGTGCTAAAACATCTTGGTTCGGACCATGTATGGGTGGTGCACGGCTCTGATGGTATGGACGAGTTAACAACCACGGGCATATCTTACGTCTGCGAACTCAAAAATAGCGTGGTTTCCAGTTTTACAATATCGCCCGCAGATGCAGGCCTTGCTGAGGCCAATCCCGAAGATCTTATCGGCGGTGATGCCGCGCACAATGCCAAAGCCATCCGCGAGGTGCTCGATAGTACAGCAGGTCCATTCCGCGACGTTGTGGTCCTTAATGCAGCCGCGGCGCTTATTGTGGCGGGCAAAGCGCAAAATATCAAAGAAGGAGCCACTCTCGCCACCCAATCGATCGATTCTGGCGCCGCAAAATCAGCCCTCGACAAGCTAATCGCAATATCTAATAGCTAGGTTCAGGATTTAATGGCAGATATACTCGATAAAATCGTCGCTTATAAGCGAGACGAGATCATCAGAGCACAAAGCCAGATCTCTCAAAGTGATCTGGAAGCACAATTGCCCGATGCCCTTCCTTTGCGCAGTTTTACGGCTGCTATCAAATCAAAATACGAGGCCGGTGAATTTGCCTTGATTGCCGAGATAAAAAAGGCTTCACCATCCAAGGGACTGATCCGAGAGGACTTTGCTCCCACGTCCCTTGCCAAAGCCTATGAAAAAGGGGGAGCAGCCTGCCTATCTGTTCTCACAGACATCCCCTCTTTTCAAGGACACCCCGATTTTCTCAAGCAGGCAAAAACCAGTTGCGCCTTGCCAGTGCTTCGCAAGGATTTCATGATCGATTCCTATCAGGTGGTTGAAGCCAGAGTTTGGGGGGCCGATTGCATATTGGTCATCATGGCCTGTCTCAGCGACCCAAAGGCGGCAGAGCTGACGGATCATGCCCATCAGCTTGGTATGAATGTGCTGGTTGAAGTGCATGATGAGTGCGAGCTCGAGCGGGCATTAAAACTTGACAATAAAATTATCGGTATTAACAACCGCAATCTAAAAACATTTGAAACGGCTCTGCTTACGAGCGAGCGACTGGCTCCCCTTATACCCGACGACTATATTATAATCAGCGAATCAGGCCTTTCAACAAACGAGGATCTCGTACGCCTTTCTAAGTCGAGGGTTCGCACCTTCCTCGTTGGCGAAAGCCTGATGCGTCAAGATGACGTCGCCCTTGCAACCAAAACCCTCTTGTCTGGAGAAACTATTTCGTCATGAGCAATGATAAGCTGTCCCATCTCAATAAACGTGGCGAAGCCCATATGGTCGATGTGGGGGGCAAGGAAATAACCTCGCGCACCGCTATTGCCTTTGGACAGATCACCACTCTTAAAGAGACATTGGAACTTGTTGAAAGCGGTAAGGCAAAAAAGGGGGATGTGTTGGCAAGTGCCCGCATAGCAGGTATTATGGCGGCAAAAAAGACATCAGACCTCATTCCCCTGTGCCATCCGCTGGCTCTCACAAAAGTTAGCGTCGATATTGAAAAAGATGCCGATTTACCAGGGTACAAGGTCACGGCAACAGCCTGTGTATCAGCCAAAACCGGCGTTGAAATGGAAGCCCTTGCGGCCGTAAGCATATCCTGCCTGACCCTTTACGACATGCTCAAAGCAGTTGATCGCGGCATGGTTATTTCACAGATCAAACTACTCGAGAAACATGGTGGAAAATCAGGTTCTTTTTCCGCAAAACCTTAAACGGACCGACTTTTTACTTGCAGAACACAATCAGAACAGCTATAAATATGTTCATGCTTTGTACAAATCTGTTCTGCAAATCGTTTATGGTACCTCAAAGGGAAATTATTCAATGTTGACCCAAAAGCAAAAGGACCTGCTGATGTTTATTCATCTGCGGATCAGCGAAAAAGGTGTTTCTCCTTCGTTCGAAGAAATGAAGGAAGCTTTGAACCTGAAATCCAAATCCGGTATTCATCGCCTGATTACAGCACTCGAAGAACGAGGCTTTATCAAACGTCTGGCTCATCGTGCCAGAGCGCTGGAAATCGTCAAACTCCCAGATTCCGTTATTCCAGACAGCACTATTGAAAGCGGCAGTGTGGTTTCAGGTGAATTTGGAGGGGCAAAAGGTGCCGGACATGGGGATCGGGTTGGCACAAATGTACCCGTCATGGGCCGCATCGCTGCCGGTGTTCCGATTTCAGCCATTCAGGAGCAAAGCCATAGCGTTGTTGTGCCTCCCGAGATGGTCTCCAAGGGAGAACATTTTGCGCTCGAGGTTAAAGGCGATTCGATGATTGAAGCGGGTATTCTTGATGGTGATACGGTCATCATCCACAAGACCAGCTCTGCCAATAATGGTGATATTGTTGTCGCCTATCTAAAAGAAGAGGAAGAGGCAACATTGAAAAAGCTGCGCCGCAAAGGAGCCAGTATCGCCCTGGAAGCTGCCAACCCGGCCTATGAAACCCGCATATATGGTCCTGATCAGGTGGTTGTTCAGGGACGGCTGATCGGATTATTGCGCAACTACTAAACCACTACCGACTGTTGTCGGTAGGTTTTTCTGAGTGCTTCTCAATATACTGAAGTATGGTTTCTTCTGTAATTTTGCCGCTTGTGGTACTGAAATACCCCCTGCCCCAAAATCTGCGACCCCAGTAGCGTTTTT
>JAAETJ010000786.1 GCA_024228495.1 bacterium | reverse complement strand
GGAGTATTTGCTGGCGGCGGCGCAGCTGATGTTTGAAACGGGTCGGTGGACACAGACTGTGCAACTGGTTCAGGAGTGTTTGTCGCTGGCACAAAAGCTCAATCGCGGTGATGTCGCGTTGCCTGTAGCCATTTTGGATATTCAGGTAAAGTTGAAACGAGGGGAGGTGGAGGTAGAAACGGCCGTTCGCCGATATCAACACTTACTTGCAGATTACCTAGAAGTCCAAGATCAAGCCATCCTATTTGATGCCATCGGGAAAGTTGATCCCACCAATGAAGCCGCCCGCATTCAGGCCGCCAACTTATTCGCCTCAGCGCATGAGCGTTTCCCCCATGTCGTGTACCGGCAGCGGTATCATGCTCTCACAAAATATCATTTGCCAAATCCCGACCCACTGCCGAGGCCAGAAAATTTGCCAATCCTACCGGATTTAGTCGTCCTATTTCAAGAACTACATAAATTCTTGGACAGGGAGTGAGTCTGTATCCTCATTTTGTGATGGATTCCTTATTTGGAGACGGTGTTGGAGACGGCAGTTCCTCATACTAGCCCAAACTCACTGTAAAAAGAATCTAGAAAAGGAATCTAGCTCATGTCCAAATACTTGTTCTCCCTGTTTAATAATGTCTCCAAACGGTTATTTATCCTTTTGTCATTTAGCCTGCTGGTGCTCACAACATTGGTGGGTCAGCAGTCGTCTACAACAATCAAAGCGCAAGGCGCAGGCCAACAAACGACCCATTTGGAAATCTTTGGCACGGGTGCCATCCCGCCGCAGTTCAACCCTTTTTTCAATCACAGCTTTTCCCACGGCTCCGCTTGGGACATAACCGGCTCCGTGCCCTCAGTCCCTGCGCCCCCCAGCGAGCCTAGTTATCTGGAACTATATTGGGATACGGAAGATACGGTGACGATCAATTTGACCGGGCGAGATTATGTCGGCCACGCCAGTGTATGGGGGTATGCTGATCCAGCGCAAAATGGGCTTCCCGCCGGACGAGGTCGCGTTACATTTGTGGGTGAGGGTGACAGCAAAACTGTTTATTTCACCGGTGGTTCTGGCAGTTGGCAATACTTTGAAGCCTCCAATAATGATCTGGGAGATCAGGGGGGTATTTTGGGAGAGATCACGGCCGTGAAACTAGCCAAGCTGGTACAGCAAGACGGCAATTCAATCTTATTTGATGATCTGGCATTTGTGGCCGTCACGCCGCCCGCCATGGCCGATCTGGACTTAACCATAAACGGTCCGGCGTCGCCCGTAACCGTTGGCGACACCATCGCTTACAATTTCACGCTTACCAACAGCGGCCCGGACACGGCAAATAACGTCATCTTGGAAAATATATTGCCTTTTGGCGTTTCATTTAATGCCACGCAGTCAAGCGCCGGGTGTACGGCCGTCAACCGAGATGTTACCTGCGTTTTGGGCAATTTAGGCTCAGGGGCGCAAGCCAACTTCACAATTGGTGCTAACGTCAGCAGCGCAGCTTGCGCCACTCTGTACAACCAAGCTACCGTGTACAGCAATACCTATGATCCCAACGCGGCAAACAATATTGACAGTCATGCCGCGACCACACCCGCGCCTGCTTGCGCCGATCTGGAACTCACCCAAACTGGTCTTCCCATTCCTATTGAACCGGGAGATGAATTCACTTATGCTCTTGTGCTAACCAATCACGGCTCGGACGCCGCTGCCGCCACCGTTACCACAACCTTGCCAACGGCCGTTTCCTTCATAGGGGTTTACCCAGACAGCGGTATCACCTGCTCCCAATCAGGAGGAGCCATCAATTGCAGTGCTGCCAGTCTAGCCGCCGGTCAAGAAAGCCGGATTAACATCCACGTCTCCGCCAACGCTAACGCTGCTGGCATCATAGCCCATCCGGCAGCGATTACCGGGGCAATCAACGATCCCGATCCGCTCAACAACAGCAGCAATTTCCGTTTTGCCATTGGTCGTGCTTACGACTTCACCATTATCGGCGAAGTAGGCGTTGGCGATTTGGCATCATACACTCAAATTGGCGGCATAGCTATGAATGATAATGGTACAGTCGCCTTCCATGTCCAAAGCGATAGAACAGTAATGAACCCATACGCCCCCGACTATTATGGGATTTTCTATGGCAATGGCGGTGGATTGACGCGGGTAGTAGATGAGACAGATTTCGTGCCTCTCCCCAGCGATCAGGGGCATTTTATTGGCCCTTATGTGGACAACAACAATGACAATACGGTGGTATTTGTTCATAGAGTTCTCCAGGATGCAGCTCCACTCCTCGGACAAAATCTCTTGGAAACGACGATACTTACCGGCAACGGCGGGCCGCTCACAACCATCGTTACCGATTCTAAAGCCGCCAGCGGTTATAACTTTCGCCGATTTGGGCTGGCTACAATTAACAACGGGGGGCGGGTGGCGGCCAGCTATTATATTTCCACTATCGGTTACAGCTACCGGGATGGCATTGTCACTTTCGAGAATGGTGTTGAAGCGCTCATCGCTAATACATTAAGTGATGATTTTTCCCTTCGGCGTGTTGGTCAAACCAATAACAATTTTGTGACTTATCTGCAAAGATCTGACATATCGAGCATAAACACGCTTTACAGACGTGTTCCTAGTCAAATCCCCTTGGTCGTGGCACAAAGCCCAGCCCAATTTGATAGGTTCGACGTCAAGCCACATATTTCAATCAATGATCAGGGGAATATCGCTTACATTGCCAATCAACTGGATGCCAACACCGGGCTAGAGACACAGACTTTCTACGTACAGCAGACGCCCATTTTTTCAGTAGCCTATCAGGGCTTTTTTTCTCCCATAATTTCCCCTCATGTCAACAACTTGGGACGTATTGCTTTTGAAACAAGATCATCGGGAGGTTCGAGTTTTGGGTCGCCTGGAATATACGTTGGGCCGCATCCTATCGCTCATAAAGTTATTGATGATGATCCGGTAGCCCCTGATCCGCTCTTTGATTCGACGGTGACGCATCTCGTAATGGGTGATTTCAACGATGCGGGACAGGTCGCCTTCCAAGCCTCGCTCACTAACGGCCGAACACTCATTGTCCGCGCCGATCCCGTGTTTGATCATGATCAGGATGGCGTTCTCGATTACCTGGAAGGGGGCGCGGCCAACAATAGCGACGGCAACGTTGACGGCATCCCCGATTCGGCGCAGTTAAACGTCGCCTCGCTGCCCAATCAGGTTGACAATCGCTATGTCACCATTGCCGCCGACCCTAATGCTACGCTGACCAATGTGGCCGCCATCCCCAATCCATCGCCAGGAGATTCTCCGCCAGACAGCGAGTTTCCGCTGGGGCATTTTAGTTTTGAGGTACATGATGTGCCGGTAGGAGGGGCAACGGCCGTTACTATCTATCTGCCGCCGGGTATGGCAGCCTACAACTATTATAAATATGGCGCCACACCTGCCAATTCAACTCCGCACTGGTATTTGTTCGACTACAATGGCCTTACTGGAGCGCAAATCTTGGGCAACAAGATCATCTTGCATTTTGTTGACGGCGGGCGAGGCGATGCCGATTTAACAGCCAATGGCGTCATCGTTGATCCGGGCGGACCGACGAGTTTCCCGTTTTCCATTTTTCTACCATTGATTAGTAGATAATCATGAAAGGTGTCAAATTTTTGGGCAAAGTCATATTGGAGACCACTTCAAAATAGGGGCTGATGTTGGAGTCCAATGTGGGCGTAACGTGCAAAAACCGCGATCGCGGTTGACTACTCGACTGAAAACAAGTAAATGATGTCCTTGTCAAACACTTTGATACAATCCTGTTTTATCGCAGTTGGAGCAGGATTTTTTGATGGTTTGGTTCAGCGTGGTAGTCTGCGTCGATACGCGGGATAATTAAAACTGCCTCCGGCGACCTTGTTTCAGGCCATTTTCTATCTATTTTACAACTGAAGCACAGAATTCGCCCATTCTCAG
>JAAETJ010000785.1 GCA_024228495.1 bacterium | reverse complement strand
GCGGTGATCCGTCAATCTCGGAGCGGCCCGTAGCTCAGAGCGGGAATTGCTAGCGTTTAGCGAGCGCCGATTTACCGAAAGTCCGTCTGGCCCAATTGTCGACGTCTATCTCTCGGACAGACTCCATCGCTTTTTTCACCAGTTTACCGGCTATCTTAGTGGTCACCAAAGGCACACTTAAGATGATGCTACTGAGCTCTTGAAGCGGGCTTTTATCGATAAACGCTTTCAATTTGCCAATGATCGATTCAAGTATATCGGTGGTCCCTAACAAGGTTTGGCCTGGCGGTATTTTCTCCCCCTCTTCACGTAAATAGTCAACCACTTTAGCTTTAAATTGTTGTGCGCGGGGAAGTAATATTTCATCCTGTATACTGGCTTCAAAAAGGGCTTTGGATTCTCGATCCAACCCCTGCTCCTTAACCTGTTTTTCAGCGCTCTCAACCAGTTCCATGAATTGGCCGTAAAGCGCAATCTCTTCTCGATAGTTAACCACCCATCCCAATTTCTCTTCAAAGCGCCTTTTCCCACTATCCGCCGCTTGACAGAGGCTGTCACCATGTTCGGCAACGACCGCCTCGCCGAGCGCGTTGATGAGCATCGCGAGGAACGCTTGCTGACTGTCATAACGGCGCCAAGGCAGCTCACATAACGCTTTTCGCGAACCCTCATTGAGCACCTCCCAAATGCTCCCAAAGGTAGTGACATCCATTATGAACTCCGTACCCAAGGTGGAAAAATCACCCTGGCCTTGATAGTGCAGAATCGCTTCAGCCCACTTCACATGCCGGTCAATGTTGTGATACCGCGATTTCGCGCGTTGCGGCGGTGGGGTTAAGTAATGCAGCTCCGTTTGTTGCACGGTGCGCCGCGTGCTGGTGCACTGCGCGGTAAACGCTTGAAAGCGTTCATCGGCCTTTAACTCGCCTTCCAAAAGCAGCGCTAGTTTATGGGTAATATCGTAGGTGTATATCGTATCTTTATGATGTTGTTGATAAAGCTCAATGCCTTTCTTAATGTCACTGCCGTGATCAGCGAGCATTTGCCGGCCTGGACCGATCTGCTCTGACAGCGCTTCTAAGCGCTCACACACCCCCTCACCGGTGGGGTGAGACATCACCTCAAGGGCTAATAATTGGACATCATGATGATGCAATGCATAGCCAATAGTGGGGCCTCCTCCCGACGATGAGGGGCGCAGCGGCAAGTGCGCTTGCGGAATACCCACCACCAGCAGACAGTGCGCCTCTCCCAAGGTAATCGTCATATCAACTAGCATAATCCAATCGTTGCGCCAAGCTACCGGGCGCTGAAGTTGATACAGACCCAAGCGCAGAAACCAGTACCGGATCGTCGTGTAGGACGGCACCGGAAAATGAAAAAAACGGGCGAACTGCTCCAAGCTGTGTTGACAGCCCCTGAGACTAGCAAATGAATTCACAATCTGATCAATAGCCAATTGCATGACCAGAATAGCGTACTCATGGTTAGAGGGAATTTGTAAGGCCGTTTCATTCACCCCAGATAACAGGGTGTAGGGAATGAGCTCGCCTTCTTTGACCTCATCAGGTTCGCTTGCAGAAGCCGTAGCCTTTATCTCTCGATCCTCCGGCTTAGGCGCTTCTTGAGTATCATCCTGGCGCTGACCAGCGTCTGAAGTGGGAGCTTCCGCGGGGAGTGAATGACTCTTGTTCTCAGCCCCTTTCGCCCGCTCTTTCCAGTAGTCACGGCTGTGCTTTAGATCGCGCACTTTGATCTGT
>JAAETJ010000784.1 GCA_024228495.1 bacterium | reverse complement strand
CGATGCCCCAGCATCTGTTTGATCTCATAGATCGAGGCCCCGGAACTCAACAGGTGCTGGGCATAGGAATGGCGCAGCCAATAAGGCGTTGAGGTCAGTTTCGCCTTGTTCATGGCCTCTTGAATATAGCGGCCCACCAGGCCGGGGACAATCGGTCCATGGGGGGCCGACAGGCTTAAAATAAGATGGCGGTCATGGCTTTTGGGCCGGCCGCCGACCATGTAAGCGACGATGGCCTTCAGGGTTTTCTCGGGGATCGGAAGCGTTAGCGGTTGTTTGTTTTTGCGATCCTCGACGCTAACTTGTTCTTTTTTAAAGGCGATATCATCAAGGGTGATGCGGCAGATCTCACAGGGTCGCAGCCCCAGGGTATAAGCCAGGTGAACCATGACATAGGTGCGAAGATCTTTGGGGCAAGTAACCGACAGACTCTCAAACAACTGCTGCACCTCGTGAGGACGTAAAAATTTGGGGGGCTTGGCTTTGGCAAATTGCGCAGCACCGATGAGAAGCGGCGCCAGATCTTTTTTTAAGATGCCGCGATGCTGATGCAGGTAGCTTAAAAAGCCGCGCACAATGGATCGGTAGTTGCTGCAGGTGCCCGGCAAAAAGGGCTGGCAAAACTCTGCCATAAACGCATCGAGATCTTCGATACGAAGCCGGTTCAGCGTGATACCGTGCTGATTAAAGTAATCGCAAAGGGCAGATAGCACCCTTCTGATACTTTTTAACTGACGGGTGTCTGTCTGATGGCCGTCTTGACGATATTGCAAATAGTCTTCAAAGATGCCGGCAAGTTTTCTTTGCTGTGGATGCTGTGGCAGCGGTGTTTTTAATTGGCCCTGTCCCACCAGATACCTTGACAACCCATTGACAGCTGCCGTGGTTGAAAGCCCTCTGATTTTTTTAAAATGTTCACGAGTCTTTTCGGTAAAAAGCTGCTGCCAGCCAAAGCGCCGGTTTTTGACAAAACTCAAAAACAGCTCTAACTGCATCCGGTGTTGGTGTCGGCTTGTAGGTGTATAATTGACAGATTTCATCCAGTGAAGGTAATCGGCAATCGCGCGGGTCAGCCGGGGCACTGCCGAAGGGTCTTTTTGTGGCGATCCGTATTGTTGGTTGTACCAATTAAGCCACTGGATGGATTGCTGGGTATGAGAATCGGCCATTTTTGCTAAGTTCCTTTAAATAGTTGAGCAATGATGGGTCCGATGGCCGCCGGTGTCTGACAGTCCGTCAGTTGCCGTCCGGGCGTATTCATTGAACCTCGGGCGGAGCTGACCGGCAATGAGAGCACCTGAAAAAGGGTACCGTCAAAGGCGATCAGG
>JAAETJ010000783.1 GCA_024228495.1 bacterium | reverse complement strand
ATCTGGATCCTGAACAAGGTGCAGGGGAAGGGTCCCTCGCCGAGTATTGGGAGCCGATACCAATGAGCGCGTATCTCGACCCGTTATCATTTTATAAGCCTCCAACATCGGTAAAAGAAAGTAATACGCGCGATGAATGCGTTTCCTGTCACGAAGAAGAGACGGCAGGGCATGTGATGGCATGGAAGAAGAGCCTGCATTCAGATCTGGATAAAGTACGCAACCTGGCGTCAGACGATTCACGATACTACAAGAAAAAGAAGCTTGAACAAGTCGAGAAAAACTTGCGCTCAATGGGCAAGCTCGACAACAACGAAAAACTCGAAAACGTCAGTTGCATGGATTGTCATGTTGAGGTTCGGCGAACTGCCAAAGCTGATCATACCAAGGATATTCGCATGCCTACCGCTGATGTATGCGGTACCTGCCATCTCCAGGAATTTGCTGAACGCGAGTCCGAGCGGGATACCTTAACCTGGCCACAGGACCAGTGGCCGAAGGGTCGCCCATCACACGCCCTCGAT
>JAAETJ010000782.1 GCA_024228495.1 bacterium | reverse complement strand
CGGGCAGCACTTTCTCACTCCGTACTCGGTGATCATTCAGAAAAAACTCCGCACCAGTAAAGATCGAACTGAAACACTGTTCGGTCAGCGTAGAGATATTTCGCTGCACCAGCGGATGGAGGCTATAACCTATAGAGTGAGGGCCAAAACCTTGTTCATTGTTCATTGTCTCATTGTTCATTGTCTCATTGTTCATTGTCTCATTGGTTTGCACCCAATATCGCTCTCTGGTAAACGGATAGGTCGGTAATGAAATTCGACTAGGCTTTTCTACCCCGTACAGCAGAGGCCACTCAATCTCCAAACCTTTGACCCAAGCCGCCGCCAATTTCTCCAGCTTGCCCTTCACCAACCATTGCTGAACCATAGCCCGACTATCTTCATCATTGCTAAAAAGGTTGATACTTTCTTTGTCTTGCTTCACCTGCCCTTGGTAGCACTGCTCAACATTCTCTTCACTACTCAGATAGGCGATCAATTTTTCACGCAAAGACGTCAGATCAGTGACCACAAAGGCCAGCCGACTAGCCATCGCCTCTCGACCCACCTGCAAGGTGTAGGCCATCTCTGTCAACAAAACATCCGGGTTTACTTCCAAATAAACCAGCATCCTGGCGACATACTCCCTCAATCGCTCTTCATTCCTGGCCGATAACACCACAAGATAATGAGGAACGATGAATGATGAATGATGAATGGGCAAAAATTCATCATTCATCATTTTGCCTTCTGCATTTGCTGGAGCTTCCTCAATCACCAGATGAGCATTCGTCCCACTGAACCCAAAGGAACTGACCGCCGCTCGGCGAGGCCCACTCTTTACATCCCAATCCTTTAGCTCCGTATTCACATAGAAAGGACTGTTTTCAAAATCAATATGCTCATTCGGCCTCTCAAAGTGGAGCGAGGGCGGTAGCTTTTTATGTTTCAAGGCCAGCAACACCTTGATCACGCCTGCCACCCCCGCTGCGGTCAGGGTATGTCCGATGTTCGTCTTGACCGAGCCGAGGGCACAGTAGCCCTGTTTGGCGGTGTATTTTCTGAAGGCATTGGTTAAGGCCCGCACCTCTATCGGATCACCCAACTTCGTCCCCGTGCCGTGTGCTTCAACCAGGGTGATGCTGCTGGGGTCTATGCCAGCTTGCTCATACACGTGTGTTTCCAGCAGCTGTTGCGACTCCACACTTGGGGCAGTGATGCCATTTGTTTTGCCATCCTGGTTGATGCCTGACCCTTTGATCACGCCATAGATCTGATCCCCGTCAAGGATGGCCTGTTCCAGTTTCTTTAAGACTACCACGCCGACACCTTCGCCAATCACAAAGCCATCGGCCCGGTCATCAAAGGTTTTGCAACGACCATCCGGTGCTAACATCATCGCCTTGCTGGTCATAATGTGCATTTCCGGGGTGGTTCCCACATAGATTCCCCCGGCCAAAGCCAGCTCACTTTCGCCGCTCATCAGACTCTGGCAGGCTTTGTGGATGGCCACCAGCGACGATGAACAGGCCGTATCGATAGCGATGCTGGCTCCCTTCAAATTCAGATGATAAGCCAGGCGAGCCGTTAAAATTGACGGGGCTGATCCCATAAATACGTGGGCATCCAGAGTCTCATCACCCCGAAAATTGGAATGATAATCGCCTTGCCCCACCCCCACATAAATAGTACAGTTGGTCTCACTCAAAATTTGGGGGGAATAGGCCGCATCTTCCAGCGCTTTCCAGGCCTCTTCCAGAAAGAGCCGCTGTTGGACATCCATTCGTTCGGCTTCACGCGGAGAGATGTTGAAGAAACCGGCGTCAAACTTATCCTCATCCGCCAAGCTTCCCAACCATTGACTGTATGATTTTCCGGGCATTTGCGGGTCTGGGTCATAATAGTGCGCCAGATCCCATTTGTGCGGCGGTACCTGGCTAATACCATCGACCCCATTAGCCAGGTTCTCCCAAAACGACGCTGCATCATCGGCGCCCGGAAAGCGGCCTGACAAACCAATGATGGCGATATCTGTAGCACCAGCGATATTTCCTGTCTTGTCCGTTATCTTGGGTTGCGTTTCATCATCTGTGGCTAACCACTCCAACACCTCAGCAGGCAGGCTGTCCGATTGTGCAAAATAACCTTGCTCTTCTTCCCTCGCAACATCATCAACACCGTTCCTCACTTCTGGTTTATCAGACCTGCTGTTGATGAGTGTCTGGTTCACATGCACCAGCTCTTTTTCTATAAATCGGCTTAACTTTTCAAGATTGTATTGGTCATAAAATGTCACCGCTTCCAGATTTAGGCCAAAGCTTTTATTCACATCCCGTATAATTTCCACCCCGCCAATCGAGTCCACCCCCAGTTCCTGAAAAACGGTTTGGTCGTCAATCTCACTCACCTCCAAATGCAATATTCGTTGCAAAATTGATTTTAATCGCCCTTTGACCGGTCCAGATGTCTGTCCCACCGGTAATGGTTTATCTTTCTTAAGCGGCCCAATTGCCTGCTGCTGCACTACATCTGTCATCTCGTAGCTGAGGGGGGTGGTTAATTTGATCTTTCGAGCCTGATCCGTCGCAGGCTGCGTTACGGCTGGTCTGTTGGCTTCCCCCACCCCTTTCAAGCTGACTTTCTGGGGATGGCTACCTTTGACTTTCTCAAAATGTGCTTCTATTTCC
This sequence comes from bacterium, assembly GCA_024228495.1. Classification (GTDB taxonomy): domain Bacteria; phylum Pseudomonadota; class Alphaproteobacteria; order Rhizobiales; family JAKIUO01; genus JAKIUO01. Next base: position 905 of record JAAETJ010000782.1, on the reverse strand, counting down.
TCCTTGACCCGTTCCGTACCAAATGTTTCGGCATGCATCTCCACTTCTTCCTCAATATGTGGCAACAGTTCCTTCAGGATGCGCCCAGACAACTCTTTTTTCAAGACCGTCAAGGCTTGCCTCGGCTTCTTGACCAGTTGTCGAGCAATTTGGAGCGCTTCTTTCAAAACCTCATTTTGATCACAGACAATCACCGAGGCTCCCCGCGTTTTGAGTTGTTCTCCCTCAAACATTTTGGCCGTATACATCATCTCGGTGGCCAGATTCTTACCCAGCTTTTCGCCCAAAATGTAGGTGGCTCCCATCCCTGGGGTAAAGCCATATTTCATAAAATTGGCGCTGTATACCCCTGTGTTCGACATCAAAACAATGTCTCCGTACAGGCCAAAGAGTAAGCCACCCCCCAAGGCGTGTCCCTGCATCGCGGTGATAACCGGCACCTCAAGCTCCAACAAACCCCGATATAAAAACGGCACATCTGTAAAGTTACGCCGTCTTTCGGCAATATCCACCAAACTCTCTTGGCTGCCGCCCATACAGAAAATATTGTCGTACCCGCTTAAGATAACGGCTTTAATATTTTTATTCTGCTGTACCTCAAACAAGTGCTTGTGCAGACCCAATACCAGCTCGTCCGAGAACATATTTTTCGAGGCTTTGTCGACCATCGTTACCACAGCAATGGTGTTATCAATGATCTGCACCTGCACCGCTTGTCCCTGATAGCTTTGCGCCTTTTTCATTTCAGTGCTATCCCAAACCGATTTTTCCTTTTGCACTGGTCGGGTGGGGGTTGTCTCAGTTATTGACCGAGCCGATCCCGAATGTGGATTTTCTTGATAGCTGTCAAACCAATATCGCTTTCTGGCAAACGGATCCGTCGGTAGCGATATCCGGGTTGGGGT
>JAAETJ010000781.1 GCA_024228495.1 bacterium | reverse complement strand
CTTTGGATATCTGACTGATGGGATGCTTGGCCGTTAAGCTTACAGCAGCCGCCCACAGTTTCTCGGGTATCGGCCGGGCACTTTTTCTGGTTCTGCGCCAAATTTTAAATTGCTCTTTGACTTCGCTGATGGCGGGGCGTGGGGTTGAGTAAGTTTTTGACTCCATCGGTTATCCTCTTTTGGATTGTTGGATAACCGATCGTAACATATATTTTATTGCAGTTCATGCACGCTTGCCGAAAGGACACAAAGTATCCGCATCTGCGGGGTGACCTGGATCATGGTTTTTTCCTCCAGAATGCTTTGGCAAGTTCGAGAAGGTCAACATCCGTTTTGCCTCTAAAGTGCATCCGCATTTTTGAACCGAGGATGTCTCGCATCTCGACAATACATTCCGATGCAGCTGCCGCTGGTTCAAGGTTCAGTTCAATAAAACCTGGCGGGCTCATCTTAGCAGCACTATCTTTCTTTTTGATGGGCACACGTTTTTTTAAAGCGGTATAATCAAGAACCAACTCTTTGGATATCTGACTGATGGGATGCTTGGCCGTTAAGCTTACAGCAGCCGCCCACAGTTTCTCGGGTATCGGCCGGGCACTTTTTCTGGTTCTGCGCCAAATTTTAAATTGCTCTTTGACTTCGCTGATGGCGGGGCGTG
>JAAETJ010000780.1 GCA_024228495.1 bacterium | reverse complement strand
GCGGATGCCGTAGCGCAGATACAAATCTACGGTCTGCTCCTCGATTTCTGGCTGGATCAGATTGGCCAGCAGGTTCATTCCGTAGGGCTGACCCTCGTCCAGAGCGGCCTGAATGTGTTGAATATCGGTCTCAATTTCAGTCAATTTCATTCCGCCTGTCCCCAGATAACCAATTAGCCCGCCCTTACCCACCGATACCACCAGCTCTTTGGAGGCGATGCCATGGTACATCGCCCCGGCAATGTAGGCGTATTTCAGACCATAATCGGCTTTGAAGGCTGCATTTCCCAGAGATTCAGCGGTAATCTGAGGCTGATGTCCGTTGGTAGGCGGGGAGTTTATAATTGGGTCTGTTATACTTTCTACAAGCGTACTTTGTGAGACCTCAGCTTGTGAGACCTCAGCTTGTGAGACCTCAGCTTCTGCCAGCGTATCGTTAGTAACCCCATCTTTAGCCACATTTTCTACCTCGACCTTAACCGCTGGTGTTTCGGTCATATCCGACAAGGCTTCACCCGCTAAGTGACGGGCTTGCTCCACCCAGTTAGAGGTGTCGGTCATTCGCCAGCCTGCGGTTTGTATCCATTCAGTCAGTTGATTCTGGCTCAAGGTGGCCAGTTGGGTAAAGGTTGTCACCCCTTTTTCATTCAACAAGCTTTCTGTTTTTAACCCAATTCCTTTAATCTGTTGCAAGTTGTCCGGTTGATGTGGAGCTGTGTCGACAAGTGCTGTTGGATCAGCTTGCTCAGTTTCTTCTGCCATTTCCGCTTCGGTCAATGGTGTGGCTTCTTTGCGAATGCGACGAATCAGGCCGGTTAAGACCGTACCCGGCCCAATCTCTTCAAATTCTGTTTCACCCTGACCCAGCAGATAGCGGATGCTGTCTGTCCATTGTACTGGTTGGGTGATTTGTTCAATCAGTAGCGCTTTGATGGTTTCGGTAGGGTCTTTTGCGGCGTAGGGTCGGGCGGTGACATTGGATATAACCGGAATTTCCAACGCCTTGAATTCAAATGGAGACAAAAATTCGGCAAATTCCTTAGCCGCTGGCTCCATAAGCCGCGAATGAAAGGCCGCACTGACCGGCAAGGGGATGACCAACCGGGCGCCAGCCTGATCCAGCACCGTTTCAGCCTGACTGATTTCAGCCACTGGCCCGGAGATGACCGTTTGTGAGGGCGAGTTGTAGTTGGCCATATCAATCCCTGTCAGTCCGTTGGCTTGCAAAGCTTCACCAATCTGTTCCAGGGTCAGACCGATGACCGCAGCCATACTGCCCTCTTTGGCCTGGGCCATTAGTTCACCCCGTTTTTGTACCAGCCGCAACCCGGTCATAAAATCGAAAGCCCCAGCCGCCAACAAGGCATTGTATTCGCCCAGGCTGTGGCCGGCAACATAATCGGGGGTCGTTCCTTCGGCCCGTTTTTTGAGGTAGTGCAAAGCATTGACCACATACAAGGCGGGCTGGGTGTATTGGGTCTGTTTCAGCCGTTGCTCCGGGTCATCCAGGCATAACTGCCGGATGGAATAGCCCAGCAGGGCATCAATTTCCGGCTCCCAAATAGTGAACTCAGTCACCTCATCAAATAACCCTTGTCCCATTCCTTGCTCTTGCGAGCCTTGGCCTGGAAAAATGTAAATATTCATTGTTTTTTCCTCGTTTTTGTCAGGCTGTAGAAAAACTACACTATTTTAACATCATAGTTATGTGTTGTCTGTCATGAAATCTGGACAGTTTTGTCTGGTTTTCTGGACAATTCTGAAAATCAAGTTGCTACCATTCTCAGAACAAGAGATTTTATCCACAGATTATGCAGATAAAAAGTAAAAAATCTACCTAATGTACGGATGATTCTTTTCCAGGTAAGGAGGCAATTTGAGTTAATAAGCCAATATGCCAAATCGTTTGAAACAGGTATAACGACTAGAAAATGGTGATACTTGCGGCCCTTG
>JAAETJ010000779.1 GCA_024228495.1 bacterium | reverse complement strand
GTGGCTATTACAGAGGTGGGTAGCCTAACAAAGTCCGCCAGTCAGACTCGCCCAAATCAATACCCAAAATCTGGTAAGGGCTTTTACCCTTTCGTTTTCCCTCTTTAAAAACCCGCATATTGTGCCACAAAACGAACAAAGCGATAAAGTTGTGGGCCGTTTCAGCGGTGGCGAAATATTTTTTGCGGGCCAGCAAAGGCTTGAGAATACTGTTGATATTTTCAGCAGCGGAACTGGTGCGGTGGACACCATCCAACAAGGTATGAAGCTGTTCAGCCCATTGTTCCAGGCAAGGGTCTGCCTCAATCCAAAGGTGCATTTCTTGTTCGGCTTGGGCCAAAGCAGGGCGAAAACTGGTGAGTTGATTGCTCTGGACTTCGTGTTGCAGACGCCAGTGACGAGCCACAGAACGCAAGACAACCTTTTCTAAAGCGGGGTGGCCCAGATAGGCGTGTAACTCCGCCCGAACCGAAGGCAGGTTTGTGTCCAGGTCCTTGAGATAGGTCAACAGTTTGGATTTGTGCTTACGCAAGCGCCGGCCCATTTTAACCACATCGGCCTCCTTGCTTTCAAGCATAGCCTCAGCCGTAGTGTCCAACAACCATGCGTTGATTGCATACGCTCTAATCTCACCACTGCTCAGGTCAACGACTTCGAAAGCATCGCAGGCCCAACTACTATACTCGACAAAATCATCGTAGTTTTCAGCCAAAGACCAAGAGTTGGTT
>JAAETJ010000778.1 GCA_024228495.1 bacterium | reverse complement strand
TCCAGTTTGGTATGACCGAGCAAGAGTTGGACGGCCCTCAAGTTCTTGGTTCGCTTGTAGATCAGCGTCGCCTTGGTCCGCCGCATGCTGTGCGTGCCATAGACCGTCGAATCGAGTCCAATGGCGGCGACCCACTGATGCACGATTCGGGCATATTGGCGCGTGGAGACATGCGGCGATTTCGCAAGGCGACTTGGGAACAGATAGTGCTCCGCCTTCAAGTTCGCCTCTTCGATCCATGCTGAGATGGCGGACCTAGTCGGTTCGGTCAACTCAAATTGCACCGGCCGTTGCGTCTTTCGCTGCACGACCATCGCTCGGGGCAAGATCTGATCGGCGTGTGTCACGTCCCGAACACGCAAGTTCACCAGATCGCAGCCGCGTAGCTTGCTGTCGATTGCCAGGTTGAACATGGCCAAGTCACGGACCTGGTTTTCATGTTGAAGGTGAATGCGAATAGCCCAGATGTCTTTCGGCTTGAGTGGTGGTTTTTGGCCAACGAGTTTACCTTTGTTCCAGGGTTCCCGAGTTTGATGGGTTTCCATGTCAGACTCCTTCGTAGTTGATGGGAGTCCGATTTTGTTGCCGACTATCGACTGGCCGCTATCTGGCAGAATATTGGATGCGTACAACCGGCCAACTGCGGACATAAGAAATCCCGCCAAAGCGGGGTCGGTTGGGCTGCTCTTAGAAGAGTCTCACGCCGCTTTGATCTGCTTCCGCCGCTGGTAGCCGATACCAGCCAAGCCTACACAAATCAGAACGAAGGAAGCAGGCTCCGGGACCGCTGAGGCTAGTTCCGATGCGATGATGGCATGCGCTCTTGTCGTTGGATGGAAATCATCCCAAAAAAGAAACTCATCCGGATTCGAGCACCCCACTAGCAGGCATGCATTCGTGACGTCGGTGAAACCGTTGGCCGACGGGTCTGCCACTACATCGTTTAAAAGGGCAAAGATATCGTATTCGATGATGTTGGTGGCTGGAAACAATCCACTCACGATATCAAGCTGCGATGCAAGTTCTGCGTTGAAGGCAAGAGAAAACCCCTGTGCGACTGCTGCCAACCCCGGGTTATACACATTTATGGATGGGGTCAAACTCAGATCCGGAATATTCGGGACGAGGATGTTCACCGCATTGATTGCGGCAAGACCGCCAACATAATTTGCCACGTTCTGTGCTGCGGCAATCGGTGAGTCGAACGTCAGGAAATCATTTGCACCACCCCAGACCAAGTACAGCGCATCGGTGTCGGCGACCGCTGTGGTGGAAAAGTACAGACCGAATTGTTGCGCCATACCGGGCAGGCCAGCGAACCCCGGAGTGGTTGCTGTACCCCCGTCTCCGAAGTTTCCGATGCCTGTCGTCGAACCGGATACGGCAAAGCTAAAGTAGTTGGCTGGTTGCCCCCCTCCCGGCAATATCGCATCAGCGAGGTATTCCGGCGCCACGGGGCCATTGGAATAGCGTCCATCGAAGTAAGGCGGGCACGGATGCCCCGGATCGCAGTTGTCTCCGAGAATGTTATATATGCTGAGGATTGCCGAAGGGTTACTGCCTGTATCGGAAAGGCTGTCACCGAATGCGTACAGGCTGTTGAAGCTTGTGGCCGAAACATTTGAAGTGGCTAGCAAGATGAACAATAGCGCAGCCACAGGTGCGAATTTTGTTTTCAACGTTCCATATCTCCTTCTTCCATTCTTGGTTCGTCCGTTCGCCTGCTGGGGACCTTGGAGCGGTACCCTTTTACCTTTCCGAGCGTCATCTACTTTGATACGCATCGGTGGGCGACAGAAAAATTGCAAGCTCACTGCATTTAAAGCAAAAAACACACCAAAACTATAATTTAATTCTGGATTTACAAAGAGCGAATCTAAATCACCTTTACATATAGCTTCTTAGCTGGCTCATGCCAAGAGCACCGCTGCGCCACCAACTGAGGGAAGTGCCGGAAGCAGGGGGGCACCTGTAAAAAATGTTGACATGCACAATGGCGGTAATCCCGTAAGGTGACGCGAGTCACCTTGTTTGGAGAGCAAGCCATCAGCTCCGGATAGAGAGATACCGTGGCCGGGGTTGAGAATGAACCTCTCTACGGCGCTGGTGCCGAACTCGACGTACCACCGTTATGACCGTTCAGGGTCGGATGCGGCCTATTGCAGCGCACAATTCCAACGTCCGCTTACAATATTAGGCGATAGTTCTCCGGTCAAGCTTCGAAGGGCCGCTCCTGGCCGACTGCACGCTTTCGGCGGCATGCCAGTTAGCGGCCAGTGGAATCAATGGAGATTCGGTGAAGGTCAGCTATACGGAACTTATCCGAAAGACAGCTACCGGCCAACTGCGGCCAGTCGTCAAGCACCCCGCGACCGACTGCAATAAACGCATAGCGGACTATCTCATGCTGCACTGCAATAGCCCGCTATCGACACAGAGCGGTCCTACACGACTTGCTTTAAAGGCTGTCAGTATTCTTTACATTCGCAGAAATTTACTGAGAAATTGATTTTAACTATCTTTCCAAATATATTTAGATTTGCTGCTGGAGAAGCATGTTTTTTGCCAAATAGTTTTACCAGTAAATGTGTAGCGTGCCTTCTGAATATAAAAATTAGATTAGGATACTATTATGAATCGCGTTTGCCCTTCAAGCCGAGCATTACTGTTTGGGTTCTTTTTGGCTACTACCTCAATAGGTGCACAAGCGGCATCCATTAACTTCAGCGGACAGTTGGACTTTATAGAGACCGATGATGGTGGTGTGTACCATAACGCCCCTTTTGGGACAGTTTTTTCTGGTGTAATTGATGACGTTAGCTTTAATGGATCAATTACCGATGGCACGACCCTAACAAGCTTTGGGTGCTGCATTGCTGCAGGAGGCCTAGGAATTTCGAATGATGTGGTACTGAGCGGAGATGATGCAAATTTTCTCAATTCAGTTCTTGGCAAATCGCAGTACAGCGCAGGTGAATTGGTCGATGGCGTTGATATTGAAGGAGATGCCGTTACTTCAAATGGAGGTAGAATAGAAGTCGGTTTATCGTATATTCTTGATTCTAATTCGTTTAACAACACAAATCCTAGTAATTATCCGTTTGACCCTACCGATGTGGAAGTCGCATTGTTTTTTGTTCTTGAAGAAAATAGTAGTGGTATAGATATATATTCTGCTGGTGGCCTAATCAACCCTATTCCATTGCCAGCTGCCGCATGGCTCTTTGGTTCTGCACTCGGTTTATTGGGATTCACAGGCTGGAAGAAAAAGAAAGCAGTGTGACTCCCTGATAACAACCTATCCAAACCCCGTTATGATTCACCCTGACGGGGTTTATTAGTGTTTGGTGTAAGTCGGCTCCTGGCCGCAAGCAGACGATCTGCCTATGTCCGCTCTGAGTCATAAGTGGGCGTTCAATGGCTGATCGCCGATCGAGTACTCATCGAAGACAGGGAAGCACGGCATTGTCCTGAAGTTACTACTTTTTACACGTAAATCCCGAGTTC
>JAAETJ010000777.1 GCA_024228495.1 bacterium | reverse complement strand
AATTGGAGACATGCAGATAACCCTAGACGATGGTGTTTTGGCAGTCGAGACCCCCATCGCCATAAAGACACCTGAACTTGTCGTTGACGCAATCCTGAATGGGATTGTCGGATTCAACTTGGTAGATGACGAATTACGCTTGTCTGGTGCCTTTCAAAATGTTCATTTCACTAAGGTCGACGTTATTGATGGTGCGTGGAACCCCGAAACGATCAGAAATTTAATGCAGACCTTTGTGAATTCCATGTTGCCTGCGCTTAAGAAGCTGTCTGGCAAAAGATCATATGCATTTTGCAAGGGTTATTTTTAGCATAGCTATCCGCACCAAATTCTCAGCGGTGCCAGTTAAGATTTCAAAATCTTTAGCGAGCCGTCTGAAATTATTCAGCCAGGCAAAGGTCCGCTCGACAATCCACCGTTTCGGCAGTACCGCCCAACCATCCTTAATCTTTTGGGAAATATGCAGCGTCATTCCCAGGGTTTCATCAACAAACTCAACCGCTGTGCCACGATACCCTGCATCCCCTGAAAAGGCCTGGATGGAGGGATATTTTTCCGCACCGCGTGCCAGGATAGACCCCGCCGCCTTGGTATCACTCCAGTTGGCCGCATGGACGCTCACATGAAGCAAGTTACCGAGTATATCAACGAGGATATGTCGTTTATGCCCCTTCACTTTTTTACCCCCATCAATCCCTCTATCTTCGCTGCTATACTGTGTTTTGACACTTTGGGCATCAATAATCCCGTAGCTCGGACCCGTCTTTTTCCCGACCTTTTCACGGTGTATCTGGTTGACCTCATCCAGAGCCGCCTCCCAAACGCCTTTTTTATTCCACCGACTGAAGTGGTCATAAACGGTTTGCCAGGGTGGACAATCATTTGGCATCATCCGCCAAGGAATACCACCCTTTAAAACGTACAAAATCGCATCAACAATCTGCTTCTTCTTGTGTTTAGCAGCACTTCCCCGTTTCGTGGCCGGTTGAAAGTGATGCTCTATCAGTTGCCATTCCGATTCACTTAAGTCACTGGGGTAGCCCATCAGCAGTATCCTAAAAAAATACTTGATTTTACACTCAATTGATTTGCCAGACAGCTTCTAACGGGCAGACGCTTTTTCGATAAAATCGCAACATTCTGGGCCAGCTTCGGTCGGATTTGCTTACCGTCGGGTAAAACGATGTCGGTCGGGTATGTTACGCGTCAGAGCTGGGAGTCAACTGACCCTGTTGATAGGCCTGACGGAGCAGTGTGATGACCCCATAACGCCATGACGGCATGACTTGGCGTTTAGCAAAGTACAACGCCTT
>JAAETJ010000776.1 GCA_024228495.1 bacterium | reverse complement strand
TCTGTTTCGATGTGTATGGCGCCAATAGCATTTATAATTGGGAGCTTTTTTTTCATGCACCGCTCTATATCGCCACACGGTTGAGCAAAAACGGGAAGTATGCCGAGGCGATGCAATGGTATCACTATATCTTTGATCCTACTACGGATGAGATGCCTGGGGCCGGGGAGCGCGAAGTCTCACGCTATTGGAAGGTGCTGCCATTTAAAAAAGAACCGGTTAAGACCCTGCAAGAATGGTTTGATGAGTTGAAGCCGAGTTCTAATCAGAGCCCTGAAGCGGAAACAGGGTTTGCCGGATCGATTGCCGAATGGCGTGATTATCCTTTCAGGCCGCATCTCGTGGCGCGCAACAGGCCAACGGCGTACATGAAGAATGTCGTCATTAAGTACGTAGAAAACCTTGTGGCATGGGGCGACCAGCTTTTCCGTAGAGACACTATGGAAAGCATTAATGAAGCCACACAGCTTTATGTGATAGCTGGCCACATACTAGGCCCGCGACCGGAGTTTGTTCCAAAACGAGGCAAAATCAAGGCAGAGACCTATAATTCACTGGAGCCAAAACTGGATGATTTTTCAAACGCGCTTGTACAAATGGAAAATATCTTCCCCTTCAGCAGCGAAATTCCAGCCGCAAACAGCGAATACAGCGGAGGACTGCTTGGCATTGGGCAGGCTTTATACTTTTGCATACCGAACAATGATAAATTGCTGGGTCATTGGGACACTGTAACTGACAGGCTTTACAAGATCCGCCATTGCATGAATATCGATGGTGTTGAGCGAAGCCTTGCCCTCTTTGAACCACCGATTGACCCGGGCATGCTGATCAAGGCCTTTGCCCAGGGACTGAGTCTGGGTGATATTCTGAATGATCTTAGCAGCCCGCCGCCTATTTACCGCTTCAACTTTCTCATCCAGAAGGCAACGGAATTTTGCGCTGAAGTAAAATCTCTGGGAGCAGCATTGCTCTCAGCCTTGGAGAAGAAGGATAACGAAGAACTCGTCCGCACGCGCGCGAAGCATGAGACAATGATACTGGAATTGATGACGTCCATCAAGGAGCGACAACTATTGGAAGCAAGGGCGAACAGACAAAACCTGGTAAAGTCTCGTGAAAACGCCATCTTTCGCATGCAGCACTACATTGACCTGTTGGGAGAAGATAGTGTCCAGATCCCCGGCATACCTGAGCTTTCAAAAGAGCTTACAGTGGACAGTCAGCTTCCTGTGGACACAATAATTCCAACTATTGAAACCGATGTGGATGAATCGCTGGTGGAGAGTGATGAAAGTGGAGTGAAGTTGATTCCTAAAGAAATGGAAGATTTGGATAAATCATGGGCTTCAATGATTTCGCAGCAGGTGGCCACAGGAATTGAGGGAATAGCTTCAGTATCACATTTTTTTCCTAATGCTGATGTTAGTGGTGAACCCTTCGGTGTCGGAGCAAAAGTATCATTTGGGGGGTCCAATATTGGGTCGGCAATCTCCGCATCCGCAAAAATCCCACAAATCTTCAGTCAAGTGTATTCTTATGAGGCAGCTCAAGCTTCAAAAATGGCCGGATTTATCCGCAGAGAACAGGATTGGACCCTGCAGGCCAACCTCGCAGCCAAAGAGATCATTCCACTGGATAAACAGATTACGGCCGCGGACATTCGCGTGCAGTCAGCGGAAAAGGAACTGGAAAACCATTTACAGCAAATAGATAATGTCAAACAAGTGGAGCTGTTCCTGAAAGATAAGTTCACCAACCAGGAGCTTTACCAGTGGATAAAAGAACAAACCTATGCCGTATACAAACAGAGCTATAACATGGCCTATAACATGGCAAAAAAGGCCGAGAAAGCATACCGCTATGAGGTAGGCAACGAAATGGCGAGCTTTATTCAATACGGTTACTGGGATAATTCGCACCAGGGGCTGATGTCAGGTGAAAAGCTGCATCTGGCGCTTAAGCAGCTTGACAAAGCCTACATCGAGGAGAACAAGAGAGAACTTGAACTGACCAAGAGTATCTCACTTGCAATGTTGAATCCGTTGGCGATTATTGAATTGAGGGAGACGGGCAAATGTTACGTGTCGCTGCCG
>JAAETJ010000775.1 GCA_024228495.1 bacterium | reverse complement strand
GGGAATTGTCCTTGCGGATGCGGCATTCATCGTCGCGGAAAACCATATCCATGACCCAATGCAGGCCGTTTTCCACACCCCAGTGCTGGCGGATTGCATTTGCCATGAATTCCGCATTGGCGCAAATTGACGAGATGTAGAATCGTGTCTCATGCCGCGTTTTTCCGGCCTCTTCACAATCGTATTCAACCATTATGATGCTCGCCAAACCGGGCCAGTCATGACGCTTTTGAAGCCAGGGTATTTCCGTGCATTGGGTGATTTTCCGCACCTCGATACGGCCATGACTTTTCTCGATGGTTTGATGGCAACTCACTGTTGTATCGTGTCCTTCCGGCAAGCGTGCTCAAAATCGGCATTTTAGACCTGTAAGGTCATCCTCGTTCGACTCACCGAGCGGAGATAACCATGCAAACCCAAAAACGACCCAATTGGCGCGAAGATTTCACCGTTGCAGAGCACGCATTCAAGGAATGGAGGACAACGCGCAAAAAAGGCGCACGGATTCCCCATGACTTGTGGCAGTTAGCGCTCGACCTGGCCAAGCGGCATAGCGTGGCCAAGGTGGCTG
>JAAETJ010000774.1 GCA_024228495.1 bacterium | reverse complement strand
ATCCTGATCCTGATCCTGATCCCGACCCCGATCCCGACCCCGATCCCGATCCCGACCCTGATCCCGACCCTGATCCCGACCCTGATCCCGACCCTGATCCCGACCCTGATCCCGATCCCGATCCTGATCCCGATCCCGATCCCGATCCCGACTCCGATCCCGATCCGAAAGTCGTCGTCGAACCGCCCGTCGTTCAGTCGCAAGAACCTGTTGAACCTTTAAAGCCTGAAGCCGATTTAAACCTGAAGAAATTTGACCGCAATGCATTTGCCATAGCGATGGGCCGATCTTTGTCGGAAATACAGGGCCACAACAATGTCCTTGGCATTACACCGGCCAAAGTATCACTTGGCATTGGCAGCCTGCTCACAGCAGGATTTGTCACCTGGACCCTGCGGGGTGGTGCCTTACTAAGTGCCTTGCTCGCAACCATGCCCTCATGGAGAGGTTTTGATCCGCTTATCGTGTTGAGTTCAAATAGTTCGAAAGAGGAAGAAGAACAGCTGGAAGAAGACGAACTCTCGAAGGTTGAACGCATGTTTGGAGATGCATCAAAAGCCGAAAACAATTCACGAGAACAATCATGATGTCGAAACTGTTTACACCCACCTTCAGAATCAGCTTGGGTCTCGTTGGACTTACTATCAGTCTCATCATATCGGCTTATGCTTTTGGGCTCATCCCCGATGAACGCAGAGTAGAACTCGAGGCCAGGGGCAAAATCGCCGAAGCCCTTGCAGTTCAGCTCTCAAATGCTGCCAGCCGCAATGATGTCACGTCCGTACAAGAGACTATTTCCTCCGTTGTAAAACGTAATAATGCCATTCTCTCCATCGCCATTCGTCGCTCTACAGGAAAATTGCTTATTACGGCTGGGGATCACAAACAACATTGGGTGGAACCACATGACCATCGCTCCACCCCGACCCATGTGCAGGTCACGCTCAATAATGGTGTCAAAACATGGGGCAAGATTGAATTTTCCTTCGCCCCATTGCAATCAAGCGGTGGGATTGCCGGTATTCCAAATACGCTTATAGCTTTCATAGTCTTTTTGAGCGCTCTGGGCTTTGTTGGTTATTATCTCTTGCTCCGCCGGTCGCTACGCGAACTCGATCCGGGCAATGTTATTCCCGAACGTGTACAGGCAGCGTTCAATACACTTGCCGAGGGCGTGATCATCCTTGATGAGCGTGGCCTTGTTTTGCTTGTCAACGACTCTTTTTCCAAGGCCATCAACCACACATCCAAATCATTGTTTGGTAGGGAGATAAAGGATCTGCATTGGCGGCAATGGGGCGAGAATCCCGAGATTGGCAACCTTCCCTGGCAGATGGCTCTACGCGACCAAAAACAAGTGAAAGCGGTTAAATTGGCCTATCGCTCCACTTCTGGAAATTTTCGTAATTTCATGGTCAACGCAACATGTATTCTCAACGAAAAAGGTGTTGCCTCCGGCGTCATTGTAACCTTTGATGACGTCACCGCACTGGAGCGAAAGAATGATGACCTGATCCTGGCCGTCAAACAACTTGAAAAATCGGAAGAGGAAATCAGCCATCAAAATCGTGAACTGCAATATCTTGCCAATCACGACCCCCTCACCGGCTGTTTGAATCGCCGCGCCTTTTTCGAACAGTTCGCAATCGAACTGGAAAAAGCCCATCAAAACAACCTCAACTTCAGCTGCCTGATGGTGGATCTCGACCACTTCAAAAACGTCAACGACAATTTTGGCCATGCCGTCGGCGATGACGTCATTGCCGGAATGGCGGGCGTACTCAAATCAAACTGTAGCGATGAGGAGCTGGTTGGTCGCTATGGTGGTGAGGAATTTTGCATCGCCTTAATTGGCCGTTCCAGAGACGAAAACCAATGGTTCGCGGATCAAATACGTGAGCAGGTGATCTCTATTTCACCGGGTTGGCTAAACGCCAACCAACATATAACGACAAGTATAGGCATAGCTACCCTTACCAAGGAGGCTTGCAGCGTCAAAGGCATCGTCAATTGGGCAGACAAAGCTCTGTATGAAGCCAAGGAAACGGGCCGAAACAAGGTCGTATTCTGGGATCAAACTTTAGAATCCACCTCATCAAAAGTGAATAAGCCGCCGGTTACAGGTATTGTAAAAGCCACCCCGCAGATGACAGCCACCACACCACAAACGGATCCAAACCCCGTTCACAATATCGTCGGCACTGAAAAAGACGCCTTCAGCTTCTCACCCGCAAATATGCAATCCATCGTAGATCCGTTGACAAAACTACCTTCGCAGCTAATCATCATAGATCGGATTGCGCAATCCATTACTCGCGCTGAGCGCAGCAATACGAAGGTTGCCGTCTTACAGATTTCACTCGACTCATTTGAGTGCTATACTTCTGCTTTTGGCAGCGCAGTGAGCCGGGAACTGATCTACTCTGTCGGCCAGCGCCTCTCTGCTGCCCTTCGACAAAGTGATGCAATTTCACTATTCGACGGCGGCAATAGAATGCCGACACTCTCTTACCTTGAGAATGATAGATTTCTGGTGGAGCTGTCTGATCTGGAAGAAACCAACACCATAACCTGGATTGTCAAACGCTTGCTTAACAGCTTGGCCAGACCGCTCACCATAGATGGAGAGGAGATTTATGCCACCAGCAATATCGGCGTCAGCCTATACCCAGATGATGGTGACGATGCAGAAACACTCATTCAGCATGCTACCGTAGCGCAACAGCACGCCAGAGCCCTTGATGGCAGCAATAATGTGCAATTCTTCTCCGTATCAATGAATGAACATTCTCGTCAGCAATTGAAACTGGAAGCGGGTATCCGCCATGCGCAGAAAAATAACGAATTTTCTCTATTTTTCCAACCGATCATTGACGCCACATCCGGCCGCCTAAAGTCTCTGGAGGCTCTATTGCGGTGCCACAACCCAACCTTTTCCGGGATGCCTATCGGCATGGTCATCTCTATTGCCGAACAGAGCGGTCTGATTATTGAAATCGGTGAGTGGGTAACTAGAACGGCTATAAGACAGGCTGAACAATGGATTGCTTCAGGTTTCGAACTACCAAGTATCTCGGTCAACCTGTCAGCTATTCAGCTGGGCAATCGTCAAGCTATGGAACGGATCGTGCAAATCATTCTGGAAATGGAATTACCCCCCAGGAAACTCCAGTTCGAAATCACCGAAACCGCCATCCTTAAAGATGTAGAGACGGCAGGCGTTGCCTTAATGCGCCTTCAACAGCTAGGCGTGATGATTGCCCTTGATGATTTTGGCACTGGACAGTCTTCATTGAGTTATCTGCGTCGCTTCCGCCCTGATGTATTAAAAATTGATCGCTGTTTCATCAACGAATTAACCACCAGCCACGCAGACGAGACACTGGTCGCCGCCATTGTCGTGATGTCACAAAGAATGGGGATTCGCGTTGTCGCAGAAGGCGTCGAGACGAAAAAGCAATTGGATAAAGTCCGCGATATGAGATGCGATGATATTCAAGGTTTTTACTTGGCCAGACCCATGCCCGTTGATGCCACAACCCTATGGCTGCGATCGACTAAACGCAAGGATATCATTGAACTTGCAGAGAATAAACCCATGATGAGCGAAGTCGCCTAATTGAGTATGTCCGCTTTGAGGCTTGGTTGTGTGAAAACGCTTTGAGAAAAGGCTGTTAAGAAGTAGCACGGGAATTCTGTACAACTGCTATAAATGGATTTGTGGCCTGTAAACTGGCATGATTGCCGCTGTTGCGCCACAACTCTCTGGTGATGATCGAGCGAGCAACGCCAAGCTGGCGGGCGAATTGTGCACGGGAAATACCGGCTCGCAAAAAAAAGTGTAAATCTGGCATCTCTGGTCATAGATCAGGTGGCCGTGTCCTTTGGGCATGTGATCCTCCTTGAGATGTGGTGTCCAAACGAGGTTCTGCAGCCATCTGGCCGCTAAATCAAAGACATATTCTATCAATAAGCAGATGTTGCGTTTCAATGTTGAAGGGGCGAATATATTTTCTTGTGCTCCCGCATTAAAACCCCTGCAAAGTCAGAACACAAACAATCGGGGTTATTCAATATTGCATCAACTTATTTCTATTCCATCGTGCCCGAATTCTACTTAAAGCGATATCACTTCACATTGCGGCAGACAACTCTATTAACCCCTCACGATAAGTGGGATATTTCAACTCGATACGAAGCACCCGCTTAATCCGATCATTGCGCACGCGTTTGCACTCGCCATAAAAGCTGCGCGCCATGGGCGAGAGATCAGCCTCTTCAAATTTAACCTCGGGAAGTGGATCAATGCCAAGCAGCTCGCACGCATAGCTGACCACATCTTGCGACGGGGATGGTTCGTCGTCAGATATATTAAACACGTGCCCAGCTTTTGGCGTCAGCATAGAGCCATACAGAAATTGCGCGATATCTTCCACATGCACGCGGTTAAAAACCTGCCCCTGTTTGACAATGCTGCGGACCTTGCCGCGCTTTATTGCTTCCAGCTGATTACGTCCTGGGCCATAAATCCCCGACAGGCGAAAAATATGGGGATCTATTACCATGCCCTCAAAAAAGGCCTGCCAGTCTTGTTCGGCCTTCAATCGTTCAAGGGAACGAGATGCAATCGGCTTGGGCTTTGTATCTTCGTCCACCCAGCCGCCGTGATGTTCACCATAGACGCCCACCGTTGACAACAGGCCAAACCATTGTTGATCGGCATATTGCTTAAGATCAGCCCCATGATGGGTGAGAACTGGGTCGTTTGCTCCAGGTGGCACGGAATTGAGCACGTGACTGGCACTTGCAAGCAATTCAGCCACATCTTCGCCAGGCTCGATACCTGTGAACAGACATGCTTCAAAACCTGCTTCTTTGAGCGCATTGCAACCAGCTGCATCGCGCGCGGTACCGATCACGCTCCAACCCTCAGCAAGCAGTAAGCGGCCAAGGGCTCCGCCCGCGAATCCCATGCCGAAACAAAACAATATCTTATCGTTTGTCATTCTCATTGTCCTGTTGTTTCCTACTAAAGAAAGTGAGCGATACTTCAGCAAAGATCTCCATATATAAGAAGACCCTACCCCTCACCCTGGGAGAGGGGCACAGGGAGGGGGCAATTTCTATATTATTTTCTGCGCTCCCATTCATTCACGACATCAGCGTCATTTTCTTTCAACATAACCCGCTTTTTCAAACTTTCAAACGCTCCAGCCTCCATCAATTGCGACAATGCCCAAACGGCCATCGCTCGCACAACCGGCTCGTCATCTTCAAGCAAAGGCTGGATATCACCAACAAGACCCACATCCCCTGAATTCCCGCAAGCAATTAACACATTGCGCACAAAACAATCGCGCCCGGCGCGCTTGATGGGAGTGCCCTTGAAACGCTCACGAAAAGCGGCATCATCCAATATCAACAGCTCTTGCAAGGGAGAATTGTCACATTGCGCGCGCGGATGAAAACGCTGCTCGCTCGCAAGCTTGGCAAACTTGTTCCACGGGCACACCGCCAGACAATCGTCACATCCAAAAATATGATTGCCCATCTTTTCGCGCAAGTCCCGCTCAATATGGCCTTTATATTCAATTGTCAGATAGGAGATGCAGCGCCGTGCATCGAGCTGATAGGGTGCAATCAACGCCTCGGTGGGGCAAATATCCAAGCAACGCTCACAGCCCCCACAATGATCGCCACCTGCTTCGCTTGATGCAAGTTCAACTGTCGTAAAAATCGCCCCCAGAAACAACCAAGAGCCATAATCTCTTGAGACGATATTCGTGTGCTTGCCCTGCCAGCCAAGCCCGGCGCTGGCGGCCAATGGCTTTTCGGTCACCGGCGCGGTATCGACAAACACCTTGACCTGCTCGCCGGTCATTTGCACCAACCAGCCTGCCACCCGCTTCAAGCGCTTGTTGATGATGGAGTGATAGTCCTTGCCCTTCGCATAGACCGAAATGACGCCGTTGGATTTTTGATCAAGACCAGCCAACGGATCGCTGTCTGGCCCATAGTTCATGCCAAGCATGATCACGGATCGCACATCGGACCAAAGGCCGGTTGGATGAGCTCGCCGCTCCAGATGATCGCACAGCCAGTCCATGTTACCATGTCGCCCATCTAGTACAAAATGCTCGAGCGCACTGCGCAAATCAGCGACCTCATCAACGCCAATAATGCCGAGGCAATCAAACCCTGCTTCTTGTGCCACATCGTTTAGCTGCTTTGAAAGATCTCGTTTCAAACTGGGTTCCTCAAATTATCCCGCGTGTCATTTTGCACTTTCCCCCGACCCAACATATTGGCTATAGAAACAATGTCCAACATCAATCAAGGGGAAGATTAAATGCCATTGGAACAAATCATCGTCCTGGCTATTTTGCAGGGCATTACCGAATTTTTGCCGATCTCATCCTCTGGCCATCTGGCAATCCTGTCTGACCTTACCGATTGGAGTGATCAGGGTATCGCCATGGATGTGATGGTGCATGTGGGCTCCCTACTGGCAATTATCGTTTATTTCTGGCGTGATGTCCTCAATCTTGTTGTGGGTAGCCTCAACCTTTTGCGCGCCCGCATGACCGATCATGGACGCATCGCCATATATATTGTGTTGGCGACCATTCCTGCCGTGTTGTTCGGATTGTTTTTGAAAAGCTCGGGCTATCTGGATGCCTTGCGCACCGACCCGACAGCCAAGCTCACCGTCATTGGCTGGACCGCCATCATTTATGGTGTTGTGCTTTATCTTGCTGACCGCTTTGGTCCTGATACCAAACGCATGGAAGATATGAGCCTTCCCCCTGCTCTGCTCATCGGTATTGCGCAAATGTTTGCGCTGATCCCTGGCACCAGCCGCTCTGGGATCACCATTTCTGCCGCCCGTTTCCTTGGCTTTTCACGTCCCGAAGCCGCTCGTTTTTCCTTCCTTCTTGGCATGCCTGCTATCACTGGCGCGGGGCTTTTGACCTTCAAGGAAGCTTATGACACGGGCAGCAGTTTTTCTGCTGATATCTGGCTGGCCGCCTTTTTGTCATTTGTTGTGTCATTTGCCGCCATCGCCTTTTTGATGGCCCTGGTCAAACGCATGAGCTTTGCTCCGTTCGTCATCTACCGTCTGGCTCTTGGCAGCTTCTTGCTGACCATTGCCTATGGATACACGACACTATAGCGTCAAGTCTTGAGTTAGAAGTGCCTGGTGTTGATCTGGTTTTTAACTAAGCACTCAACACTGAAAACTGCGTCAACTGCATTATCCCTGATAATGCTCATACATGCCTTTGGGTTTAAATTTTTCGAGATAAACCGGTACGATGGCATCAATGGGGGTTGGCTCAATGCCAAGTCCTTCAAAGGTGTGCTGTTCTTTTTCAGCTTTGGTACTGACAACACTATCGGCGCGTAGCATCCGCACCTGATCGACCGTCAGTACTTTGCCCGGCAGATATTGCAAAATAAACCCCTGCAATGTTGCGATTGCAAATGGGATCGGCAATGTGAGCGGTTTACGACCGCTATAACGCTGCGTCATGTGCAACAACTCTTTCATCGTATAATTCACGGGACCACCAAGCTCATAGGTTGTGCCAGCAATGGCGTTACCTTCCAGTACTGATACAATAGCGCGCGCTACATCTGCGACATAAACCGGCGCGAATCTGGTGCACCCAAAACCAATAGCGGGCAAAAACGGCGATAGACGCACCATCGCAGCAAAACGATTAAAGAACTCATCTTCTTCACCAAAAATCACCGAGGGACGCAGAATCACGGCGGTCGGACAGGCTTCTAGCACCTTGATTTCCGCCAGTGCCTTGCTGCGGGCATAATGAGCTTTTGATCGTAAATCAGCGCCAAGCGACGAGACATGCACAGCATTACTGATCTCAAATGTTTTGGCAGCTTCCGCGACCCGACGGGCGCCTTCACAATGAACCTCATCAAAAGTCTGTTTGCCAGATTGCGCCAAAATCCCTGCTAGATTGACGATAGCATCTGATCCCTTGATCACGGCTCGAAGTGCGTGCGCATCGCAAATATTGACGCGCACCGCCTGTATCTGCCCCACACCGCCAAGCGGCTGCAAAAATCCGGCTTGTTCCGGGTGACGGCAGACTATTTTTATCCGCCAGCCTTTTTTGGCCAGCAAGCACACCAGATAGCGCCCGACAAAGCCCGATCCGCCAATAATCGTCACAAGTTTTGCAGATTGACCCGCCAAATTCACCTCTCCTTGCTGCAAAAGATATTCAAAAACCGCTCAGAGCGTTCCTCAAGTTGTAGGCTAAACCGTTTGTGAGGCCGATATATGCGGGAAAACTCACCTCAAATCAAGATGTTATCAAAGGTTTGCCAGGAGGTTTTGCGTATAGTATTAGGAAGATTTAAGCATCATTTTTGTCATAAGAACATGATATTTGCGATCCTTATTGCCCCATTTTCGTCAATTGGTTAAGGTTTTATTGACAATAGAAATGCCCTGAAGATGAAGAAATGCATGTTTTAGGCTATAGTAAACAAAAAAGTGCCGCTCGCTGGCTTGGATCAATCGCAAATGCTTATGGTTACTTGCGTTGTTTCGGGCTTTGTAGGGTTGGAGTAAAGTGGTTTCGGGCTAGAATATCAAGGTTCGCTCATGTTTTGAGCGCTCTGCTTTTAGCCTTTGAAGAGTTCAGTGTGGGTCAGTACATTCATATGCTTCAACGCATTTTGACATTTTTGAGCTTTGCAATTGCCGCGCTTATGCTCGCAGCCTGCGGCAGCGGTGTCTCTCCTGCCAATTTCCCGATCCCCCAGGAAACACTAGACCTCATGAAATCAAAGGGACTAAAAGAAAATTCCCCGATTTTTGTACGTATCTTCAAAAAAGAATCAGAACTTGAAGTTTGGAAGCGACGCGATGATGGCCACTATGCGTTGCTGAAAACCTATCCGATTTGCAAATGGTCCGGAGGCCTTGGCCCCAAGCTCAAGCAGGGCGACAAGCAAGCCCCCGAAGGTTTTTACACGGTCAATGCGCACCAGATGAACCCAAAGTCCAGCTATCACCTGTCGTTCAATCTGGGTTACCCCAACAAGCTTGATAAAGCCTATCGTCGCACTGGAAACTTCCTGATGGTGCATGGGGATTGCCGCTCGGCGGGCTGTTATGCAATGACCGATGTGCTAATTGAAGAAATATATGCCCTGGCCCGCGAAGCCTTTGTCGGTGGACAAACCAAGTTTCAGGTGCATGCCATGCCGTTTCGCATGACGCAACGCAATATGAAAAAATATGCCAAGGGCCGCTGGTCGAAATTCTGGACAGATTTAAAACGCGGCTATGATGCCTTTGAGATGACCGCAATCCCTCCAAAGATCAATGTCTGCGAGCGCCGCTATTTAGTCAATGCCGCGTTCTCGTCTAAAAACATCCGGACAGGGGCCCATGAGATTTGCCCGCCTTACCGAACATTTGTGCCTGAAATTGTTGAAACCGCCCGTGGTCCCAAAATCGTTCAGGCCTATGCTGGCACTCCAGATTACGAGCGAATCATCCGCAATCTGGCTGCACACACCTCGCACACCGCAGGTGTACCGACCTCAAGACATGCGGTCAACGGTCCGCTCTCCACGCGCCAAAGCGTAGCCTTACGCAATTCTATTCGCGTCTCTCGCTAAAAACCGCGCGGATTAAATCCCCTCCTTCAAAAACACAGTTAAGCGCCTGTTAAACAAAAGCTGGCAATGTTTCAAATTGAAACAAGTATCTCGTACTGACTGCAGCTTAGATTTATTCGCATTTGTTGCGAACTGTCCGCTTGTCGATTGGTCAATTTTGTTCTCGTCGTTAAGCAGTATGAAGGAATATATACCGATGTGTTTACGCGCTGTATTTTTTACCAGTAGCCTGATCCTGACCGCCGGCACCTCGTCCGCTTTGGCCGCTGACATTTACGCCCCCTCCGCAGGTGGTCTTAAAAGTCCCGTTATTCAAGAAGAAGTCATTTTGCCCGAAACCACCGGTTACCGGGAATATGCCGAATGGTATATCCGTGGTGATCTTGGCGTTGGTCGTTTCTCCGATATGAACGGATCAGGCGAAGTCGAGGGCACATCCTTTGGCATGAGCGATTTGGATTTCGATAGTGTTTTCTCAGCCAGCGTTGGTTTTGGTCGCTATATCACGCCCCATATCCGCCTTGGCCTGGATCTCGATTACCGGCATCATAACACCACCACCTTTGATGTTGGTATCCCGGCAGGTCTGCCGCAGCTTGAAAATTTCGGCAATGTGCCGCT
Source organism: bacterium (assembly GCA_024228495.1). Lineage (GTDB taxonomy): Bacteria > Pseudomonadota > Alphaproteobacteria > Rhizobiales > JAKIUO01 > JAKIUO01. Next base: position 2,062 of record JAAETJ010000774.1, on the reverse strand, counting down.
TGAATTCAATTCATCTTCGATCATGTTCAACGCTGTCTATGATTTTGCTCCCAACAGACGATTTTCTCCCTATCTTGGCGGCGGTGTCGGTTGGGCCTTTCATCAAATGGACCTTGGTGCAAGCACCTTCTATAATGACTGGGATGGCGACACCACCGACGAGTACGGAACCGTCGACACGACAAAATCCAGTTCAAATTCTTTCACAGCCAATATTGTGACGGGTGTAAGTGTCAATATCCGTCATGGTCTCTTTCTTGATGTTGGTTACAAATTTTCCTATCTCGGCAATGCCAGCATGGATTATGACTATTCCCATGATGATGTTGATGCAGGCGCGACCAAATCCGCATCAATTGAACTAGATGATATCATGACCCATGAGTTCAAAATCGGTCTGCGCTACGATCTTTATTAGTCGCAATCAAAACAGTTTACGTTATTTGTTGCCCAACTGGTGGCTCATAACGACATAAAGGCCAAGCGGCCCTTCCACAATGTGGAAGGGCCGCTTTTTGATCTCGCCAAGAAAATATAATATTTGCCATGCTCAATAGCCCCTATTGGATGGCATTGAATTTGGCGGCAAGCACCTTGTCCAGCACTTCGACCTTGGCAGCTTTGCGTAGATCCGCGGTGAGCTTGCGGGACCTTACTTGCACAAGTTGCCCCTTTATTTGATCTTTTAATTCCTCAAAAGTTGGAGCCTTTGTCATGCGCTTGTCTTCGACCTTAATGATATGCCATCCAAAGCTGGACTTTATCGGCGCAGAGATTTCACCGCGCTCCAACGAGAAAGCCATCTCCTCAAAATTTTTGTCCTTCTGGCCCTTTGCAAAATATCCAAGATCGCCGCCATTGCGCCCGCTTGGTCCTTGCGAATGTTCGCGGGCCAGCGTAGCAATTTCCTCTCCACGATTGAGCCGCTCGACCATATCAAGAGCCTCTTCTTCCTTTTTTACAAGAATATGGCGTGCCCTCACCTCTTGCACTGGTTTGAACTTCTTTATCTGACGATCAAAGATCTCTCGTAACTGCTTGTCGCCAATGCCGCTCCGCACATTTTTCTCAAAATAGATATCGCGCATCGCCTGATTGCGATTATAATCAATCCGTCGCTTGAACGCTTGTTCGTTGTCCAGGCCAGCGCTCGCGCCAGCCAGCGCCATCAGGCGCGTATCAATTACGTAGCGCAACAAAAGGCCCCGGCGCATGTCGGCGTCCACTTGCTCCAACTCATCCTTAATCTCGTTTTCCGCCAGAGTAATTTCCCAGTCATAAACAGGCTGCCCGTTGATCCGCGCCACGATCTTGCCCTCAAGTGCCTGCACGGGGACGTTAAACAGCAATGTCACCATCAACAGCGTCGATAATCCAGCAAACCAGAGCGATGATCCCAGATCTTTTCTCATAACAATAATTCCCCTTGATAGGTCCGAAGTGAGCAAGCGTCCTTATCTGCCCCCCAAATATGTCAACAAAAACACATTTCAGTGTATATTAAGCTCATATTTCAAGCTCACAAAGAAAAGCCCAAAATAACAAAACATGCTGTTGACCTTGTCTATTGGGTGAATTATAGTTTGAAACGATTTTACGTCGCTTCTGCACCCAAAAGGTCCGCTGAGGTGGCGTTTGTTTTTTCTGCATCAACCAAGGTTTGCATCAGATATGGCCAATACCAAATCGGCAAAAAAAGCTGTTCGCGTAATCGCACGTCGCACTGCAATTAACAAAACCCGCCGCACGCGCATGAAAACATTTTTGCGCAGAGTGGAAGAAGCCATCGCTGGCGGCAACCAGGAAGAAGCTAGCAATGCTCTTCGTGCTGCTCAGCCAGAAGTGATGCGCATCGTCAGATTTGGCATTCTTCACAAAAACACCGCCTCACGCAAGATTTCACGCCTACATGCACGTGTGAAAGCGCTGGGTAACTAAACGCTCGTTGTTCTTCCACCTGGTGGTGGAGCTTGAGCACATCGACAAGAATGTGATAATTATAGCACAGCCCGACCTTTTGGGGGGGGCTGTTGTTGTTTGTGCCAAAATCAAAAAATTTTCT
>JAAETJ010000773.1 GCA_024228495.1 bacterium | reverse complement strand
GACCCGTTCTGTGGGGGAACGACCTCGAGCTTCACTCTCACTGCCGTATAGTTTGGCAATCCGTTTGATGGCCTCCTCGGCAATATAGCAGAACACCTTTAAAATGATCATGCAATCTGGAGCGAAAAGCGACCGGCGCCGCTGCGCCGCCCTCGCGGAGGCCGGGCGCAAGCCCGAATAGCCGTGAGCAAAAAAAATTCGGAACTGAATCAAAATAAAGGTGTTCTGCTATAGCAGAACCTTGCGATTGCTGAATATCAATGAACTCACAGTGAATATCGCGCCGTGTTGCCGGGGTACCACAAGCTAAATTCAACGCCGCCGCTGAGCAATTTCGACTGACCCAATCATCGTATTATTTCTATGGCTTGCTCAGTGAATAGGGTGCCCCGTATCTGTCCATCTGCGTCCCCATTGGTGTTGGGGCGAAGCTTGCCATGCGATGGCATCGCGCGGCGCTCCGCGTCTAGACCCTTTCACGGTTCAATCTAAACCGGTTACTCTAGTCTCCCAAATAGCATACCTGAACTTCGTCCGTGAGCTAAAAAAATATGTTCTCCGCATATCTAAACCAATGATAGTAAACTCTTTTATAATCGCATCCAGGGTTTGCGTTTAATAATGCAATTACTGTGGCACATCTG
>JAAETJ010000772.1 GCA_024228495.1 bacterium | reverse complement strand
GGACAGACCGTCTTGCAGCGGCAAGGCTGCCACTGTTGGTAGTGAGCAGCGAACACAAGCTGTGTGTTTCGTCGACAGACATTCGAATCGGCGAGAGCCAAGAAGCACCCTGCCTGCCCATCTGTTACGTATTTGGTGTTCAACACAACAGGAAAACAAGGCAGGATGCAGCTCAAGACAGTGCTCAATCGGGTTCAGAAGTTCAAGTCATTTGTCTACAAGGACGTAAAATTATTGGAAGATACTGGTGGGCTCTCCTTGCTTGTCACAGTTGTACCGCGGAGCAACAGCCGCGCGGTGTGCTCGCGATGCGACAAGAAGTGTTCTGGCTACGACCAACTCGGCGAGCGCCGCTTCGAGTTTGTCCCGCTCTGGGGCATCGCTGTGTTCTTCTTGTACGTCATGCGCCGGGTGAATTGCCCTGACTGCGGTGTCGTCGTCGAGGCGGTCCCCTGGGCCAATGGCAAGCATCAGCTCACCACCACCTATGCTTGGTTTCTCGCCAAATGGGCGCAGCGTTTGAGCTGGAAGGAAACGGCGGAAGCCTTCCATACCAGCTGGGACAAGGTGTTCACGGCTGTTTCCCAGGCCGTGGAATGGGGGCTCGCTCACCGAGACCTCAGCGACATCACGGCCATCGGCGTGGACGAAGTCTTGTGGCACCGTGGGCACAAATACCTGACAGTCGTGTACCAAATCGATGAGCACTGCAAGCGCCTGCTGTGGATTGGCAAGGACCGCACGACCATTTGCTTCATGCGTTTCTGGGGCTGGCTGGGACAAGAGCGTGCTCGGAATCTCCAATACATATGCAGCGACATGTGGAAGCCATACCTGAAGGTGATTGCCTACAAGGCCAAGAAGAAGGGCATGAAAATGGTCCACCTCTTGGACCGATTCCACATCGCCAAGAACATGAACATGGCTATCGACAAGGTGCGGGCCACGGAAGCCAAAGAACTGGCGAGCCAGGGAATCGACCTGCTCAAGAACGCTCGTTGGTGCGTGCTCAAGAGGCCGGAGAATTTGACTGAAAAGCAAGAGACCAAGCTCGCCCAGTTGGAGCAGCGTCGAAACCTCAAGACCTTTCGCGCTTATCTGCTCAAAGAGAGCTTTCAAGGATTCTGGGAGTACGTGTCACCCGCGTGGGCAGGCAAGTTCCTGGACAAGTGGTGCACCCGCGCCATGCGCTCTCGCATCGAGCCCATGAAAAAGATGGCTCGCCAACTACGCAACCACCGGCAACTCCTTCTCAACTGGATCAAGGCAAGAGAGAGCATTTCTCTGGGGGCTGTGGAGGGGCTCAACAACCGTTTAAAACTCACCGTCAGAAAGAGCTATGGCTTCAGAACCCTCAAAGCGACCGAAATTGCGCTCTATCACACCATGGGACAGCTTCCGGAGAAGCCAATCGCCCACAGATTTTGCTGACGAGCCGAAAAAAAGAGCAAAACCGACAATATCTTGGTGTTTCTGGGATTTGGCAAGGGCCATGCGCTACTCGCAGAGAAGCGGTTTCGGCACGCTTTGGGACTGGCCATTGGCCGCGGAGGCATGACTCAAATAGGCAGTGGTGAGGTGGTGGTGCCAACGCTCTCACCCTTGCCCCGAACAGCTCGGGGGACAGTACTATCCAGCGGCCTTTTGGCCGATACGCCTCGAGCCAAGAGTCTACTGTCGAAACTGGCGCACACCTATTCCGAGATTGAAGATAGCTCGCTCAAGTTGGAAATCATTGTCAATAAATCTCGCCCCGATGATCGCTCCGTGGCGGCACGCGTCGCAGCCGCTTTGTTTCGCATTGGAATTCAAACCCGAGTGATCGAGTTGCACGCCCATGCGTTTGCCCGCCGAGTGGATAGCGGTCAATGTGATCTCTACGTTGGCCAATGGGCTACCCTTGGAACATTCGGGGAGACGACACTCAGGACAGCATTTGCAATCGGTGGTCTGTCTGCACCCAATACCCATTTTGAACGAGAGTTTTCTACTCAATGGCCTATTGTCCCTCTCTTTCACCGCGGTCTACGCGTTCACCATAGAAGCGATCTACGCTCCGTTGACTTCGATCACCACGATCGTTTGCGTTATGAAGATGTTTGGGTTGGGCCGTGAAACTTAGAGGGCGATTTACGTTTTGGTTTTGTTTGGCCGCCCTGGTGCCCATTGCGGCGGCGGCATTGGTAACGCGTACTATTGTTACCGATGCACTTCGGGACCAAGCTCAGAGTTTAGAAGAGTCAAACGAAAAGGAAATGCGTCGGATCCTGTCGACATGGGAGAGCGGGGTTGCCGAAACATTGACAGGCCTGGCGACAACCGATGATCCCTATGTCGGCGGCACATTGTTACAGCTCCAAGCGGATGGTGGAGAGTTGGCGGTGGACTCACGACAACATCTGCGCGACCTGGGCGGACCCCTCATGCGGCAGCTTTCGTTGGACATGCTGTACCTGCTCGATCACCGCGACCGAGTGTTGGATGCTCCCCACTTTAACCCGTCACTTGGTGAGGAGCTTTCTGGCAAAAGAGATCTGGCCCAGACCAGTCGAGGAAAACCGTATTATGCG
>JAAETJ010000771.1 GCA_024228495.1 bacterium | reverse complement strand
CGAGAATGTTGCGCGACTTGTGGACCTGACAGCGCTGGATCGGCGCGTGTTTGCCAAACGTGTTTCTGACAGCCTTTTTCAAAGCCTTCGCGCCATCGAGAATGAACAGGCGGCAGACCTTTGGATCAAGTCCGCGCTCAACCCGATGGGATAAGCGCTGTAGTAGCTCAGACTTCACCTGACATCGGTGCAAAAAGCGTTACGATTTTATCGTACATTCCGCTCGCCCCTCAACAACGGACATTCATATATACAGTTTCGATGCGGCTCCTACTTCTGTTTGGTGCCGATAGTGTTGAAAAACTCTTTTTTGTAGGTTGATGGAGAAATTTCAGCTCCATAGTCAGGCTTTTCAAAATTTGAGCCGGGGGCATAGCTACTAGCCAAATATCTCCCTGTATGATGCCCCGAATAGGGCTCACAGCCAATGTGTGTCCAATATTCGCTGTTATCGATTTTTGGCGAAAAAATTCCCCTTCGAAAATTTGGAGTTTTTCAACACTATTTGCCAATTGCGGTCATTCCGGATTCGATTTATACTGTTAAATCGCAAACGATTAATTTGGTAAGAAAAAGAATTCCATGGACTGGTTTATCGCATTGGCAATTTTGGCAGGGGGAATATTGTCCGGAGCGATGAGTCCTGGACCGAGCTTTGTTGTCGTCACACGCAGCACTCTCGCCTTTTCACGCAGGCACGGCCTAGCGACAGCACTTGGGATGGGTGTAGGCGGCGCTGTCTTTGCGCTCATAGCGATCCTTGGTTTTGTTACGCTCCTCGCCAGCATTCCTGTGTTGTATTTCGCGCTTAAGATCTTGGGTGCATTTTACCTATTCTATCTTGCCTACAAAATGTGGACTGAGTCGAAGCAACCGCTGGACATTACCGCACAAAAGAGCAAGCAAAACGTCTCCTTGCGGCGTTCATTTGCAATCGGTTTTTTGACCCAGATCTGCAATCCTAAAACAGCAATCGTATACGCAAGTATCTTCGCTGTTGCGGCGCCAGTTTCGGTATCCTATTTGTTTGGGGCGGCTTGCGTCTGCCTCATCTTTCTGATTGAGACGGGATGGTACGCGATCGTTGCATTAACCTTTTCAGCCGAAAAGGCGAGGTCTGGTTACCTAAATTTGAAGACATTGTTTGACAGATTAGCAGCTACAGTGATGGGTTTTCTGGGCCTAAAAATTCTCTCCGAATTGCGTTGATTGTTCTTCAGCTCAGGGTCAATTGTGATCCTATGAGCCATTTTCAGATGCTGGTCTGCTCTACCCCTAACAACGGACACTGTTTGTTTTTATGGCAGCTAAATCAGTGTGTACATACCACATGGTGCCTCGTCAGACTAGCTATGAACCAGTTGACCTAGAGCGTCAGATCAGTTCTTAGCTAATACAGATAAGCCAACCAAACTTGATTGCCCGATAGAATGGCGTTTCATGACACGGTGCATTTTGGGTTCATCTCATGTCACCATCGCGCTATCGGGGAAAAATATCAATAAAATAACGCGCACTGCAAGATGTGTGTTGTCAGACAACACCAATCTTGGAAAGGGGAACCCGCTACGCGTTCCCCGTTTCATCCCCTCCGGCCTGTGGCACCTTCAAGGCATTGAGCCATTTCGGGTGCCAACATAACGTATCGCCGTTCAATCACTCACAGCGTCTGGCCGTTGTACCGCCCACGATCCCCGACAGGCCGTAGCCTGCTGGCGAACAAGGTCTGGTAGCGGTGGGGTATTTTTGGTTTCAGGAACTCCAAAACGGGCACCAAGGTAATTCCAAAACGACAAGCCCAGCTCTGCTTGATCGCATCACCCATCATTGCTCAATCATTGAAACCGGCAACAACTCATATCGCTTCAAGCAAAGCCGTAACAAAAAAAACCTCCAGGCCCCGATACCAGTAGCCCGCCTTGACCACAGCCCTACAGCTCTATATCTCCAACACCCAAATGGTGGGTCAATTTTAAACGCCAAATCCAGGTCAGTTTTAAATGCTCATTGACACAATTGTCTCAAGTAAGATCCCGCGGGCCAGAACAGGTATGGGCACACCGATTTTTGTGCTTATTTAAGTAGCCGTATAGGATGGGCCGAGCAGCTGAATCCTCATAAAGGTTTAAAACTACGCCAACTTTTCGAACAGATAGACTGGCAGCAATAGTACAAAGACGATTTATAAGGCTTTCGCTTTGTGCATATTCCTGCTATGTGCCGATTTCAACGCTGGTTGAAGGGGTTAAGCCCCGAACTGGTTCCGGTCGCAGCCTACCCGGTGAAAACAAGGACATGATATGAAGATGACCAACATCTGCATAAGCAGATCGGCGTGCTTATTGCCTGCGCAAACTGGTACGCGAACATTTGACCTCTCACATTTGCAAGGAGAGGCCTAATGTATCAAATTTCAAAAGAGTTTCATTTCTCTGCGTCCCATCAGCTGATCGGACTGCCCGATGAGCATCAATGCGCGCGTCTGCACGGGCACAATTATATCATCGTGGTGGAGCTGTCCGCGGAGCAATTGAATGCTCATGGCTTTATTCGCGATTACTTTGAACTCGCCCCTTTGAAACGCTATATTGACGACGAGATTGATCACCGTCACCTCAACGATGTTCTTGGTGATGATTGCGTCACGGCGGAGCAGATGTGTAAGCATTTTTTTGATTGGTGCAAAGCCCGCTGGCCTGAGACAACCGCCGTGCGGGTCAGCGAAACACCTAAAACTTGGGCCGAGTACAAAGTGTGAGCAAGCAAATAAGCGGCGATATTTTGATCGCTGAAATCTTTGGCCCGACCATTCAGGGGGAGGGCGCACTGATCGGCTTGCCGACCGTTTTTGTGCGCACGGGCGGTTGTGATTATCGCTGCTCTTGGTGCGATAGTCTGCATGCCGTTTCGAGCGTTTATCGCAAAGACTGGGTGTCCATGTCCAGTCAGGTCGTTTGGCAAAAAGTGCGCGAGCTGTCGCATGGTGTGCCCTTGATGGTATCGTTGTCGGGTGGCAATCCTGCCATTCAACCTTTTGAGCAGCTGATCAAGCAAGGCCAGCTTGAGAGCTACCGGTTTGCCCTTGAAACGCAAGGATCGCTCGCCAAAGACTGGTTCTGTGACCTCGACACGCTGGTGCTGAGCCCCAAGCCACCATCCAGCAAAATGCAAAGCGACTGGAACGTCTTTGATGCCTGCCTTGAAGCAGCTGGCACTAAACCTGAGATCTTGCTGAAGATAGTGGTGTTTGACGGGGATGATTATTCTTACGCGCGAGAGGTGGCAAATCGGTATCCGCAATTGCCAGTTTATCTGCAGCCCGGCAACCATACGCCGCTGTCTGTGGACAATGATCAAGCCGCGATTGATGTGGAAGGTTTGAATGCTCGGTTCGAATGGTTGGTCGCCAAAGTGACGTCGGATCAATGGTTCGAGGCTCGCGTCTTGCCCCAGTTGCATGTTATGTTTTGGGGCAATAAACGAGGCGTCTAAGGGTGTTCAAGCATATTTATTAAACATCTCAAGGACTATGATCCCGGGTTTAGGGCCGCTGACAAGACGCAGGCCATTGAGCACATGGAGGAGAACAAACTTGTCATCATTCCTCGTGATGAGGATGTGGAGCAAGGAACGCTCGAACTGCTTGATGACATGGATCTTCAGTCCGTGCGCAAGCTTGAGTTTTTCAGCAAGGTCAAGAAGCATGCTGATGATTATTACCTGATGCCGGAGGAGAATAGTTTTTCGGACTTTGAAGAGGGGTTGTTCGCTGACAGCCGTTTCATCCAGCTTTCCGCCGAAATCCTGCCCTGGTTGGCTTCGGATAAAGGCTGGCGTATTGAGATTGCAGATGATTATTCTTACTGTGACCAGAATTGACCGGCTAGCCAGATCCATCCGTGACCTTCAAAATATCGTTCATATCCTCAGGGAAAAGCAGGTCTCTCTGAAAGCCACCGAACAACCCATTGATACATCTACTGCGGCAGGAAAGGCGTTCTTGGATATGCTGGGTGTGTTCGCTGAATTTGAGACTAATCTACGGCGGGAGCGTCAGATGGAAGGCATTGCCAAGGCGAAGCTGAAGGGGATCTACAGAGGCAGAAAGCCATCCATAGATGCAGAGGAGGTAAAATCACTAAATGCCTCTGGGGTGGGCGCTACAGAGATAGCAAGGGAACTCAATATTGGTCGCGCCAGTGTCTATCGGATTTTGGCAGCTTAGGGAGCGTAATTAGCTTTCTTTTAACAGCATATACTGCACCACCTGCGTAACCGTCACCAGTTCAGATTGATGAAGAGGTCACTTCTAAATGCTCAAGCATCCCAAACTTCCCCTCCTGAATGTTGCTCTATTCACCGCAATGTCCCTATCTATATTCTCATGTGCTCTTGCCGCCTCCCCTTCTTTTGATTGCCGGAAAGCAGAGACACCCATTGAAATACTCATTTGCTCTGTTGATGAATTGGCATCCTTAGATATACCTGTGCCAAGAAAATTGCCGTCTTTAGGTCTCTGGTCCTGAGGGAGCGACGTTTTTCTCTGTGCTTATTCGCTTCCCCATCCAGCATAGATTTCGGAATTCTAGCTCTAAAATAGTAGATTCCGTGCCGACTTTTCAATAGGTG
>JAAETJ010000770.1 GCA_024228495.1 bacterium | reverse complement strand
CGTCCTGTGAATACCGTGGCCAATAGGTTCGATCCATCAAATTGAACTGTGTCACCTGATCATCCACCGGGGCAAAGTCGGTGACATTAATAAAGGCATCCGCACGATGTCCGGTTTCGAAGGTATATTGCGCCTTGAGGGCTTCAAAATTTTTACTGCGCTCTACCAAGTCAGGATCGTCAAATTGCAGACCCAGATGTGCGGTAACATCCTTGGCCGGAGATCCGGAATAGATGTGATTTTCTTCCATGTTCTTGACCGCGACACTGCCGGTCATCAGCATGGAACGTTTGGCGGCGTGAATAGGGCCAGTGATCGAATGACCGACAAGCCAGACGTCATCTTCGAGGATCAGCGCCCCAGATGATTTCCACCGGCAGCCGGCCAGCACATCGCCAAATTTCATATGGCTCCACAGTTGGGAATGGGCCCCGGCGCCGACATTATTGCCAATTTGTGTTTGCCCCCCTAGCGAGTCGATGATGCAGTAGTGTCCAAACCAGCAATTGTGACCGATGCTAGTTTTGATGCCATTCAGGATGCTACCATGATGTATGGTTGTATAGTCGCCGATGGTCAGCTCTTCGACGTCAATATACAGATCACGTCCAAGAAAACAGCCGTGGCCGACGGTGACGATCTTGCAGCTTGGGCCAAAAATGACGTTGTCGCCGATCGTAGTGCGGTCATCAATGTTGATCTGGGAATCGGGATTTTTCTGTGTATACAGCATGCTTGACTATCCTTGCTCCTGTCGCTGAAATCGATATCAAATCTATCCGCGTCATGCCGCCTGAGCAATCATTATCTTAAAATGCAAATCGCCTGCCAAGCCGAGCGCCACACAATTTCGATCTAATTTCCATCATCAAACGCGTCAAATTCAAAAATTGTTGCACCAAACAAAACCGTGCCCTAAATCAACACCGCCTCAATATTAGATATTGTAATAATCCGTTTCGTCGTCATTCGCGAATACAGACAGATCAACTCCAGCTGGATCGTAAAGCAAATTGCTTCCACTAACTGCTTCCAATGGGTTGTTTTGTCCTTCAGGGGTGCCAATGGAACCGTCCTGATCAAAATCGAACTCAAAGGTAACTTCGTAATCCACCAGATCAACAAAACGGTGAGTTTGATAGTTACCCGACTGATCAGTCTCCCAAATCAATTCTCGTCCGTCAGTGTGTTGCCACGCAACCATGAATCCGCCCTCTGGTCGATCTTCAACCTGGATAGCGCTCCAGCCTTCAGAGGTGGTTGGGCCAACCGGCGCACCATTATGGCTCAATAGGATGTCGCCAGCCGGATTACCGGTAATCATATACTGGCTCCCACCAGACGCCAGCCCGAAGTCGCCGTTCTGTTCAATCGTTTGGTCCGTGGCGCCAATGGAACCATCCTGATCAAAATCGAACTCAAAGGTAACTTCGTAATCCGCCAGATCGACAAAACGGTGAGTTTGATAATTGCCGGACTGATCAGTCTCCCAAATCAATTCTCGTCCGTCAGTGTGTTGCCACGCAACCATGAATCCGCCCG
>JAAETJ010000769.1 GCA_024228495.1 bacterium | reverse complement strand
TATTACGGTTGTACTAAAGCGTGTCGCGTTCAATAGGTTTTATTTGACCAGTTTTTCAGGTTTGCTGGCAAGGCGTGTCCTGTGCGGTGGTCTGGCTGACCACAATCAGGGCGCAACGATGTCCAGAGAACCTGAAAAACTGGCCTGAGCCGTAGTTCTTTGGGGCCCAAAACAGCCCATCTCCGGCGTTGCAAATCTTGCCCGATACACCATATCGAGCTGCAATTTGCGCCTTGGGGAGTGAACTGTTTTAACTCCATCAAATGAATCCTATTGGACGCGACACGCTTTAGGTTTGTGGAGTATCAGCAAGCTGTTGCAGACCGGGGCTATTACAGCAGCCTGGAGATATTGGCTTGCGACAAAGCCAATATCATTGTTACCTTCCCAAGCCGCAGACCTCCGGTATCGTCATGCTGGCATTGTGGATTGCCACCGTCTGTGCCGCCGGCATGGCTTCCAGTTCATTTCGTGGCTCGATGCTTTTGATAGTCGCCAAAGCAAAGCTGGCTGCCTGAGTACCAAAATATCAATTTTTTTCATTCAATGACGGTAGCTATCGGGGTATAGCGCACGGAAATGGGAGGATGTCATTTTGGCAGTTAATGGCACATAATGCCCGCCTGGTCGATGACGCAAACAGGCTAATGGTCACTTATCCTGTTTGCTGCCCAGCCGTCGGTTGAAATCGTCAGGTATTGCGATGGATTTTGGACAGAAAGAACGGACCTAAATATACCCTTTTGGCCCAGAGCGGACATAACGGTGGCGACCAGATGCATGCTGGTGCCCTGGTGGTCAACGATATGACTATTGGGTATACGATAGCCTGTGCCGTTGTTGCTGAATGGTCAGGAGGATTTGCGGGATTTGAGATATTGGCGAAATGACAAGGTCTGATGTGAGCGGCTCTGGACATATTCGAACATTAACAGAAAATGATCCGGTTTCAGATAACCCTGGGCTCGTGCGACTTCCCGCTTGCGCGGTTTCTCATCTGACATTTGTGCAACATCATCACCCAGAAACTGGAAAGTCGGTGTAAAACGCACGCCATATTTACTGGCCAGT
>JAAETJ010000768.1 GCA_024228495.1 bacterium | reverse complement strand
TTGTCACAGACAGGACCCCTGAGGGCGCGCTTTTCTATCCCTTCCACTTCGGGGAAGCTCCGGCAAACCGATTGATTTCGGCCAGGTTCGACAAGGCCTCGCAAACTCCGGCCTTCAAGCGAACCGCAGCAAAAATCGGACGTATTCAAGCAAAACAAGATACGCCTGCATCGTAATTTATTGTGGGACGTAACTTTCGATACCGGCAGGTAATTTAAATTATCCGTGTTGATCAAGCGCTGACATTACCGTGACCATTGTTTTCCAGTTTCTGTCAAATAGCAGAACACCTTCAAAATGATCATGCAATCAGGAGCGAAAAGCGACCGGCGCCAGTGCGCCGCCCTCGCGGAGGCCGGGCGCAAGCCTGAATAGCCGTGAGCAAAAAAAATCAAAACTGAATCAAAATAAACGTGTTCTGCTATATATACCAGTTATTGCGGCTATCGCAGCCCGTCTTCACCCTTGACATCTTTGGTCTCCAAACCACCCATGCGCGAATGAATACGTGGCCCGCGGCTCATCGCCAGGGCAAACATCAGTTCGTTGGCCCGTGGACCATCGCTGATCCTCACTTCCATTGCATCAAAATGGCTGCGCACATAGGCGGCATTGATGTGACCCAGCGGGATATCAATTGAGGTGCCAACACCGCCAGCCTTCATCGCCGAGGGGACGATTGCTTTGGCCTCTCCCAATCGCTCGCGCATCGAATATCCGCCGGGTACATGCCAGAG
>JAAETJ010000767.1 GCA_024228495.1 bacterium | reverse complement strand
TATTGCCCCGTCGGCACTTTAATAATGCTGCTAATGATCGAAAAAGTTGTCGCACTTTTAGCCCTGAATAATATTGATGCAAAGTGCACCACATAAAGCGTGCTTCATGTTTAAGTGAGCGGGCGCATACAACTTCTCTACCCAATTGTGAAATGTTTACAAATCTGCGGCGTTATTCAAACGAGCGTTAACAATATGATAAATTGCTGGTCATTGGCTCTAATTGGCATTTACCCGGTTTTTTGCTAGGGTGTGGACTCAATTGATCCAGCACCTGATTGCAAAGAGTTGTACCATAGACAAGAAGTTTATGGCCTTTTTCTCAAATCTGGTTGCCAATCTCCGCATATCCTTCATTTTGCAAAAGAACCGTTCGACAACGTTTCGCTGGGCATAAAGGTTTTTGTCATGATCGACACGATGCCTCGCATTGTTCTTTGATGGAATAACCGCCAGCGCACCCTCATCGGCAATCTGTTGTCTGATTTTAACGCTGCCATAGGCTTTGTCTGCAACGATGGCAAGTGGTGGGATTTCCCAATCAAGGAAGGCATCCATCATCTGGCTGTCATGAAGTTGACCGCCACTGATTTCCAGCCGAAACGGCCGCCCCTTGGCATCTACAGCCGCGTGAACCTTACTTGTGCGACCGCCTCGTGAGCGGCCAATACCTTCTGCCAGTTCCCCTTTTTTGACCCAGCCGCTGCGCGGTGAGCCTTGACGATGGATGCATCAATGAAGATCAGAGCGTCCTCGCATTCTTGGGCGAGAGCTTCGAATATCCTTCGCCAGATACCTCGCTCACCCCATCTGACATAGCGGTTATAAACCGTGGTTCGCGGACCATATCGATCCGGTAAATCACGCCAGGGTGCTCCAGTTCGCAATATGTAGAAGATGCCGTTCAGTACTTGCCGGTCACCCTTGCGCCGTGGACCGCGCCCTTGTTTGGGCAACAGCGGAGCAATAATTGCCCATTCTTCATCGCTTAAATCAAATCGTGCCATGGTAACCTCCGTATCTGGAGGTCTTGAATCTGATTTGTTAAACTAAATCAATAAAATGAATTGGGTTCACACCCTAGTAGCCAGCGCCTGCCTTATAGGCCTCTTTCACAGCCTTCTCCATACCTTTTTTGATTACGAACTGTTTGACCAGCCCGTTTGCTGCCCGTCCTGCGATAGATTTGGCAACACCGCTTACACCGCGGCTGAAATAGACTGTATAAATTCCGTCGGCCACCAACCCTTTGGCAAAATTCGCAAACAGATTTGTCGCCATATTGTTGAAGCTGGAGTCACGAGTCAGAATATTCATTTGGAGTCGACCAGCCATAGCCACCCGGGTAACACCAATACCGCCAAGTCCAATGGGCGAAATCTTTGAGGCAACCCACTCGAGCC
>JAAETJ010000766.1 GCA_024228495.1 bacterium | reverse complement strand
CAATCCGCGAAGTCATTAGACACCCTTGCAAAGAAAGGGCCAGCTATGAACGCCCTTGCGGATAAGATTGCGGATTTTGCTCAAGAAGCCGTACAGCAGATGTACGAGTTTGCCAAAGGTTCAGACGAGGCATTCAGGAGTTTCGACACTGGCACCCGCGAAATCTTCACCTTGCTCCCAGATGCAAGCGCAGAGTTTCGAGATCAGCTATCAGATGATGTTAAATCTCTGAGTGCTGAAATTGGCGTTTTGCCAGAGGAAGTGTTACCGGCCGTTTACAACGCCCTCAGTGCTGGCATTCCCGCTGACAATGTGATTGACAATGTGCGTGTTGCCTCAGAAGCGGCCAGAGCTGGCGTATCTGACTTGGAAAGCACTTTGACGTTGGGTGTTTCTGTATTAAACGCCCAGGTTGGAGGCGTTGACAGCCTATCAGATGTTTATGATCAACTTTTCTTCACCGTAAAAAATGGTGTTGTCACCATGCCAGAGTTAAACGAAGTCATGTCAGCCGTGACCTCTGTTGCTGGTGAAGCTGGCGTATCGATGCAGGATATTAGTTCTGCCATGATTGTAATGACTCGCCAGGGTGACAGCGCAGCCGAAGCGTCAGAGCTACTTTCAACCATGTTGACGCAGCTTTCTACAAGCGGCACAACCCTAGCAAACGTTTTTCAAGAGGCAGCGGGTAAAAGTTTCCGTGACTTTATAGCCGAAGGTGGCAACCTTGCCGGAGCAATGGAGTTGCTGCAGGAACATGCAGACAGCACAGGCACCGCGTTAGGTGACATGTTAGGTGGTGGTAGTCCCTTCTTCCGAGACACCCAAGCAGCCCGTGGCGCGTTGGAGCTAACTGGTAAGCACCTGCAAGAGCTTTCAGACTTTTCCGCAGAGGCTGAAATGGCTATGGGGAGCATGGGCGAAGCAGCGGCCGAGATGGGAGAAGCCGCTGTATTAAACTCCGAAAAGGCCGCCGCTTCGTGGGAAGTCATGAAAATTGCCGTAGGCGAAAGTGGAAGCGGATTAGCTGACACGTTTTACGAAGTGAAAACGACACTCGCTGAAGGTGTTGTTGAAGAACTGAAAGCAAGCGAGGTTAAAGATACCTACACCGCTGCCATCAGTGATATGAATCTGACGCTAAAGCAACAACGTGAGTATCTTGAACAAGCGACGGGCGGTCATGCAATGATGACAAGCCAATGGTATGACGGAGATATTGTCGCCGAGCGTCTTGAAGCAACTATCCAGCTTTTAAACGATGGGTATCAAGGGTCTGCGCAGGACCTGGGGTTTTTAGTAGACGAAACTATCAGAGCCAACAAAGAAGCCTCAGACCAAGCACTCATACAACAAGCCGTGACAGATGTTTTTGTCGAACATGCACTCGCGTTAGATACCACACAAAGCCAATTAGAAAAGGTCGCATGGGCAGAGGAGGAGCTTGCAATCTCCTCAAGGCAAACGGCCGAAATTATCGTCGAGGACAAGGCCGATGAATCGGAAGCCATCTTCCAAACGTGGACGATGGCTGTCGCGGCAAAAGATGCGATGGTCAAGGATAGTGAGGAAATACAGGAGGTTTCAGCAGCACGATCAGCAGCCATTGTTGCAGCGCAAGAAGCTGAAACCGCCGCCATCATGGCCGGGAGAGAAGCGTACAACGGCTATGCATTATCAGCTCTTGAGTCTGGCGAGGCTACAGCCAACTGGACAGATGAATTGTTTAAATCAGCCGCGCAAGGGCCAATAAATCAAGAGCAATTGCTACTCTTGGCTGT
>JAAETJ010000765.1 GCA_024228495.1 bacterium | reverse complement strand
GTGGAGATAACTTTCGCGCCGCGATCATGGCCATCCTGGCCCATTTTCAACACCAGAATTTTTGGTTTGCGACCCAGTTCATTTTCCAGTCCGGAAATCTCCTTGCGCACATCATCATAGTGGGCGTCATTTTCAAACGAATGGCCATAGACACCGCTGACCATTCTGGTTTCAGCCTTGTGACGCCCCCAGGCTAATTCCAGGGCATTTGAAATTTCACCTACCGAGGCTCTTGCCCTCGCGGCTTCCACTGCAAGGCGCAGAATATTGTCTTCGCCGGATTTTGCTGCTCGGGTCAGATTCTCCAATGCTGTGGTGCAGGCGGTTTCATCACGGGTTTTGCGGATGCGGTTCAACCGGGTAATCTGTGCCTGGCGCACGGCATTGTTGTCGATATTCAGAATGTCGATCTCGTCCTGCTGCTTCAGCTGGTATTTGTTAACCCCGACAATTACCGTATCACCGCGATCGATGCGTGCCTGTTTTTTGGCAGAAGCTTCTTCAATTCGCAGTTTAGGCAGGCCAGCTTCAACGGCTTTCGTCATGCCGCCCAGCTCCTCGACTTCCTCAATCAGCAGCCATGCTTCATCGGCTAATTGTCTGGTGAGGCTTTCGACGTAGTAGGAACCGGCAAGCGGATCAACGACATCGGTGATGCCGGTCTCATGCTGCAATATCAGCTGGGTGTTGCGGGCAATGCGGGCAGAAAATTCGGTTGGCAGTGCTATCGCTTCATCAAATGAATTGGTGTGAAGTGACTGGGTGCCACCCAGTGCGGCTGACATTGCCTCAAAGGCGGTGCGAACAATATTATTGTAAGGGTCCTGTTCCTGCAGTGACACGCCTGAAGTCTGGCAATGGGTGCGCAACATCGAGCTTTGAGGTT
>JAAETJ010000764.1 GCA_024228495.1 bacterium | reverse complement strand
TTTGATACTGCTCCGAGTTATCTGATTCGAGACGGCGATGGCATATACGGTGAACGCGTTACGGGGAGGGTTGAAAGTCTGGGTATCGACGAGGTCATTACGGCACCTGCGTCTCCATGGCAAAACGCCTATGTGGAACGAATGATCGGGACGCTACGCCGGGAACTTTTCGATCATGTCATCGTGCTTAACGAGCGGCATCTCAAGCGACTAATGTCGTCGTATCTGGAATACTACCATCCGTGGCGAACACACCAGTCCTTGAACAGCGACGCGCCGGACGGTCGTCCCGTACGAGCAGCGCAACCCTGCATGAGCGTGATCACGGTAATCAATGTGCTCATTTTCACGATATCTGATGGATAACAGCAGTTCCGTGCGGAAATGTGGCCCTACCTGTAGCAGGTCTCCGGGCCGCACGGTTGCCCTGCCGTGATGTAAGCCCATGAAATGCAGGCACTTGTACCTTGAGTAGAAAAATGGGCTTACATCACGGCAGGGCCCGATAGAAAACCATATGCATATATCTTGCCAGTTTTATTGAGGTGCTGGCCTGTAACTCTCTGATAATGCATATTATTTTTTGTTCAAATTATTTGAGGGGAAAAACAGCGAACCATCATTTAATTTGATCAATAATCGGGGTAAATCCATCAATTATTTTGGTCACTCTCACAACGTTGTTGAATTCCCATCCGTCCACGGCCTTCATCATGTCTATCTTCCGAAGGCTGCATGAATATTCGGGACCCACAGTAGATCATCTATGAGGAGTCCATCCTATCGCCAGGGACAGGGCTACGGAATGACCTATCCGGGCACGAAAGGGGAAACCCTGGAGACAGACAAGGCCAATCCTAGTGGGCTACCGCGCCAGCTTTCGACCCTACCAGGACATTATTTAGTGTAGCCCTTGTAAGAAGTTATTCCCTTGTTTCTCACCATCCTCGATCAGGCGGTTAATATGATCCGCACTACGGTTGATCTTGGTTGAGTAGTTCAGGTCTTTTTGGAGTTCGGGGGACATTTCTAGGATGCGTACGCACACGAGCTTGTAATCGTGCTTAACAAGAAACTCCTCTGTAAATGCGCCTTGGTCCAAAAAGTTATTAACCATGTCAATCTTTTTAAGGTCTTGAAATAGTGATTCATTGCCAATCATTTCATTGCGGCGGTCGGCAATTTCCTCCGGCGTGTCGGGGATGGATTCGCAAGTCGTGGGATTGATTTGGATCACCCATATTTCATCCGGCTTGTTTTCCTTTCCGACGATATCAGGATCAAGCAATTCATCCGTGGGCGGATTGTCGGAAAACAAGCCGTCCCAATAAGCATCTTTCCCGATCTCTACGGCGGGAAAAACTGAAGGTACCGCAGCAGAGGCTAGGATGGCTTCGACTTGGATTTCGCCTTTCCGAGAGTTGAACTTCTTGAACTTTCCTTTGAGAACATCGGCAGCACCGATTACTAACACCGGGCTGGATGGTTCGACTAGGCTCGCCAGCGCTTGAAAATCAATGTAGGATTCCAGTAATCCCCTAAAATCATAGAAGTGTTGGCGGGGCAGTAGTAACGTAGACGCAGAAACCATTGTTTCAGCGATAGGTGATGCAGGACTCATCTTCCACTCCGGCATCATACCTTTGTTTATAAGCTGAACGAAATTAACCATAGAAAAGTTGAAGATTTCCTCAATTATGTTTTGCGTAGAATTATCTCTCCAAAAAGACTCTAGCCTGTCCTCTGCAGATGTAACTTCGCCTTTAGCCGCTTTCAGCAGGGAGTACCACGCAAGTGCCGCGCATACGGCTCCACCCGAAGTTCCGCTTAAGCTGACGATTTGTTTTTTCTTATGAACATCATTTTTAAAAAAAGATTTCAACACACCGGCGGTAAAGGCGGTCTGGCTGCCACCTCCTTGACAAGCAATAGCAATTTTGTTCCTTACCATAGCAGAACATCCTGTTACGTCGCTATCCAGCTGACATAGATCCAAACGTTCCAGTCACCTGTTCCGTGTCACCAAGCAGAGGGTAAAATGCTCATTGTGACCAGGGCGGATTAGGACGCAGACTTCGTAGAACCATCCCTGGAGAAGCTCTCTGAGCTGAGTCTGGCCTGCCTGAGACGGGACCCGGATTCGTCCGGGATCACCAAAATCATCCCTGCCGCGGATAACAACGCTATAGTGCAAGCTGGACCAGGCGTTTTTCCATGAAATTTAGAGCATAGACGGCGCCCACAGAGCTGTGGGCGCCTAAACCCCCGCGTACCACCCGAGTTTTGGTGACGAGGAATGGTGCGCAAGGAGAAGAATAGTGTGCCACGATCCACAGACAGTTGCACGGCGCCACCTTGTCGTTACACCTTATGAGGCGGACGGTGAGAACAAGATGGTTCCCCGGATCCCGGATATCTGCCCTATCGGGGTAGAGGATGGACAGTTATGCCGGTTGTTTCTCGATCACCTGCGACCACGCAAGACCGGACCCTGTTTTCCCTTGACTGTAGTGCGCTGTCGCATGCACGAGACCGCGTTTACGCTCTATCCACCGGGCTACACCCCCTGGGGGCGTGAGAAATGGGCGCCGGTGGCGCCTGACGGTACTGTGTTGACCTCCGAGGGCGGTGCCTTGCGTTTCCAGGACACCTATTTCAAGGCCGCGCTAGCTGCGGCGGAGGGTATCATCTGGGCGAGGGAAAAGGAGTTCGACGAGGATTTTCGCAACCCGAGTTTCATCACCCAGCAATGCCATTTGGACCGGGTCCTCAGGCTGCTGGGTCTCAAAAGGGATCCCATATGGCGTGAGGCCTTTGCACAGACGCTGTCCATCCCTGGCCAGAGATTGCACGAGGCCGCGCAGGCCCTGACTCAGTGGCCATCCGATCTTAGCGCCTCGGGTCGAGCGGTGCGTGACGTACTGGATGGCATCCCAGGCTTCCTCGGCGACTTGTTCGAACGGTTTGCGGCCTGTGGCGCGGCCGTTGGCTTGTGGCCGCCACTTCATGTATGGCAGCCGTACTTGCGGCAATTACAACCCATGACGTTTTCCCATGGGAGAACGGATGCCAAAACGATGCCTTCCTGAGGGCAGCATTCATCCACGTTTTCTTTTT
>JAAETJ010000763.1 GCA_024228495.1 bacterium | reverse complement strand
GCACGCAGAATCAGGCACTGAATGCGTTAGTGTTTCTTTACCGGCAGGTCCTTGATATGCCTTTTGGTGAGCTTGATGGTTTCGCTCGGGCAAAGCGTCCTAAACGGTTGCCCGTGGTACTTGAAAGGATGGAAGTCAGCCGTCTTCTTGAACATCTCGAAGGCACTCAATTCTTGATGGTTGCGTTGTTGTATGGAACCGGTATACGGCTGATGGAGTGTGTCCGGTTACGGGTTTTGGATGTCGATTTTGCTTATAGTCAGCTTGTTATCAGAGATGGCAAAGGACAGAAAGACCGCGTGGTACCTTTGCCAAAACGGCTCTTTCAGCCTTTGAAGGAACAGCTGGAAAAAAGCCGCTTACTCCACCAGGAAGATATCAAAAACGGATTTGGTGAGGTCTACCTACCGCAGGCCTTAGCCCGTAAGTGGCCAAATGCCCCTAAAGAATGGAAGTGGCAGTATCTCTTTCCTAGCGGCAAGCTATCAGTAGACCCACGCAGTGGAAAGACACGTCGTCATCATTTTCACGAAAACGGCCTGCAGAAGGGGATTAAGATTGCATCGGCGCGCGCCGAAATCACAAAAAAGGTGAACTGTCACTGTATGCGTCATTCGTTTGCTACGCATTTGCTAGAAGCCGGCTATGATATCAGAACTGTTCAGGAACTCCTCGGTCACGCGGATGTCTCGACAACGATGATCTATACCCATGTTTTGAATCGTGGCGGACAGGGTGTACTGAGTC
>JAAETJ010000762.1 GCA_024228495.1 bacterium | reverse complement strand
TTCCGGCTTCAACAAGATCTGGATCTACACTCGACACGCCGTGTGCCGTGTATCTGATTGCGGGTGCCAACGCGTAGAGCACTACCGCAATCATCGCCGAAAAGTCGCCCGATTGAAAAAACATCACCACGGGGATCAAATATACAAAGCTTGGCAGTGTCTGCAGCGTGTCTGTCAGGGCGTAAAGGAACTTGCCGGCTCGTTGGTTTTCAGCGGCCAACACCCCCAACGGAATTCCCATCAGCGTCGCAAGGGCAACCGATGTGCCACACAGGTAGACTGTGATCATTGCCTTCTCCCATTGCCCCGTCGTCAGGACAAAGGTAAGAAGACCAAGACACAGGGCCGCCAGGCGGATTCCGCCCAATTGATAGCCCGCAAGCAGCGCCACAATAAACGTCCATGGCCAGGGTATTCCCGTTATGAAGAATTTAACCGGCAACATGATAGATTTGAGAAAAAACAGTTTTATCGATTCGAATACCGAATAGAAATTGACGTTGAGATAGCGAACGCCATCGTCGAGCAGGTTGGCTGTCGTTACCTGCAATTCGGCCGGAAACTGCAATACCGGTCCATGCCAGAGGCTGATAGCATAGGTTACGAAAGTGATCAGACCGCAGATTATTTTCCTTGGATGCCTGGCGGCAAATGACCGGCTAACAGTCTCGTGCCCGTCCGGCCGTCGCGTAGCAAAACCATGGCTCAGGCGATCTATTGCAATCGCCAGCACAACGATGGCAATTCCGGCTTCCAGACCACCACCGATATCCAGGCGTCGCAGGGCGACAAGCACATCGTAGCCAAGACCTCCCGCACCAATCATCGACGCAATGATGACCATGTTCAAAGACAGCATGATGACCTGATTGACGCCAACCATCAGCGTCGATGTCGCGCAGGGTATGAGAACTTTGTACATAAGTTGTCGTTGATCACAGCCAACCATGTGTCCGAAATCGCTTATCTCTTCGGAGACTTCCTGCAACCCCAGGGTTGTCGTGCGAACCATTGGCGGCATCGCATAGATAATGGTTGCAATCATTGCCGATACGGGCCCAAAACCAAACAGGAACAGAATTGGCACGAGGTACGCGAAAATCGGCACAGTCTGCATCAAGTCCAGAACCGGTCTGGTTATTTTTTCCACCCATTTCCATTTGTAGCATGCAACACCAATGGCCAACCCCCCCGCAGCAGCAAACGGAACGGCGACCACGATTGATGCAAGCGTCCTCATCGCGCTTTGCCATTGCTGGAAAACGAGAAGATAAAGAAAACAGCCAGCGGCAAATCTTCCCACCCGCCAACCGCCAGCCCTGCGGCCCATTGCAACATCAAGCGAAATGATGGCGATCCAGCCAAGCGGCGGCAGTTCTTGTATTGCGTTACTGCCCGTGCCCTCCACAACGCCCGTGGCCAGAATATTGATGGCCAGGTCGAGTGGAATTTCAATGATTGAGGCGAAGAATCTGAAGGCCTCACGCACGGTGAAAAAACCAAACGTGGCTTCCTCTACCAGCCAGTACATCGCCTCACTGATGCTGTCTTTGATTGGGATGACCCACGCGCGTGGATAACGGAGCATCCAGCCGGCATCCAAACTTTTTATCAAGAGCTTTGCATAGGCTGAAAGTGTAATTGATAGCACCCCTATGAAACCCCACATCACGAGTGTCGTATGGGATCTGATAGTTGAGCCAGGCAGTTTTATCACCCGAATTTGCGCCCTATGAGCACATCCACGATGGTTTCCCGGTCGATACAGCCAATCACGTTACCCTCGTTGTCATGGACCGCAAAAGGCGTTGGTGATCGCTCAATCCT
>JAAETJ010000761.1 GCA_024228495.1 bacterium | reverse complement strand
CTGCCAGGCGAGACCAAGGCCTATCTCGACAAGCTGCTTGATTTCCCAAGGCGCTGAGTTATTTGGGTTTTAGTGCTTCAGGAAGGTGCGTACGTTAAATTTCGAATAGCTGGAAATACCAACGGTGTAGGATTTCGCACTAGTGACGATACCATCTGGATGCCAGACCAAGACAATATCAAACAAGTCGTTCGCCGTTGTGTTTGCCTGATCAACAACTTTATATACGAGTTGCGGGCTGTACCTGTTAACGACCAGGTTCTGTCCTTCGAACATTTCGACAAATTGCTTTTTTTCTGATGCTTCAGATTGTCGGAAGATTTCATATATTGCCACGACCATATCAGATAGGGCGCTCCGACAAAAAACGCCAAATCCAGCATTATGGCGTAAGGGTCATGGCTTTGCATACCCAAAACACCGCCTATCACAGTGCCTATCGTATAAATATACAAAAAAAATATGACAACATAGATAGTTAGTAAAGCCACATACCAATCTCTAAATTTATGTCGTATTTGATAATTGTACGCATAAATAAAAATGAATGGTTTTTTGTCCAATACTCTGCCGCCCTCCTGCTGTACGTGGAGCCTGAGATATGGGGTTTGCCTGACATGAGTGCAATAGGTGTGTTTCTGCTACTTAACCACTGACATTCACGAGAATACGCCCGCGGATTTTCCCTGTTAGTAAATCGTTGGCGGCTGGGATAACCTCATCAAGGCCGATTTCCCGGATCATGGATTGCAGCTTTGTCATGTCGAGGTCGTGCGCGAGGCGCGACCAGGCTTCAAGGCGCGCAGCTGTGGGGGCATAGACGCTATCCACACCGCGCAAGGTGACACCGCGCAAAATGAACGGCATGACCGAGGACGGGAAATCAAAGCCCTGCGCCAGCCCGCAGGCGGCAACCACGCCGCCATATTTGATCGACGCGCAGATATTGGCGAGCGTGTGGCTTCCCGCCACATCAATGGCTGCAGCCCAGCGCTCTTTTTGCAAGGGTCGCCCGGCTTCTGAAAGCTCGAAGCGGTCGATGATGGTCGTGGCTCCAAGCGCTTTTAGATAATCTGTTTCGGCGTCAACTCGCCCCGTTGAGGCGGTGATGGAGTGGCCAAGTTTTGACAATAGCGCGATCGCCACCGATCCTACGCCGCCCGTTGCACCGGTCACCAGAATATCACCGCTGGCGGGGGTGATGCCGTGGCTTTCCAGCGCCATCACACAAAGCATGGCGGTATAGCCAGCGGTGCCAATAGCCATGGCATCTCTTGTGGTGAACCCGTCTGGAAGCTTGGTCAGCCAGTCACCCTTGATACGGGCCATTTGCGCGAGGCCTCCCCAATGCAATTCGCCGACCCCGTGACCGTTCAGCAGCACCTTGTCGCCAGCCGTAAAGTCGGGGCTAGAGCTTTCGATGACCTTTCCCGCCAGATCAATGCCGGGCACCATGGGAAACGAGCGCACTACCGGGCCATTGCCTGTGATGGCCAGCGCATCTTTGTAATTGAGCGTTGAATATTCAACCTGTACCAGTACATCTTCGTCGGGCAATTGGCTTTGTTCAATCTGTGTCAGCTTTGCAGCATGGCCAGAATCATTGGTGATTAGGATCGCTTTCATGGGTAGGCTCCTTATTGATTTTTGTTTGTCAGGACTATCCCACAGCCCGAAGCCAAAAGAAACATTATTTCCAGATAAGGCGGTATCTGTCAGATCGAGTCGGAATTAGCCATCCAATGATAGGTTTTCCCCCTCTCCCCCTGTGAAACGGCTAGCGCGAGGGGGTAAGGCAATCGACTGTTGACGTTCTCCTCACAAAAACCAGATATCTTTGCTACTCTTCTTCCAAAAGTTCGATCTGTTCTTTATGAGTGACTTTTATCACCGGGCCGTTCCAGAGTTCGATCCAGCCGCGCACTCTGACCCGTTTGCCCGTTAGTTTTTCAAGTGCTAGCCCGTCGCGCTCTATGCTCCGTTTATATTTCTTCTTGATGGCAATGGTGAAATCACTGCGCCAGTCATTGCCAAAATTGAGAAACATCCATCTTTTGACAACAGCGATTTTACGCACCCGCCCCTCTACCAGTGAGAAGCGATACCTTCGGCGCAATAGTTGTTTTTGCCGCGCGGCCGGTTGCGGCTGAAATGTCTGATAGCGCCACAGGCCAATTCGCTGATGGCGAGCCGTTTTTTCGAGCGCCAGCATTTGTGGCATGCAGATGCGATTGTTGCGATACGAAAAACTGCGCGCCAACCCGGCCTGCAACAAAAGCCCCTGTATCCATTTCCCGTCATGGGAATAGACATGAGCCAACAGGCGGTCATAGCGATCATGAACGCGTCCGCTCTGGTGCAGCTCAACCCGCTTGCCCACGACTTCGCGCTGTAAAAGTTCAACGGCCTGCACACCGATAGCGTTGAGTTTTTTGGCCACAGAGCTGGTAGGCTGGTCAAACTGCTTGACCGGCATCACCCCCATTAGCCGGACCAGTTCGCCACTTTGAAGCTGTAATATACCGTCTTTAAAGACCTTTGTAACAAGGGCAGTTCTTTGATGTTTCGCCTTGCATAGGGGTGTCGTTTGAGGCCCCAATGCGGGGACGGTCGATACAAAAGCCGGCATCAAAAGAGCAATCAACAATAATTTGCATTTGAGGTGGCCGATCATTCGTGGTTAATTTCCTCTGACGCAGTTCATTTATTCTCTTGTCGTCCCTTGTCGCAACCATTTTATGAGCCCCATGCAATCTCGTACAGAACAAACTGGCCCGCTTGAGCTGACCGGCCAAAATGAAATCCTGAAAGGGCAGGTGGAGGGGATTACCTTTCACAATGAGGAAAACGGCTATTGTGTTTTGCGCATCAAGCTGCGCGATGCGCGTGAGCTCATTAATGTGGTTGGGCATGTGGCCAGTATCTCCGTGGGAGAGATGATTGAGGCGAGCGGAAACTGGGTCAATGATGCGCGCTTTGGTCAGCAGTTTCGCGCCACCAACATGCATGTCGTCCCCCCCGAAACGATTGATGCTATTGAGCGCTATTTGGCCAGCGGCATGATCAAGGGGCTGGGACCCAAATATGCCAGCAAGCTGGTCGCTGCGTTTGGTGACAAGGTCTTTGAGGTTATTGAGCACGAACCAGCCCGTCTACGTGATATTGACGGGATCGGCAAGATGCGCGCCCAGATCATTATGGAAAGTTTCCACGATCAAAAAGTGGTGCGCGAGATCATGATGTTTCTATCTTCGCACGGCATCGGCACTCAGCGCGCCGTGCGCATCTACAAAACCTACGGCGCAAAGGCCATGGATCTGATCTCCGCCAATCCGTACCGCCTCGCCAATGATATCCGTGGAATCGGTTTCAAGGTGGCAGACAATATCGCCATGTCACTGGGGGTTGAGAAAACCTCTCCCATACGCGCCAGGGCCGGTATTTCTTATGTTTTATCGGAAGCCATGAGTGATGGTCACTGCGGCCTGCCGCGCGCGGATCTTTATGAGATGTCCGAAAAACTGCTGCAGATCCCCGATCATATTATTGAAGAAGCGCTTGAGCATGAGGTGAGCGAGCATAATGTGTTGCTGGAGGACTTGGGATCGCAGCAAGCGGTTTTTTTGCGCGATCTGTTTGAAGCTGAACATGGTATTGCTGGCAACTTTAAACGATTGATGACGGATGATCCCCCTTGGGACGAGGTGGATCTTGGTGAGCGCCTACCAGAACTTGAGCGTGAAAGTGGTCTTGAATTTGCTGATAGTCAGGTGAAAGCGCTGGAATTGGCGCTAAAATCACGAATTCTGGTGATCACCGGCGGGCCTGGGGTTGGCAAGACCACTTTGATCAACACCATCGTCAAGCTGGTGTCTGAAGCCGACAGCGATCCTGAAATTACCCTTTGCGCACCGACGGGGCGCGCTGCCAAGCGCTTGTCGGAGACTACAGGTCTTGAAGCCAAGACCATTCATCGCCTGCTTGAAAGCGATCCCTCTTCTGGGGGCTTCAGGCGCGATGAAGAAGATCCGTTAAACTGTGATTATCTGATCTGCGATGAGACCTCGATGGTTGATGTGCCCTTGATGTACGCCTTGACGCGTGCGCTTTCCGATAAAGCGGTTTTGTTGCTGGTGGGAGATATTGACCAGCTGCCGTCAGTGGGGCCAGGGCAGGTGCTTGGCGATATTATCGAAAGCGGGTTCGTGCCGGTTGTGCGTTTGACGGAGGTTTTTCGTCAGGCTTGCGAGAGCCGCATCATTCTCAATGCCCATAAAATCAATAGTGGCGAGCTGCCAGATCTGGGGAAGCCCGAAGGTAAAAGCGATTTCTACTTTATCGAGGCCAACAGCGAGGCCAAGGGCCGCGAAAAAATTATTGAGCTGATTTCGAACCGTATCCCGCGCGGGTTTTCAATGGATCCCATGCGCGATGTACAGATTTTGACCCCCATGAACCGTGGCGGACTGGGTACACGCTCCCTCAATATCGAGCTGCAAAATGTGCTCAATCCGGAAAAACCGGGCCAGCCTAAAGTGCAGCGCTTTGGCTGGACCTATCGCCCCGGCGACAAGGTCATGCAGACCAATAATGATTATGACCGCGAGGTGTTCAATGGCGATCTTGGCTATATCATCTCCATCGACGAGGCTGAAAGCAAAATGGTCATCGATTTTGATGGCCGTGATGTGGTGTTTGATTTTAGCGACCTCGATAATCTGACGCTGGCCTATGCGACCACCATTCATAAATCGCAAGGCTCTGAATATCCCGCCATCATCATGGTCATGACCATGCAGCATTTTCCCATGCTGGAGCGTAATTTGATTTATACCGGCGTCACACGCGGGCGTCAGCTGGTGCTACTGGTAGGGGAGGTGCGAGCCATCGAAAAAGCCGTCAAAGGTGACCGGCAAAGACATCGCTGGACAAGGCTAAAAGAGAATTTGATAGTAAAGTGATGAAAAATAGTACGCTTATCGGCTGACTTCCCTACTTTATTGACATATTTCTATCCGAAACTTACCTCAGAATAGATGTGGTACTGGTGACGAAAATTACATTCTTTTGGGGGTGTTTCAAATAAGTGTAAACCCCCATATAATGAGAAGAAATGATTGAACCAGCATGGTTCGTATTGCGACTAATAGTGGGATCCTTCATTGGGCAAGCATGGGTTTTACAAGACGATAAGAAAGAGGAATAAAGTTATGGCAGGACCAAATGAGATACCGGAAAATGAACAGACAATAGGCGGGCGTGCCGTCAATTTCGTCGAAAATGCCGGTTCGAAAGTCGAAGATGTTGTTGAAGGTGTGATCGGTGAGGATCATCTCGTCGTGCGCAAGACCAAAAAAGCATGGCAATATTTTTTACTATATCCTGCTGTGTTTGGCGCTTTGATTGGGGCTATTCCCACCGGTATTGATCTTTACAAAAGTTTTAAATATGGCATTTCAGTTTCCGATGTTGCGCATGCTGAAAAACAAAAAGACCTGTGGATCAAGAATATTCGCTGTGTACAAAGCCTTAGCTATCACACTGTGAAGACCGAAGATAAATCGATGGTTCAAATCGGCGCTTGTCAAAATGGTGACGTGCTGATTGAGCTGATCCCTGAAGATGGCGGTACGCAGGTCGCTGAATGGGTTTCCCTGGATCGCGCCAAGGCGGCAGCAGTCAGTTCCGTTGGTTCTTTGCTGTTTTCAAAAGCTTTTGCGTCAAGTATCTCTCTTGCCGCAGCAGCGGGTGGTGGCACAGTAAAAACCGTTTGCACTAGCATTCATCCCCAAAAACAGTTGATTGAGCGGATCGTCAAGCGCGGCAATGTGTGTACAAGGGAGATCAATAATATGATTACCCGCAAGTCGGTCAAAACCGAAGTGGTGCCGTGTGATACGAAATGCACGCCGATGAAATAATCGCCGCGTGCGGCTTATTTCACCAAATTGCCAGACATGAGAACAGGGCCCCGGCATTATTGTTCAGCAGAGTAAGGTAATGCTTGGGGCCTTTTTCTATATTGTCCCCAAGGGGGTCAAGAGTGCTGGTCCAGACTTTCGATGTGGCAGGGAACATCTGGGCGATTTTTGCCTTGAACTGGGGTTCTGTGAAAATACATTTTACAGTGCGGTCCCTAATCAGCGTTTGCAGCTTTTTCAGATGCCTTGCACCTGGACGGCGATCTGGGCTGTTGGTGATCGAACCGGCATAGTTTAAATGCAAATTAAAATGACGCTCAAGATATTGATAGCTGTCATGATAAGTCAAAAAAGACTGATCTTTAATGCGAGCCATGAAGGGTCGATAAAATTTTGTGAAGCGATTTATTTCGGTGATCAATTTTCTAGCATTTGTATTGTAGGCGCTGGTATTGGCTGAGTCTTTTTGGCTGAGCATTGATGCTATATTTCTTACAAATGCGATCGCATTTACGGGATCAAGCCAGATATGGGGGTCAATAGTCCCATGTCCATGTTCTCCATTGCGTATTTTGTGCAAGACGAGGCCATTGATCTCTGCCAGCGCGATTATATCTGCCTTGCTTGCCAGAGATTTCAATGGATTGTTGAGGAAAGTTTCAAGGTTTGGCCCAATCCACACCACCAGATCGGCACTTTGCAATGCGCGGGCATTGGATGGCTTGAGGGTATAGGTGTGCGGTGATCCGCTTTCAACTAGCAGATGGGGTTCGCCAACGCCGAACATGACTGCGGCAACCAGCGAGTGAATCGGCTTAATGGTGGTCACAACATTGATTTTGGCGTCAACAGGTTGCGTGAAGACTGTAGTCAATAATACAGTGAGAATGCAGATTATATGGTTGAGGAAATTTTTAATCGATAAGTTGGACCCCTTCACCCCGACATTCTCTCCCTGGGATAGGGAAAAAGAAGAGCATACCTTAAATGCAGAGTGTTCCTTGCTCCCTCTCCCGTGGGGTGAGGGGGTTAAACCGGGCATTTGATCACAAGCCTTTTCGCTCATGTCCTACTCCTTAGTTCACATATAGATCGATCATAAATGTTATGATATAACATTACATAACACAAGGGGTCAGTTTTCTAGGCTGGAGTTCTAATGTGACTGAAAATAGTTCTGAGGTTAGAAAATTCGACAGCGCGAAGGAGCTGGTTGGTGCGGAGCATGTTGGTGTTCGTGCCGGGGACCGTTGGCTGGTGCGTCATGTTGATTTGCAAGTGCGTCAGGGCGAGATTGTAACGCTGATAGGTCCCAATGGGTCTGGAAAATCGACAACGGCCAAGATCGTTCTTGGGCTGCTGGACCCGAATGAGGGGCACGTCCGCAAATCCAAAAATCTCCGCATTGGCTATGTGCCGCAATCTCTGGCGATTGATCTCAACTTGCCGCTGACGGTCAAGCGCTTGATGACCTTGACGGCAGATCATGATTTGCAAGAGATCAAAGTGGCTTTGCACTCTGTCGGGGCGTCTCACACGCTCAATTGTGCTGTCCAAGAACTGTCGGGAGGTGAGTTTCAGCGCGTCCTGCTGGCCCGCGCGATTATTTCAAAACCGCAGCTACTAGTTCTTGATGAGCCCGTTCAAGGCGTTGATTATTCCGGTGAAATTGCATTATATGAGCTCGTTGGCGCCCTGCGCGATCAGTTGCATTGCGGCATATTGCTGATCTCCCATGATCTTCATATTGTCATGGCCGCCACCGATACGGTGGTCTGTCTGAATGGCCATGTCTGTTGCCAGGGGTCCCCGCAACGCGTCGCCAATGACCCCGAATATCACCGCCTGTTCGGGGTGAGGGCAGCTGATACGCTGGCGCTCTATCATCACGATCATGACCATCACCACCACGCAGATGGGTCGATTATCGCGCAAGGAGAGACATGCGAGTGTCCGCTAGATGCAGCATCTGATGCGCAAAAAACCGATGAAAGGGATGCGGGTAATGTTTGATGATTTTTTTGTAAGAGCCATGATAGCTGGTATCGGTGTGGCGCTGATCACTGCGCCGCTCGGCTGTTTTATCGTCTGGCGGCGGATGGCTTATTTCGGGGACACGATTTCCCATTCCGCCCTGCTTGGTGTGGCGCTTGGCTTTTTGTTGCAGATCAATATCAGCGTGGCGGTGTTCACGATTGCCGCGCTTGTTTCCCTGTCGCTCTTGTCTTTGCAAAAACATGTGAAGCTTTCGAGCGATTCAATTTTGGGAATATTATCCCATTCAGCTCTTGCCAGCGGGCTGGTGGTGATTGCTTTTATGCCGGGGCTGCGCGTTGATCTCACCGGCTATCTGTTTGGCGATATTCTGGCCGTCTCGCGTATCGACATCGCGATCATCTACGGCGGTGGATTGTTGGTATTGCTGGTGTTGGCATGGATCTGGCGGCCTTTGCTGGCTGAGACGGTGAGCTATGATCTGGCAAGAGCTGAGGGATTGAAGCCGGAATTTACAAGACTGGTTTTCATGTTACTGGTGGCGCTGATTGTTGCCATTGCCATGAAAATCGTCGGCATATTGCTGATCACGGCCTTGCTGATTATTCCAGCCAGTACGGCGCGCCGCTTCGCCGCCTCTCCGGAGATGATGGCAGTGGGCGCAATGATCGCGGGTGTTTTATCAGTGATCGCTGGTCTCTATTGCTCCATGAGCTTTGATACACCGTCCGGCCCCTCGATTGTGGTGGCGGCATTGATGTTGTTCCTCGTCACTTCCATCGTGCCCCTGACAAAGGGAGCCCGCTGATATGAGCAAAACATCCTTGACAAAAAATCAGCAGATTGTCTTTACAGCCCTGATCAGCGCCAAAGGTCCGCTCACAGCCTATAAGATCCTCGACCTGGCCCTAGTCAAACGCGAAGGGCTAAAGGCGCCACTGACCATCTATCGAGCTCTTGATGGCCTGCTTGAAAAGGGCATGGCGCATCGCATCGAAAGCCTCAATGCTTTTGTTGCTTGTTCCAGTGCGCCACATAAAGAAGCAGCTGGTTTCATGATCTGCGAGCAATGCGGCATGACATTGGAACTACCTATCAATGCTTGTGAAGAGCCCTTGCGCCAACAAGCCTCAAGCACCGGTTTTCATCTCCACAAGATCAATATTGAAATGATCGGATTATGTTCGAATTGCGGTGAAAATATCTAAAGCATTGACTCTAAAGGATATTGAGAGCTTTCACCCTGCGACACTGTTGCGATTGTGTAATACGCACATCGATATATAAAACGGCCAGAAAATAACTTTGGAAGTTTTGAGAGGGTGATAAAATGCGCAATGTGATTTTGACAGGCCTGTTCGCGCTGCTTGTTCTAGGTTGGACGAGTGATCGTTCGAAAGCTGGTAGACAGCCAACCGGATGCCTCCCTTCAATCGTTAAGCAGCGGCTTGCGCAGGTTCGCAAGAAATTTGGCACCATCACCATCATTTCTACCAAGCGCAGCGGTGCTCGTATTGCTGGCACTGGTCGACGCTCGAAGCATGCCGATTGCCGTGCAGTTGATTTCAAGATAAAAAATAAAATGAAAGTCTGGCGCTGGCTTAACAAAAACCACAAAGGCGGCGTTGGCCTCTACCATGGCACTTGCAGCCATATCCATATCGATAATGGTCCGCGTGCTCGCTGGAACCGCAATTATTGCGGCTAGTGATTTAATCGTCTGCGAGGCGGGTAGTGGTTTAGTCTAGCCTCAAGTGCCAAACATGTCTTTGGTGATGGCATTATACCAGCCAAAGAACTCGGCATAGGTCTGCTGGCGAAGTTGATCGCTTTCGCCTACCTTGGAGATCAGTTTGGACGTTGGCTCGATTTTGGTTTTTCCTGGTCTATAGGTGGCGCCAACTTTTATGCCATCGTCAATTGCGAGGAAGCTCCAGCAGGTATTGGCGTATTTGGCCGGGAAGGTCCGTGAACCAAGTAGCACACCGCGTATGGCCATGGCGCATGATTTGGCTTGCGAGTTGGCGGAGAACCCAGATTTTGGCATGGAGGCGGCGATGCTCGTATCACCGATCACATAGATGTTGGGGTCCTGCGTCGATTGCATGCTGCCAGGCTTGATGGGCGCCCATCCAGATTTGTTGGTGAGGCCTGCATCCTTGGCAATGCGTCCACCAGTCATGGCGGGGATGACGCAACCAGCATCAGCCTTGAAATTGTCGAGACCGGTTTCAAATGTCATGGCGTCGGTGTCAACGCGCTTCAACCCATCGAGTGTCGACAGTGGTTGCCATTCAATCATATTACCATAGTGACGTTTCCAGCCATCCTGGAACAGAGCCATTTTGGAGAATTTATCCTTGGGATCAAGGATGATGATCTTGGCTTTTGGATTATGGTATTTAAAATGATGTGCAATCATTGAGACGCGCTCATAGGGTCCAGGAGGACAGCGGTAGGGGTTTGGCGGGGTCAGCATGACAAAGGTGCCGCCCTGTTTCATGCTGGTGACGCGGTTTTTGAGAAACTGCGCCTGCGTGCCTGATTTCCAGGCATGTGGGAAGGTGCCAGAACCAGATACGGAATAGCCCGGGACACTATTATATTTGATATCGATACCCGGTGAGACAACCAAGATGTCGTAGGGAATGGAAGAGCCACCGCCAAGTACTATTTTTTTTCCGGCACGATCAATACTGGTTGCCCAGTCATGGACGATATTAATGCCAAATTTTGAGGCCAGCTTGTCATAGGAATGACCAATACTCTCATATTTTCGAAAGCCACCAATATAGAGATTGGAGAAGAAGCAGGTGTAATAGCGCTTGGTTGGCTCGAGCAAAGTGATGTTGAGCCTGCCTTTGGAATCCTTGGCGAGATAGCGCGCAACCGTTGCACCGCCAGCACCACCACCAATCACCACGACTCTTGGTTTTCCAGCTCCAAAGACGGCGCCTGCATTTGCGCCAAGTCCCATAGTCAGGGCGGCTGCTCCTGTTAGCTTGCCGAATTGCCTTCGGTTCATAGTCATCTCATTACTCCCTGATTTACTCGTCAATAGTCCAAAGCCTATTGATTGATCTGTTTGTTGTCTTTTGCCTTGCGGCAGTTTGTTTTCGTAGCCTATTCGGCGGACTCTACTGGTTTGATCGTTGCAAAATAGGCGGCAAGCGCTTCCATTTCTTCTACTGTCATCGGCTCCGTTATCATCCGCATGACAGGGTTTTCTCGTTCCTTGGCCTGATAGGATTGCAACGTTTTCACGAAGGCCGTGGTATCCCAGCCAACAATGGAGGGGATGCCATTATTAACGCCGGTCAGCTGATGGCAGGTGACACAGGCCGTTGACAAATATTCCCCAAGCGCCACATCGCCTTCGCCATGTGCAGATATTGACCCCATTGTCAGTGCTGCAAGTAACGTGAATAGGCGAACCATTGGTATCTCTTCCTGTCGTCATTATCTTTGCTTGCCTGGCTATTGTGGAGCCCGGCAAAGGCTATTCCATTCTTTCTTTCTGGCCTATTGCTGTCCCGTATCTCCGGACTGGCGCAGGGCATAGCTGATCAGGATCAGGCGCAGCTTGTCGATGACGGTGGCCATATAGCCAAGCTCGTCTTTACGTTCAGTGCCATAAAATTCGATATCCAGATCGCCATCGATAAATTTGTCCAGCGTGTAGGAGATTTTATTGATGGGCCCGAGCACATGCGAGAATAACACATAAGAGATCAGCAGCATGAGCAGTCCCAGGCCAATCGCCGATCCCAGGAAAATATTGCGCGAAAGCAGCGACGTGCTTTGCAGATGATCAGTTGTGGTGCGTTTGGAGACCTCAATGGCATTGCTATATTCGGCGTGCAGAATCTGCAGGGCGGACAGCGCGGGCCTGTCATCAATTTTGACGCGCAGGTCGATTTCTTCAGGAGATTTGTGCTGGCTGGCCATTGTCACTGCCTGATCGAGATTGTCGCGATATTGATTGACGATTTCCATCAGGCTGTTGAGCGCCAGATTTTCGGCAGGAACCAGCGAGAAATTACGATATTTATCAACGGCGACCTGAATGTCGGCGATCGATTTTTTGACCTTTTCAACCCGTTCGCTTTTCTGGCGGAGCAGGAAGTCTTTAAATTCGTGGATCATGCCGCCATAACCAAGGGCGCGGTGAATTTCACCCAGCAGTTCGATTTTGGTCTGTTCGTCCGATTGTTCAAGGCGATGAGACTTGACAGCTTTGCGCAGGGTAGCCAAGCCTTCAAAGGCGGGGCTGTCATCAACTTTGACAACCTTGTCGATCTGGCGTGAGCTATAACCTTCATCGACCATTGTGCTGGCTTCTTGCAGATTGATCGCATAGGCATCGACAACTTTTTTGATCTGGCGAAGAGCGGAGCGCTCGGCTGGAGTGATGGCGGCTTCGGCATATTGCTCGATCGAGGCGTGCACCTTGCCAACCGCAACGCGAATCCTGGCGGGCATTTTGTCATCCTTGCGGATCACATAATCCTTGAAGCGGTTGACCATCTGGCCATAGCCAAGGGCTTTTTCAATCGAATTGAAAGCACTGACGCGGGTGGAGCTGATATCTTGATATTTGGTCCAGAACCCCTCTGCCTGCTCTGAATTCCCCGATATGGTCATGGCACTGTAGATCACAAACGCACCATAGATTGCAATGAATGCAAGTATGGTGAGAGAGAGTGCTTTGATGGACATATTCTTCATTACTCGGACGCTCCATGTCGTTTACTGTTTACTCTAATTGTCCATAACCAAAGGGGGGCACATCTTGCGGCCCGTCATTGGTCTGCGCTGGATTTTGTCTCCAACTTGTCGTTTTGGGCACATTTGCGGGCTCCACAAGCGCCAAATCACATCTGCCAACACTGATCGCAACAATAGCAAATAGTGTTCCAAATGCCAATTTCTCGCATCTTTCAAGCTTATTTGTGGTGCTTCCGACCGATATGGCCTGGCAACTGCGTACCTGCCCCCTTTGTCTGACCCGGTTCCCGCCTGAGTCACTCGTTCTTCTTCGTTGTCGCACAATAGCATGGGGAGTGTGGCCTGAATAGCGCCAAATCAGTTATGGTTGAGGTGAAAAACTGACAGGTGCCTAAATGTCATAACTGCGCGGGTTTGGGGGTGTTTTGGCGGTAATGGCGTTTGTGCGGGGGCGTAGGCCTTGAGGTGCAATTTTTGCTTCGAGCGAAAAATCGCTGGGGTTCCCACCTTCGCGGGAATGAGGTTTGAGAGTGGGCTCGAGATGGCTAATTAAACTGCTGGTCTGGGTTTGCAACCCTGACCATACCGTTCATGCAAACTTCACCACAGGCATGAAGCTTGCGGATGGGGTAAATTCCCCGTCCTGCTAAGATATGTAGGGTGCGTTACGCGCCTTTCGCGAAGGAGCTACCAGTTTGCATGGCAACAGAAACGGCGCTAACACACCCTACTTTCTATCTCCAGAAACGGCACCAGCCATTGGGCGAGAATGTGCCGCTGACGATCTGGCAGCTATTGTTGCGCGGATTGAAGACGCGGCAATTGGCACATTTTTGGTTACCCCGTGGTTCATCGCGATAACCAGCAGCGCGAGGGCTGGCCTTGGCGGCCGCTGGTCCGGCACTGCCAAGCAGTGCGGCGAGCGATAGGGCAGAGGCCAGTGTGCCGCCGGTGAGAAGCGTTCTGCGTGATATTTTTTTATGGAAGT
The DNA here is from genome assembly GCA_024228495.1 of bacterium. Taxonomy (GTDB): domain Bacteria; phylum Pseudomonadota; class Alphaproteobacteria; order Rhizobiales; family JAKIUO01; genus JAKIUO01. The sequence continues at coordinate 1,543 of JAAETJ010000761.1, read as the reverse complement.
CTCCAGATTGGTTGGATCAAAGAGCGAGGAAGCGCCCCTTTCTTTCCCTTCTTACGAAGCAGCCCCCAACTTTCCAGCGCCGATTTCGAGCCTTTGCCGTTTTGTCGCAGTGGTGGTTCTTGCTCCCTCTCCCAGGGGGAGAGGGCTGGGGTGAGGGGGTAAGTCTATAGTATGTTTGCGATCTGCGACACATCACAAGCGGATGGCCGCTTGGATTCCCGCCTGCGCGGGAATGACGGGTGAGGGGAGTTGTATAAACTTATCATACGTAGGCATATTACTGTAAAGCTAATATGGGAATTCGGAAATGAAATAGGGATACACGATGAATGGCGATTTACAGACTGCGCAGTAGCAATAATACTTTGGAAAAAGTCGAGCGTACAACATTTAAATCCGAAAAAATTCGAGAACGCGAAGATTTGCAGGCTCTACTGAGGCAGCAGATCGAGACCATTGCACCTGATTGTCTGGTCATCTCTGAAGAATTTTCAGAATGGCAGAACTCAAAACGCCGAATTGATTTACTGGCGGTTGATAAGAACGGCAATCTCGTCGTTATCGAACTAAAGCGAGATGAAACTGGGGCTCATTCTGAGCTTCAGGCAATTCGTTATGCAGCTATGGTGTCAGCAACGACATTTGGCGAAGCTGTGGACGCCCTTCGAAATTATATGGAGAAGGATAGTCATAAAAATATCAGTGGGGAACACGCTGACGACAAACTGCGTATGTTTTTGGGGGCAGAATTTAGTGAGGACGATTTCGGGCAAAACGTGCGTATCGTACTGGTTTCTTCTGATTTTTCAAAAGAGGTCACAACATCTGTTATGTGGTTGAATCAGAGTAATATTGATATTGTTTGCATTCGCATGATTCCTTATAAACACGAAAAAGAACTATTCATCGACATCCAACAGATAATTCCTTTGCCAGAGATTGAAGATTATCAGGTACGTTTGAGAAATAAATCGAATGAGCAAAGAAAGATACGTGAAAGAAATCCACAGTTTGAAGAGATTGTTTCTAAATTCGGTCAATTGAATACAGGCCTTGGAATTTTTCGACCAAGTCAACCTCGTTACCGACAAATCCGCGCAGAGGACTGGCCAAGCACCGTTCACTATGAATTTTTACACTATCATAGCGGATCAATCGGGCTGGAATTTCATATTGAGGCCGCCAAGTTTGTTCACTTAGCAGATATTATAAAGAAGTATGAGGGACAGAGTATCGATGGTCATCTCATTAAATGGGCGACGAAAGGGAAAGGATGTATCCAGATTTTGGTTTCATTAAATATGGATGCGGCTGAAGTTGCTGGCATAATGGAGAAATTTATCAAGCTAACAAAGGATGATGTTGAGTTGGCGTTGAATAGGTGAGCGAATAAATACCTCACTCATTCTGCCATCTTATCCTTACTCCGCTGCCACAGGTGTCAGGGTGTACAGGTGGGCGAGTTTGGCCACCGTCTTCAGGTCGCCTTCTTCAAGCGCCTTTTCAACGGTTTCCATTTTACGGACATCCTCGATGGAATAAT
>JAAETJ010000760.1 GCA_024228495.1 bacterium | reverse complement strand
CTGCGCTACTACACCGATATCCGTCTGAGCGGGTTTGGGGAACCCCTGCACCAGTATCTGATCTATATCGGCAAGGCGCGGCTCACGATGCCCGATGGGATCGATGAACCAGGATTTCGCTACCAGTACCGGATACTGGACATGCGCCAGATCGACTGTGACGCGCTGTTGCAGCAGGACACCCCAGATGCGCTGGTGCTGGCCATCTTATGTGATTTCAAAAACCGGCCGGCCAAAGATGTAGTACACTACATAGTGACACGATTGAAAACACTGCTGAAGGATGACGAAAGCGGCTTCCGGCGCTACATTGACATGCTGGAGATCTTATCGGAGAACCGGGAACTGCAGGCGACCATCAAAGAGGTTGAAAAGATGCTGACACAAGTGGACATAAAGAAACTGCCCTCCTATCAGTTGGGGATGGAGCAGGGTCATGAAGAGGGTTTGGTAGAAGGTAAGATACAGGTAGCCCGCAAACTTTTGGATGAATTGCCGGATGAAAAGATTGCGGAGACAACAGGGCTTTCGTTGCAGGAGATACGTAAGTTAAGAGAAGAAGAAAATCGCAAGAACTGATCCTCATTGTTACTGTCGGATTCCGTACGATCCTATTTATGGACCTGTGGGTGGCGAATTGTTAGTATGCCCAAAAAATCGCCTATTTTCACGGCCTTGTAAATCGATGCAAGAAGGGCAACAATAGGCCCACCATGAGGATTTTTCTGATACTCCTTCTACATCTTGTGACCACCGTAGCCAAGCTGATCGGGCCCGGTGGGACCAAGGCACTCGTTGCGGAATCTCTACTCCTCAAGCATCAACAGCTCATTGTCAACCGTACGCGTCATAGGGCGCCCAATCTTACATCCTGAGATCGCGTCTTATTTGGCTTGTGGTCCCTTTTCATGAAACCCAGTCGGATCCGCAAAGCGGCGGCTGTACTCAGTTCGGTAACCATGCTTAAATTTCATGAGGCAATGAAGAGGCGCAAATATCGACGGTTATTTTCATCTGGTGGAAAGCGCAAACCAGGCCCCAAGGGTCCTTCCCAACAGCTTATCGAAGTGATTG
>JAAETJ010000759.1 GCA_024228495.1 bacterium | reverse complement strand
CTGCTGGAAGAGACCATAAGATCTTTGTCCGACGACTGTTTCGAAGCGCAAGGGGAGCAGCGGTTGAACGGTACAATAAAAATTTCCAAGCGCTTGAATTAAAGGCACTTCTAAAAATTAGGATTTTTGTTCGAGTACAAGGCGCGGTGCTTTCGAGAAGCGCAGCTAACACAATGCTATGAATACTTCAGCCATGCTGACAGAAATGTGCCGGCAGGTCTTGAGTGCTGCTGATATCAAAGCGATCTGCATGCATCGTGGATTTTCAGCCCAGGAGGCCTCTTCGCGGACTATTTTCGAGAGCTACTTCTTATCCGATATCGGCTTGAAGGCTGCCCTCGCCTCCTTGACCCGGAACGAGATCACTTTCCTGCACCTTCTGAAACTGGAAGGCCAAACAGTGGATATCTGCTTTTTCGAGCGCCTCTCTCCAAACAAGCATAGTTGGCACAGTACCTTCACGCAGCGCTATACCCCAGTTTTCAAAATGGTGCAAAATTCTCTGATTCGCAAGGGTCTGTTGCTCATCGCCCTGGCGCCAGGCTCAGCAACCAAAATGGAGCGCTGGCGATTCCGGTTTCCCCAGGAATTTGAAGCGTTCCTGCCCCCCATCTGCCAAGACAGCGTGAGCTTCGATGTAGCGGGAGAGGTTAGACACACTGCACTGCGACAAAGAGTCATGAGCATCCTGAAAGATCGTCGCAAACCGGCCCCTGATGACCCTAGCGAGCAG
>JAAETJ010000758.1 GCA_024228495.1 bacterium | reverse complement strand
CTTGATAGAGCAAACGATTCAGGCAACCCGGGTTGTGTGGCAAGGCCCTTGTCGTCAAGGACATCGCCTACCCGATGTTGAACTCACCGCTATTCGCGCCCGGGAAAAAAGACCGCCGAAGGGTGAACAGCCCATCGAGTGGGTTTTACTCACCAGCCGACCCGCTCAGACACTGGAACAGGCCCTGGAAATTCTGCAATGGTACCTTTGCCGCTGGCAGGTCGAGATCTATTTCAAAATACTCAAAAGCGGTTGTAAGGTCGAAGAGTTACAGCTGGAACGGCTTACGCGCTTGGAGCCTGCGCTGGCCTTTTACATGATGGTGGCATGGCGCGTACTGTAATTGACCATGCTGGGTCGGGCGTGTCCTGAGCTGTCGTGCGAAGTATTGTTCGGTGAACAAGAATGGAAAGCGGTATATATCGTTTACAAGAAACAAAAACCACCTGAACAACCGCCATCATTAGATGCCATAATCAAAATGGTTGCCAGTTTTGGTGGTTTGCTCAATCGTAAAACGATGGTTTTCCGGGGCCAAAAACAATGTGGATTGGGTTGCAACGTTGCCTTGATTTTGCACT
>JAAETJ010000757.1 GCA_024228495.1 bacterium | reverse complement strand
CGGTATCGCCTTCTTGCTGGTTGGCATTCCATTGATCAGCAGCGTGCCGATTATTGTGGGCGGAACGGCCGTTTTCATCGCCACCATCCTCCTGTTTATCCAAATGGTGGGCATTCGCGGCAAATCAGAAAAAGCGACGGAGGTGTCAAACGGCCGTAAATTCTACATCGCTGGCCTCTTCTACTTTTTAATCGGCATACTCGTCGGCACAGGTTACTTTGTTGGCTGGATCGAACCGCTGGGCATCGTCGGCGACGCGGGCGAAGTACATATCCATTCAAACAATCTATATAGTGACAGGTGTCACCTCAAAGGGTAAAACAATACCCAAAATGAGGTGATAAGATGAAAAAAGAGGTAATGAGCCGCATGGCGGCTAAAACAAAAGAGCAACAACTGTTGCATATTCTACAAAAAGAGTTTCAGCAACCGCCGCGTGTGGCCCGCGCTATCTTGGAGGACGTACAGGAATGCCTGAATGGGACGACCAATCAGATCGAACCAGGGCAAATGCGCGTCATTCTGGTGACGATGACGGCCAGACATGGTGAAGCATTAAGCAATACAGCGCAAAAGGAAGTCGTCTGGACGATAGATGCAGGCAAGGAAGACCGTAAGGTACAAGCTGGATACGGTATCGCCGCTGTGCGGCGACACCGTATCCAGCGATTGCTAACAGAAGCAGTGGCACAGGGCGCGGTTGCCAGTCAAGAAGACCTCGCGCAAGCGCTACATGTATCAGTACGTACAATCAAGCGGGATTGCGCTGCCTTGACAGCACAGGGTATTTATCTGCCGACGCGCGGTAATCTGAAAGGGATCGGACGGGGGCAAACCCATAAAGCGTTGATAGTAGGGCGATGGTTACGTGGCGAAACATATGACCAGATAGCACGCGCCACACACCACAGCGTTGCCTCTGTACAACGATATGTGCGTGGTTTTAGTCGAGTTATCCACCTGCGACAACAAGGGTTGAGCCGTGACGAGATTGCTCTGCTCTTACAAATTGGCTGGCCTTTGGTCGCTGACTATCTGACCATTTACGAAAAACATGACACGCCATTCGTGAGAGAACGGCTGACCGCCCAGTTAGAACGCTTTCAACAGCGGTCACAAGGGAAGCGGGCGAAAAAAAAGAGGGTCGTATGAGCAGCCAAGCGTATCAAGGCAGTACAAAGCGGACTTTCAAGCAGGCTGTCGTCCATCTGCTGGAGACAGAATACAGTTTAGTTGCTAACGGCCGTATCGCCAACCTGTTGGCAGAAGATATTCATGCAATGGCGGAAACATTTTATCCAGCAGCAGAACGGCTCAGTCCAGGCTGGATGATTTTTACTGGAATCAAGGCAGAGGGAGGGAAGGCATATCCTGGGCAACCAACCAGCACGCATAAGTTGGCAACCATATCATGGCCAGTCAGCGTGGCCGAAGATACAAAAGAGAGAGCGGCCGTTCCACAAGGTAAAGCGGGGAAACAGGCGCGTCAAAATCTATTGCGAAAACGGCTGGCGCGTCTGGTAGAGCATGGTTGGCAACATCCGCGCGGCCCAGTTCTGCTTACATTAGCTGATTTGAGCCTGATGGTTGGATTGGGTACAGTAGAAATCAGCAAATTATTGGCCGAAGCGCGTCTGGAAACGGGCAAACCATTGGCAACGATGGGTTACTACTTCGATCAGGGGATGAAACCAACGCATAAAGCGGAGATCGTACAGTTATATGAAGAAGGATTGGATGAAGCAGAAGTAGCATACCGCAGTCAACATGCCCAAAGCAGCGTGGGGCGTTACTTGCGTGATTATGAACGGGTAAAATTATCATTGCGACGACGCATCCCGGCTGAGCAGATTCCGAGTTTGACTAATATGCAACCAGGTGTTGTGCGTGCTTATGTCAACTTGGTGAGCAAATATCACCCTGATTTGCTATCAGATTTAGAGGTTGCCCCGATTGGGGCTTGACACAGGTGACACATGTCACTATTCGAACTTCTTCGCCTTCTTTGCACTATACGCCGTCCTCTTTTCATTAGTTTTTGTAAAAATGCGGCAAATGGTTCTGGAGGAGAATCATCTACCAGTGGAAAAGATTCCAGACTGTAGATTTCCAGCACTTTGTTGGCGGCCTCAATTCCAGTCACGATTGCGCGTTCCATAAAAAAGGATGGCGTGGGATGATAAACCCAGTCGCCGCAGGTGTACAGATTTTTCCAAGATGTTTCTATGCCTAAATGCTTATCGGCCGCGCCAACACCAAAGAGCGTGTGGGGGACGGTGTTGCGTTGTAACTGTTTGTGGATGATGTGACCGCGCATTTCAGGGAAGGCGGTGTGTATGTCGCCAATTGCTTGTGCCAAAATTTGCAAATCTGATTGTTCCAATAGCTCTGGTGGGCCGTAGATGTGAACTTCTATCGCGCTGCCGTCAGTGGCGTTGTGCCATTGGCGATATTGATCTTGCAACCGATGCAGCCAGAAAAAATTATCTATGATGAAGTTACCGCTAAACATGCCGCCTTCAGCACTAGATGAAGGGTTTG
>JAAETJ010000756.1 GCA_024228495.1 bacterium | reverse complement strand
GTTCATCAAGAAAATACCTTAGTTCTTTGCTAATCCAGATGAGATCACTATTATTTTATTAAAAATCAATATATTGTATACAAATGGCACCTTATGACAGCTACGTGCTCACTGGGCCTTATTGTGGGTCGGAGCGATTCTTATTGTGGGCCGCTACAAGTAATCCCCCCGCCGGACCTTGGCGTTTCTGGGGAAAGCCTGTAATCTCGTTGCAAGGCATAAAAATACTCAGGAACACCGCCACATGACAACATCACAAAAGCTCAATCATCAGCTTGCTCGGATTCAAGAGGGAATACAGCGCCGCGAAAGCGCCAAGGTCTACCAGTTCCCCTTGTGGGGTGATCCGCAACGAGGCGTCCCCAATGACCTTATACGATGTGCCCTGTTCGCTGCCGCGAAGGGCATAGACGGGCAATACAACGAACGCGTGCCCGTGTTCGCACAAGGTGACTTTAGCATCACCTATAGCGGCCCAAGCCTTACGCAAGACCATCTGGACGTGTTCGAGGCTATCATGCATCTGGCAAGAGACATGCCGGAAGAAAATGCCGTGCGTTTTACCGCGCATGGCCTGTTGAAGCTCATAGGCCGCAGCACAGGCAAGAGCGACCATGACCGCCTTTTACGCTCTTTGGAGCACCTAACCACAACGGCTGTGACCATCAAACGCAAAGGACAAGGTACCTATTGCGGCTCCCTGCTGCCTGAATGGGCCGACAGGGAAGAGGATGGCAAATTCTCATTCCGCGTCAACCGCAACCTGATAAAGCTGTTTGACCGTGGTTTTACGGTTATCGAATGGGATCAGCGCAAAAAGCTGGCGCGTTCCCCGCTTGCCAAGCATTTGCAGCTTTGGCTATCCAGCCATGACAAGCCGTACCCTGTTACGGTGCAATATCTCCACGACATCAC
>JAAETJ010000755.1 GCA_024228495.1 bacterium | reverse complement strand
GCAATTGGAATGTAATTTGATGGCGAAACTCACCCTTTTGACCCTGAACAGTACTGAAATTCGTTTATAGGTTGCCTGGCAGCTGAGATCGAAGCGCAATTTATGGTGGTCATTTTTGCTGATTATGACTGGTCAAGCAGTCATAATTTTCTTGAAATGCTAATTTCAAACAGCCATAATGATTGTTGTGATAGTCATATTGACCTGATATGGCTGGTGCAACAGTCATTCTAAGGGCTATCAACATGGTTAAGTCACGGACATATTCAACATTTGCACGCGAAGCAGCGCGTCTGCTTGGCATGGAAATCAAACTTGCCCGTAAGCAGTGTAAATGGTCAGAAGGAGAACTGGCAACCCGTGCCGGTATTTCCAGATACACGCTTCAGAAGATTGAAAAGGGCGACATGACATGCGCCATCGGTCTTGTGTTCGAAGCGGCCAGTCTTGTGGGCATCAATCTGTTTGAAGCAGAAACATCTCCCTTGCGCCGTCAGATAGGCGCGGCCGATGACAAAATTTCTTTGCTGCCCAAAAGCACCCACAATCCAAAGAAAGCTATAGACGATGACTTCTAATCGCAAAACGTATACGGAAGCTTTTGTCTGGATTTGGTTGCCCGGTGCTGTTGAACCCGTTGTGGCAGGCAAGCTTGAGACCGACATGCTTGGGACAAACGGGGGCAATATCCTGTTTAACTACGGTAAGAGCTATCTGGAACGTGATAATGCGATTGCCATTTATGAACCAGAATTGCCGTTGCGAGCTGGTGCTTTGCCCCTGCTTGACGGGCTTTCAATGCCCGGCTGCATCAGGGATGGTGCACCCGATGCCTGGGGGCGGCGGGTGATCATAAATAAACTATTGGGTGCAGCTGCAACCGACACTGCTGATCTGGATGAACTGACCTATATGCTGGAGTCCGGCTCTGATCGTATTGG
>JAAETJ010000754.1 GCA_024228495.1 bacterium | reverse complement strand
GGCGTCGCTGCTTCTTGCCAAATGTCCATCCCAGCAGGCTTTTGACCCCGGCGACCGCATGAACAATCGTTGGCAAAAGCGTGGAGAACAAGGTGAAATATATCCACCAGACCGCTGGCTCATATGACCTGTTGCGCAGATTGTCAAACAGTCCCGCGAGATCGTAAATCTGTTTGCCGCCACCTGATACAGACAACAGATTAAGACATTGCAAGGCGGCGGTGGCGATGAGCGCCAGTAAGACAAGTGACACTACAGCAAGGACCAGATCCACGAGACTGCGCCCCACTGCCCCTTGTCCTTTTTGTTCCAGCGTTGTCGTCAACAGGCTGCGCGTTACCCCCAATGACAACCAGTCGAATGCAGCGTTGAGCAGAGGCAGCAGAGCCATGAATATCAGCAGGGCCCATACAAAGGCAAAGGTTTTGGCCGGAATGAAATCGGCATACCCTGCCGCGATAAAAATGGCGAGGGTGAAAAATATCCAGTGCCCGGCATAAAAGTGCCTTTGCCAGTTTTTTGTCTCTGCACGGTCTTCCAGAATTATGACTGCGACTGCGAATGTGACTGCGACTGCGACTGCGACTGCGACTGCGACTGCGACTGCGCCTGCGCCTGCGACTGCGACTGTGACTGCGACTGCGCCTGCGACTGCGAAATATACATATTGTTTCCAGCTTGTTTCCAGCCGGACGTACATCCGTACAAATACCACATCCACGTGGCGATTGTAAGGCCGAGAAAGGCTGTTGCCCGTTGCACGGGTTCAAGATTTTCAGGAAGTAATCGAGGAACGCCGGACGTGTTCTGTCCGCTGATCGCCCAGACAAGAATTATGCTGACAATAGGGTATATAACAGCGAGCTTGAGCGAAAAGGCGTAGCTTTGTGGTGACCATGCATTATGGACAAAAAAGTTGCTGGACCCGGCCTGTTTTTGCGAACGAAACTTCCTGACCGGTCCCCAATATCTGTCTGACCATCGCAACAAAGAGCCGAGCTGTTTCAAATAGACGGCCTGGCGGTCTTGCGGATTTTCCAAATCATGCAGCAGGCTTTCAACACCAGGGGCAAGACCGCCCCCTTCCAACAGTCCTTCTTTCAGTTCCTCGACATAAACCTTCGACCAGCGGATATAAAAATACCAGGCAAGCGCTGAAGTGAAAACGAAGAGGTCGATCAAAGATGCGATAAAGGTTGGAACCGGACCGATCAGTCCTGAAAATTTAAAAAATAAGATCATTCAAAGCTGGTCCCCTCCAATGTTTCAGCGCGAAGAGCTTGCACAATCGCGCGCAGTGCTTCCTTGTCGCTAGCGCCCTCTGCGGCCAGTTTTTTAAACAGGGCAATCTGGCGATCGGCGCTGGTGCCTTCACGAGCGATGGTTTTGCAATGATTGACCTCATCAACGCAATCGAGCACCTGGGCATCTTCCATCACATGCTCGATCAGCTCATCGATCAACTCATGAAATGGCAACATCTCGCCGCGCCCGAAATCGATCATTGTGCCGCTGACCCCATAACGTTGCGCCCGCCAGCGGTTTTCGCGAATAAGGAACGTTGGATAAGCCCGCCAGCGCTGATTATTATGGCGCAGACGGTAAAGCATACGCAAAATGCATCGGTACAACATGGCCACCGCCACTGCATCATCGATCCGCGGGCAAACATCACAGATGCGCATTTCAAGGGTCGGAAATTTTTCAGAAGGGCGCAGGTCCCACCAGATCATCGTCGCATCGGAGATGATCTTCGCCTCGACCAACAGATTGACCATGCGGCGATATTCACCCCAGCTTGAAAACGGTTCGGGCAAACCGGTGCGCGGTAGCTCGTCAAATACCGACAAGCGGTAGGCTTTCAGCCCGGTCATACCGCCTTTCCAAAACGGTGACGAAGCGGTCAGTGCCAACAGATGCGGCAAAAAATAGGAGGCCTGGTTGAACAGATCAATGCGCAAGGCTTCATCTTCGATACCCACATGCACATGCATGCCACAAATCAGCAAACGCCGCGCAGCGATCTGCATATCACGCTCCAGCAGATCATAGCGCTCGCGCCTGGTGTGCACCTGCTTGTCCCATTCGCCATATGGATGGGTCGAAACAGCAATAGGGGCGATACCATGCTGCCTGGTAATATCGGCAATACCAGCGCGCAATTCGCGTAGTTCAGAGCGTATTTCACCCGCATTAGCACACACTTTAGTACCGATTTCGATTTGGCATTGTTGAAACTCGCGGGTCACACGATCGCCAAGCGCTTTGGTGCATGTGGCCAGCAATTCATCTGGTTGCTGTATGACAAGATCACCGGTGTCTATCTCGACAAGGTGATATTCCTCCTCCATTCCGATGGAAAATGACGGTTCGCTTGTTCGCATATTTGTGCCCTTTCATGACTTCTCGTATGCAGATTAACCCTTGTTGCGCTAAATCGTAAAGAAAGCTGTTTGAAACTGCGTAAACTGTCCCTTATAACTGGCGTGAAGTTTACTATATATCAGCTGAAATTACCGCAAACGATCTGCTTTTATAACAAGATGGATGGGTACGAAATGACCAACAAATGGTCTCCTAGGAACTGGCGCGACAAACCCGGGTTGCATATGCCCGATTATAGCGACAAGAACGAACTCCACAAAGTCGAAGAGCGGCTGGCCGAATTTCCCCCGCTGGTATTTGCTGGCGAAGCCCGTGAGCTTAAAAAATGCCTCGCTGAAGTTGCCAGTGGCAATGGGTTTTTACTCCAAGGCGGTGATTGCGCCGAAAGCTTTGCCGAGCATAATGCCGATAATATCCGTGATTTCTTTCGCATTTTTTTGCAAATGGCTGCGGTGCTGACCTATGCAGGCGGCTCTCCCGTCGTAAAAGTCGGGCGTATTGCCGGACAATTTGCCAAACCACGCTCATCGTCTATTGAAGACCAGGACGGTGTCAAGTTGCCAAGCTATCGCGGTGACATTATTAACGCCATGGAGTTCGAGGACAAAAGCCGCGAACCGGACCCCGAGCGCCAGATCATGGCCTATCGTCAATCGGCTGCAACACTCAATCTGTTGCGCGCTTTTGCCGGTGGAGGCTATGCTAATCTGGAGCACGTCCATCAATGGAACCGCAACTATCTCAAAGACAGCCCGGCCGGCGACCGCTATGAGGACCTTGCAGACCGCATTTCGGAAAGCCTGCGCTTCATGCGCGCTTGTGGCCTGACCCCTGAAAACGTGCCTCAGCTGCGCTCCACGAGTTTTTATGTCAGCCATGAAGCACTTTTACTAAGCTATGAACAGGCTTTAACGCGCATTGATTCAACAACAGGCGAGCATTATGCGACCTCTGGCCATATGCTGTGGATTGGTGATCGCACCCGCCAGCTTGATCACGCCCATGTAGAATTTGCCCGCGGTGTCAAAAACCCCATTGGTATCAAATGCGGTCCAAGCATTGAACCTGACGAGCTGATCAAGCTCAACGACGTTCTCAATCCCGATAACGAAGCGGGCCGCCTGACGCTGATCTGCCGCTTTGGCGCTGGCAAAGGTGCCGAGCATCAAGCCGAACTGATCCGCTCCATTGAAAAAGAAGGCCGCTCGGTTGTTTGGTCGTGCGATCCCATGCATGGCAACACCGTAAAAGCCACATCTGGTTACAAGACCCGTCCGTTCAATGACATTATGCAAGAGGTCGGTGAGTTCTTCGATATTCATCAAGCAGAGGGTACCCATCCTGGCGGTATCCATATCGAGATGACCGGCCAGCAGGTAACCGAATGTACGGGCGGTGCTCATGGCATCAAGGAAACTGATCTGTCGGCCCGCTATCACACTCATTGCGACCCGCGTCTCAACGCCAATCAATCGCTAGAGTTGGCCTTCTTGATTGCCGAACGCATGAAAAAAGATCGCGTCGACGACATAACGGACATCCCTGCCTCATTGATGGGATTTTAGCGAACGGTCAAATAAGTCAGATGAAAAATCGCTATGGAGAATATTCCAGCTCGAACATTGATTGGGGTGATGTTCCCAAAGGAGTTGGCACTGCACGCAATTCTTTATCGTCGACATCAAATGGATACAAGTATAAAGAGAGAACATTCTTAAATTACTGCCAGGAACCCTATTTTGGTGTAGGAAAAAAATTTTTCTTTCTTCCCTCCTCCCGTGCTACCCATCATACACATGTTATTTGAAACAGAACGCACGCTACTTGCCACCGATGTCACATAAGTCTTTGAAATTAAACAACCTAGCGAGATTAAAGACATGACCAACAAAGACCTTCTTCTCGACAGAATCAGAAAATCGGTCATTGGAGACGACCATGTTATTGATGGGCCTTACGGGCACCGGCGCATTACTTACGCCGATTACACAGCCTCCGGCCGCGCCCTTGATTTCATCGAAACCTTTCTCCGCGATCAGGTGCTGCCCTATTATGCCAATACCCATACCGAAACGTCGCTGACCGGATTACAGACGACCCACTACCGCGAACAGGCGCGTGCTCAAATCCGGCGTTCTGTAAATGCCGATGAGAATTATGCAGTCATCTTTTGTGGCTCCGGTGCGACAGGCGCGATCAACCACTTGATAGATATTCTGAATATCCGTATCCCGACCAACCTGGATGCCAAATATGGACTGTCAAAATCCATTCCTGCAGGCGAAAGGCCAGTCGTTTTTATTGGTCCCTATGAGCATCATTCCAACGAGTTACCTTGGCGTGAAACCATCGCCGACGTCATCACTATCAATGAAGATGCCGATGGCCGCATTGACTTAGTGCATCTGGAGCAACAGCTCCGACTCCACAAGGATCGGGAGTTGCTGATAGGCAGTTTTTCAGCGGCCTCCAATGTTACGGGAATCATTTCAGACATGCACGGCATTTCGTGCTTATTGCACGCCCATAACGCCTTGTCATTTTGGGATTATGCTGCAGCGGCACCCTATATCGCCATTGACGTTACCGGCGAGGGCGGCACACCGGCCATGGACGCGCTGTTTATGTCACCCCATAAATTCGTCGGCGGCCCCGGTTCGCCAGGCGTATTGGTCGTGCATAAGCGGTTGATGGATAACCGTGTCCCGGCCCGGCCGGGTGGAGGCACGGTTAGCTACGTCAATCCCACCGAACATGTTTACATTTCAGACAAAGAGCACCGCGAGGAAGGTGGCACACCGGCTATCATTGAAAGTATACGTGCAGGCCTTGCTTTTCAACTTAAAGCTTTCGTTGGCGTTGATTTGATCGAAGAACGAGAAACTTCGTTCGTACGCCGCGCACTCAAAAAATGGGTTGCCAATCCGAATATTCAAGTACTCGGCAATCCGGTTCTTCCGCGTCTTTCCATCGTCTCTTTTGTCATCCGTCACGGTAAGCAGAATCTGCATCATGACTTCGTAGTCGCCCTCCTCAATGACTTGTTCGGTATTCAGTCTAGGGGCGGGTGTTCTTGTGCTGGACCATATGGTCACCGCTTGCTACACATCGACATGGATCAATCCCGCGCTTTCGAAGAAAGCATCGTTCACGGTTGCAACGGTATTAAACCAGGCTGGACTAGAATCGGATTTAATTATTTTTTTTCCGATACCGTTGCCAATTATATTATTGAGGCCATCAATCTCGTCGCCGAGCATGGCTGGAAGCTACTACCGCATTACACGTTTGATTCCGATAACGGGCTTTGGCGTCATTGTAGCGCGGCAGATACTGCGCCGCTGGGGTTGGAGAATCTGGATATACTTGGCACCACTGCAACAACGGCAGCGAGCATCGGTGAAGAGGCCCTGAAGTGCTATCTGGAAGAAGCCCGCAGTATTTTCAACCAGGCACATAGCGCAAAGGGCGCAGCAGTTAGCAAAGGAGGAGCGTTCACCGGTCAGGCAGAAACCCTGCGCTGGTTCCCTCTGCCAGAAGAAATCCAGAAAGAGTTATTGGAAAATTAAATGACATTTTACAGTGCCACACGGGACGTGACATGTAATGATTAGTTCTACCACCCCAACACCAGTTCGTCTTTGAAATCGACGCCGAGAGGCACGTGGGTGGCGGCAATTACGATGCCGCCGTTTTCGATATGTCTTGAAACTACCCCCGCCAGAATTTGCACCGATTGCACATCGAGGGAAACCGAGGGTTCATCGAGGAACCAGATCGGGCGCTTCACGAGCACAAGCCGCGACAAGCCAAGGCGGCGTTTTTGCCCCGCTGACATGATGGCGGCCGGAATATCTTCCAGCCCGCGCAGGCCGAATGTGTCGATGGCGTCTCTAAAATTGTCACCGCCAAGATAGTCGGCGAGAAATTGCAGATTTTCGAGGGCGGTAAAGCTGTGCTTGATGCCGTTGTGATGGCCAACATAATGGTATTGCTCAGCTAGCTCCAGCTCATCGTCGCCGCCTTCAAGGCGCACCTCGCCACTACTTGCTTCCAAATAGCCCGCCAGCATGCGCAGCAAGGTGGTTTTGCCTGAGCCATTGGCACCAGTCAGCAATAGTCCCTGCCCGCCTTCAACGCTAAAGCTCAAATCGCTAAAGATGGTGCGCAAACCGCGCCGACAGGTTAGATTTTCAACGACAAGTTTCATCAAATTCCGTTCATAATGGCGAACAAGTTTCAGATTGTCTGGTCAAATGTCAACAAGCCTACTATAAGTGCCAAAACCAAACTTTCATGAACAAACAGGAAGTATAGGCATATGGCAAGCCCCCAAAATTCCCTCGACAGTTTTAAATGCAGAAAAACCCTCAATGTCGCCGACAAGGACTATGTTTATTTTGATCTCAAGCAGGCCGAGCAAAATGGTCTAACGGGGATTTCGAAGTTGCCGTTCTCCTTGAAGGTGCTGGTGGAAAATCTGTTGCGTTTTGAAGATGGTAGATCGGTTACCAAAGACGATATTCTGGCGTTTTCGGGCTGGCTCGAAAATAAGCGCTCGACCCATGAGATTGCTTACCGTCCGGCCCGCGTACTGATGCAGGATTTCACCGGCGTGCCAGCCGTTGTTGATCTGGCGGCCATGCGCGATGCGATGAAAGATCTGGGCGGCGATGCCAAGGCCATCAACCCGCAAGTGCCTGTAGATCTGGTTATTGACCACTCCGTCATGGTGGATCATTTTGCCACCAATGACGCGTTCGAACAAAATGTTGCACGCGAATATCAGCGCAATAAAGAGCGCTATGAATTCCTGCGCTGGGGCGGCGACGCCTTTGATAATTTTCGCGTTGTGCCTCCTGGAACCGGTATTTGCCATCAGGTTAATCTGGAATATCTGGCGCGTACCGTCTGGACCAACGAAATAGATGGTGAGACATTTGCCTATCCTGATACGCTGGTTGGCACCGACAGTCACACAACCATGGTCAATGGGCTTTCCGTACTTGGCTGGGGCGTTGGCGGCATTGAAGCGGAGGCCGCCATGCTTGGCCAGCCCATTTCCATGCTGATCCCCGAAGTGGTGGGCATCAGGCTTTCCGGCAAGCTTGGTGAAGGACTAACCGCCACCGATCTCGTTTTACGTGTTGTGGAGATGCTGCGTGAGCATGGTGTGGTCAGTAAATTTGTCGAATATTTCGGCGATGGCCTCGATCATCTGTCGCTGGAAGATCAAGCGACGCTGGCCAATATGGCCCCGGAATATGGCGCGACTTGCGGGTTTTTCCCCGTTGATAATGACACGCTGACTTATCTCAATGCTACCGGTCGCAACAACGAAGCTGTGTTGGTGGAAGCTTATGCCAAAGCACAGGGCATGTGGCGCGAGCCGGGCAATGAACCCGTGTTCACAGACGTGCTAGAACTTGACCTTGGATCGATCACAGCGGCTATTTCTGGTCCCAAACGACCACAAGACCGCATTGATCTAGGCATGGCCAAACAGCAATTTGCCAAGGTTATGAACACCGAGTTTGGCAAAGGTGAAGAGCTGGGGCGCCGCGTCAACGTGATGGGTCGCGATCATGATCTGGGGCATGGTGATGTGATGATCGCCGCCATTACCTCTTGCACCAACACCTCCAACCCTTCGGTCTTGATCGCTGCTGGGCTGGTGGCAAAAAACGCCCACACTAAAGGGCTCAATGTAAAACCGTGGGTCAAGACCTCACTGGCGCCGGGATCGCAGGTTGTCACCGATTATCTTGAAAAAGCTGGGCTGATGAGCGAATTGTCCGCGCTTGGTTTTAATCTGGTGGGCTATGGCTGCACCACCTGCATCGGAAATTCTGGACCGCTGGCTGAAGACCTTGCCAAAACGATCCACGAATATGATCTCATTTCCTGCTCAGTCCTGTCTGGAAACCGTAATTTTGAAGGTCGCATCGGCCCTGACATTCGCGCCAATTTCCTCGCCTCACCTCCTCTCGTTGTTGCCTATGCCATCGCGGGCAACCTCAATGTTGATTTGACGAATGAACCGCTTGGCAAGGATGAGGATGGTAATCCCGTCATGCTGAAAGACCTGTGGCCAACTAATAAGGAAATTGCCGATATTGTCCGCAGCACAGTGACGCCTGAAATGTTCGACACACGCTATGGCGATGTATTCAAGGGCGACGAGCACTGGCAGGGCGTCAAAATGAGTGGTGGCGAAACCTATGGTTGGGACATGAGCTCAACCTATATCCAGAACCCGCCCTATTTTACCGGCATGACCATGGAACCCGAACCGGTCAAAAACATTGAAAAAGCGCGCACCATCGCTTTGTTTGGCGATAGCATCACGACGGATCATATTTCTCCGGCGGGGGCCATTAAAGAAGACAGCCCGGCTGGTGGCTATTTGACGGAGCATCAAGTGCCAGCCCGCGAATTTAACAGCTATGGATCGCGACGCGGTAATCATGATGTGATGATGCGCGGCACCTTCGCCAATATCCGCATCCGCAACCAGCTCTTGCCCGGTTCAGAAGGCGGTGTCACCCGCCATATGCCATCCGGCGACGAGATGAGCATCTATGACGCCGCCATGCGCTATATGGAAGAAGGCGTGCCGCTGGTCGTGCTGACCGGCAAGGAATATGGCACTGGGTCCTCGCGCGACTGGGCCGCCAAAGGCACGCGCCTGCTGGGTATCCGTGCAGTCATCGCTACAAGCTTTGAGCGTATCCATCGCTCCAATCTGATTGGCATGGGCGTGCTGCCCTTGACCTTCCTTGTGGGCGAAGATATTAATAGTCACGGCCTCACCGGCGAGGAGCAGATCAGTATTGGCAATCTGACGAATCTTTCGCCGCGCTCTACTGTTGATGCATCGGTTGTTAGAGCCGATGGCAGTGAGCAAACCATTACGCTAAATGTGCGCATCGATACCGAGGACGAACTCACCTATTTCCGCCACGGCGGCATCTTGCAATATGTGCTGCGCCAATTGGCGGAGAGCGTTTAGTTCGGCAAGTCAGGAGGGTTCTAGACGACTATTGAGAAGGGTGAGCTATCGTTGGATTGATCGAATAGAACTGATTATTATAAATCCTGGTTCCGCAAAGGATCGTTCATGCAAAAGTCGATAGCGCTCCGCCAAAAACTTAGAACGTCTCGCCATCTGGCAGTGGTTCTCGATTTTATCGGCGTGGAAATCCTGCCGCGAAATTATATTGAAAAAGCGCTCTCGACCATTGGCGCTTTTGTGGCGATTTTGGCGGTCTATCTGATCTCTAGTAAATTCATGGAACCAGATGCTGCTGTTTTGATTGTTGCCTCCATGGGCGCAACGGCGATGCTGCTGTTTTCCTTGCCCCACGCGGCCGTATCGCAGCCCTGGCCGGTTTTGGCGGGGCATATCGTTTCAGCACTGATTGGCGTTTTTGTTGGTCGGCATATTGCCGATCCGATGCTGGCCGCGCCTCTCGCGGTTGCTCTTTGCACCTTTGTCATGTTCCTTGGTAGATGCGTGCATCCCCCGGGAGCTGCTACGGCTTTAAGCGCCGTTTTCGCTGCCGACGGCATCCGTGAACTAGGCTATAGCTTTGCGCTTGCCCCTGTGGCACTCAATGCGATCGTTCTGTTGGTCATCGCTTTGTTGTTCAATGCCCCCTTCAACTGGCGCCGATACCCAAGTGGCTGGCATATGAGGCCGCAACAGCAGACGGAGCAAGAACGCACAAAACATGCGATTTCCCATGCAGATTTTGTCGAGGCCGTGAAGGGACTTGATACCTTCATTGATGTGAGTGAGGACGATCTTTTGAAACTTCACAATCTGATTACAAAGTCTGAAGCTTCACGCAGGCATTAGAATTTGAACTTAGGCGAGTTCCCATTTATCGCGCCAATCTGATGTCACATAATTAATGATCAAGGATTTGCGCACTTTTTCTTCAGGTATCGGGTTATGACCAACACCATGCCAGGTATCGTCGCTGGGGATGAAGATTATGCCCTTGTTCTGACCATAGGGAGCTGATCCCACATATTCATGACCTGGTGGGCCCAGGTGGATATCGGTTCCAGTCAAGGCCAAGTCTGGATCGTTAAGCAAATAGACCAGCATGGTTAGTTTTTTGACCGATATATCAGTATGTGGTTCTAGCCAAAAGCCCTGGGTATCTTGACAATATTCAATACGCAAGTGTCCATCAGAGAGATCAGCGCCCGTGATTGCTTCAAAGGCTTTGCGTACAATTGGGTGCTCGAAACCCTCTACAATTTCTTTTATGACAGGGCGTTTAGCTTGTTGTTCTTCGTTAAAATAGGTGCGTAAATCGTCATTGGTGTTGCGGCGGCCGTCAAAATTGGCCTCTTCTACGGTCGGTGCGTGAATTGGAATGGAGGTAATGGCTTCGCAATAACCAGCTGGCAAGACATCCTGCATCAACCAGTGCGGATACGGCTCAAGCCGCTTATCAGAAAGGTCAAGACTGGAGAGAATGGATTGAGCAACCAGCGGCAGTCCATCTGGATCAGGCTGGGGCTGGGGGCTTGTTTGCTCGCCATCGGCTTTTGTGGAGCTTAGATTCTTGAGCAATGACATCAGGTCATCTTGCAAGCTTGACATGTGTGTCTCCCCATAAGCTCATGGATGTGAGCTTTTTTAAGTCTAAATGTGGCCTCCCTATATCGGCGCAAAAAAAGGCATAACAGAGGAGATCTTCATATTAGCATGGCTGCGCGTGCTATCACCCTTATATTGTATTAAGGGCCTGGTGGTGATATTCGTTGACTTGGCTCAAAAACCGCGTATATTTGCGCATTCGATGAGCGCAGATTGGCAAAGGCCTTTTGCGCCAAATGCGCTATCCGAGGCCAGTTTCAAAGTCTGTGTTCTTCATATTGAACAACACAGCGCCGAAGGATGCGGAATAAAGTTTGAGGACAAGCCCCAATGAGTGCTGAAAAATATGCTGTCATCAAGACAGGCGGCAAGCAATACCGTGTTATTGCCGATGATATTCTGGAAATAGAAAAAGTTGCTGGCGATGCCGGCTCAACCGTCTCTTTTGATGAGGTGTTGATGATTGGTGGCGAAGGTGCCCCGACCGTTGGATCACCGATGATTGAAGGCGCTAGCGTTTCTGCCGAAGTGATCGAGCAAAAACGTGGCCGCAAGATCATCGTTTTCAAAAAGAAGCGCCGTAAAAACTATCGCCGTAAAAATGGCCACCGCCAGGAATTGACCAAGGTTAAAATCCTTGAAGTGATTGGCAAAGGTGAAAAGGCTTCGAAAAAAGCGACCGCCAAGCCCACCGCTGAAAAAAATACCAGCGGCGCAATAACGCCCTTGTTTACAGCTCCTGCAGGTGACGCTGACGATCTGAAAAAAATCAGTGGTGTTGGTCCAGCCCTTGAGAAGAAGCTCAATGATCTTGGTATTACAACCTATAAGCAGGTT
Source organism: bacterium (assembly GCA_024228495.1). Taxonomy (GTDB): domain Bacteria; phylum Pseudomonadota; class Alphaproteobacteria; order Rhizobiales; family JAKIUO01; genus JAKIUO01. Next base: position 39,621 of record JAAETJ010000754.1, on the reverse strand, counting down.
TCTGGGCTTTCCAAGGATGAGATCGCCAAGGTTGACGATGCCCTTAGCTTTAAAGGGCGCATCGATCGTGATGAGTGGCTTATGCAAGCCAAAAAACTGGGCGACGAAAAGAAATAACAAACCCCTGTAACGCAGATAGACACAGGTAAAGGATAGATATTATGGCTCATAAAAAGGCAGGCGGTTCATCCCGTAATGGTCGCGATTCCGCTGGCAGACGTCTTGGTGTCAAGAAATACGGCGGCGAGCACGTCATTCCCGGCAATATTCTTATTCGCCAGCGCGGCACAAAATGGCACCCCGGTACGGGCGTTGGCCTTGGCAAGGATTACACCATCTTCGCCAAAATTGAAGGCAATGTTGAATTCAAGACCCGCCGTAATGGCAAAGTCTTCATTTCCGTAATGCCGAGGGCGACTGCGGTAATTGAGAAATAAATAACGGTATGAAATTGACAAACTCTACCGATCATAAGGTCCGGTAGAGCATCTTCTCATCCATAAAAAAGGGGCCCCTTGATCGGCCCCTTTTTTGTGGAGCATGAGATGAAGAATGATGAACCAGAAAGCTTTAGATTAGTAACGGACAGATTAACCCTGCACAGGCCAAGCAAGCGAGACCTGCCCGCGATCACCAGTGAACTGGGCAAACCGCAGATTATCGAATATCTGGCAACTGCACCACATCCCTATTCCTTTATTGATGCAACCAACTGGTTCGGACGCATAAATTCCAGTTGGGGAGAAAGCAGTTTCACCTTTGGGATCTATGAAAAAAGCGTTGCAGATCAGCTTATAGGTGTCATTAATATCGATCATCTGCTGGTTCGTGCGAACCCTTGTCCCTCATTTGACTTCTGGTTGGGGCTTGATCATTGGGGGCGCGGTTTGATGTCAGAAGCAGTTGGAGCGCTGCTTGCATTTGTATTTGAGAGATTGAACGCGCCTGCTGTTGAGGCTACATATCTGGAAGAAAATCCGGTATCTGGGCGCGTCATGGAGAAAAATGGTTTTCAGCAGGTCGAGAAAACTTTGCTATGGTCGCGGTTTCAAGGCACTTATCTGCCAGGCTATTTGATGAGATGCGAGAAAGCGGATTGGTTGACGGAGCATCGCTGGCGGGTTTGTTTTTTGAACCCCCTCACCCTAGCCCTCTCCCCGTTTGGGAGGGAGGACAAAAGGGATCTGCTATTGAGATTGTTGTTCTTCTTCCCTCTCCTGCTTGAGGAGAGGGACGGAGGGCTACACTAGTATAAGGATTTAAGGGTGATCGGCCCTTAAAGTGGATGAAACGATGAAATTTCTGGATCAGGCACGGGTTTATATCAAATCTGGAGATGGCGGTAATGGCTGTCTGTCGTTCCGGCGCGAGAAATATATTGAATTTGGCGGCCCGGACGGCGGAGATGGCGGCAACGGCGGCGAAGTGTTGGTGCAATGCGTCGATAATCTCAATACGCTGATCGATTTTCGCTTTTACCAGCATTACAAGGCTGGGCGCGGTGAAAACGGCAAGGGGCGCAACAAGTCAGGCGCAGCTGGCGACGACAAATATCTGTTCGTGCCGCCGGGAACACAGATTTTTGCCGAAGACAATCAAACCATGTTGGCTGATCTCCTCAAGATTGGGCAAACAGCCGTGCTGGCCACGGGCGGTAGTGGCGGGTTTGGTAACGCACGCTTTAAGTCGGCCACCAATCAAGCACCGCGCAAGGCAAACCCTGGACTTCCTGGCGAAGAAACTGTTGTTTGGCTACGCTTGAAGCTGATTGCCGATAGTGGCCTGATCGGTTTGCCAAATGCTGGCAAGTCGACGCTTTTGTCTGCCATATCAGCTGCCAATCCTAAGATTGCCAATTATCCCTTTACCACCTTGCATCCCAATCTGGGTGTCGTAAAGGCCGGGGACGTGGATTTTGTGCTGGCCGATATTCCAGGACTTATTGAGGGCGCAAGTGATGGCACAGGGCTTGGGTCCCGCTTTCTTGGGCATGTAGAACGCTGCGGCGTACTAGTGCATTTGATTGATGTGCTCTCGAATGATATCGCCAGCGACTACGAGACCATTCGTACTGAAATCGCGGCCTATGGCGGTGGGCTGGCTGAAAAGAAAGAGCTGGTGGCCCTGACCAAATGCGACGCTGTGGACGAAGAACTGGCACAGATGCAGGCGGACAAGCTTGAAAAAGTCAGCAGCCAACGCCCCTGGCACATCTCGGCGGTGAGCGGTAAAGGCACCAACCGCCTGATGCAGGAAATAGGCAAGGAAATAAAAATGGCCAGAGCTCCCAAAGAAAAGAAGCTTAACAGTCACGGATTTTAGAGAGCAAAGTTTTAAGCGAGACCAATAATGAAAGCGGAATGGCAAAAAGCAAAACGCATCGTTATCAAGATCGGCTCATCTTTGCTAATTGATGAGGGCGGCCGATTGAAAGATCAATGGCTGTCGTCCTTGATCGGCGACGTTGCTCAGTTTGTGGGCCGTGGCTGTGAGGTGTTGATTGTTTCTTCTGGTGCGATTGCGCTGGGACGTGGTCAGCTTGGTTTGGCATCTGGCGCTTTGAAGCTGGAAGAGAGCCAAGCGGCGGCCAGCGTTGGTCAGATCACCCTTGCGCATGCTTATGAAGAGCGCTTGAAGGCCCATGATTTGATCGCCGCGCAGGTACTGGTGACGCTTGGCGATACCGAGGAACGGGGCCGTTATCTGAACGCCAGAGACACTATTTCGACCTTGCTGAAACTGGGTGCCGTGCCCATTGTCAACGAAAACGACACAGTGGCGACTAGCGAAATCCGCTTTGGCGATAATGACCGGTTGGCGGCGCGTGTCGCCAGCATGATGAGCGCCGATCTGTTAATCTTGTTGTCGGACGTGGATGGCCTGTATACAACCCCACCAGGCGATAACAAAGATGCCAAACATCTTTGCGATATCGCGGAAATCACCCCTAGAATCGAAGCCATGGCTGGGTCGGTCGGTAGTGATTATGGATCTGGCGGCATGATCACTAAAATTCTCGCGGGCAAGATCGCTACCAAGGCGGGCGTCCATATGCTGATCACTTCTGGTCAGATCGATCATCCCATAAAGGCGCTGTTTGATGGTGCCCCGACCACATGGTTCCACGCCAAGGGCAATGCCGTGACATCGCGCAAGCGCTGGATCGCCGGGGGGCTTGAATGCCGGGGAGGGCTGGTCATAGATGCCGGAGCCGCCAAGGCACTTTTGAGTGGCAAGAGCCTGTTACCTGCCGGAATCAAAAGCCTGTCAGGTTCCTTTGAGCGCGGCGACGTGGTGATTGTTTGCGATGAGAATAAAAAAGAAATTGCCCGCGGCCTGTGCGCCTACAACATTCACGATGCGCAAAAAATCATCGGCCATCATAGCAAGGAAATCGCCGGTATACTGGGCTATGAAGGTCGTACCGCCATGATCCATCGCGACGATATGGTGCTGCTGTAGAGATCTAAGAAATACCATCCGCACAGGATACCAGACCAGCGAGGACATTAGGGGAATGACATGAATTATTTTGGGCATATTAAGAACTGGATTTTTGATCTCGACAACACGCTATATCCAGCCAGTTGCAGATTGTTTGATCAAATAGACAAACGCATGACACAATATGTGGCCGATTTTTTAGGGGTAGAACATGACGAGGCTTATGCCTTGCAAAAAAGCTATTTTCGAGATTTTGGCACGACCATGAACGGCATGATGGTCAATCATCAAATGGACCCCGAAGCCTATTTGCATTTTGTGCATGATATTGATCACTCTGGCGTTGAGGAGGCACCTGAATTGGCACGCGCAATTGATATGCTACCGGGGCGAAAGATGGTCTTCACCAATGGCTCGGTCGCTCATGCACAGGCCGTCATGGCGCAGCTTGGTATTACCGACCTTTTCGATACCGTGCACGACATCAAGGCCTCCCACTATGTGCCAAAACCAGCGAAGAAAACCTACACGATGATGATTGAGCAGACCGGTGTCGATCCTGCTCGCGCGGCCATGTTTGAAGATATTGCCCGCAATCTTGAAGTGCCATTTGAGCTTGGCATGAAGACGGTGCTGGTGCGCAGCCTCGGTGATCATGCTGACGCCTGTGCCATTGATCTTGGTTCGGGCGATGAACCCTATGTGGATTATGCAACCGAGGATCTGGCTGATTTTTTGAAAACGATCACAACATAAATTAGGGAACCTCTATAAATCCCCTGTTTCGTCCCCCTATATCCGGATGGCTGTTTTTTTCGCCTGGTAGCTGATTGATAGGGACCTTGGCCCGAGTTCATCAAACGGGGTACGAAATACTAGGCAATTTTTGTCAAATGGTATTCATGCAATCACAAGTCTCATGATATCTGCCTGTCAGATGATTTGGATATGATCTCGATCAAAGACGAAGGTAATCCAAAAATTATTAATACGTCTCCAGTATATTCCAACAAACGCTTATTCGCGATCTCTATCAAATCAAGTCAGCAAGTCGTCTTATCAGTCGATTAAAGGCTATTCGCAAAGTAAAATTTGGTCTATTGATACAAAAAAATTTAGACACTATCCGTACGGACAATCCAGAACAGCCTTGGTATTCAACAAAAAATCATTCAACGAAATCAAAAAGGTTCCTCAAATGAGCGTATTAATAACGGGTGGCGCTGGCTATATTGGCAGTCACATGGTCTGGGAGTTGATAGAAGCTGGCCAAGAGGTCGTCGTTGTCGATAATCTGTCAACTGGGTTTCGCTGGGCTGTCGCCGATAAAGCCCATTTTGTTCAAGGGGATGCTGGCGATATGGAGCTGCTGGCCAATACCATCAGCACCTATAATGTCGATGCCATCATTCATTTTGCGGGCTCCATCGTTGTTCCTGAATCCATCGAAGATCCGCTTGGCTATTATCTCAACAATACCATCAAATCACGCGCCTTGATTGCCGCTGCTGTAAAAGGGGGCGTGAAACATTTCATTTTTTCATCGACCGCGGCTGTTTATGGCATGCCCGATACCAACCCCGTTCATGAAGACGCACCGCTTAACCCGATCTCGCCCTATGGATCCTCCAAAATGATGACCGAGATCATGCTCACCGATACCTCCTTTGCCCATAATCTGAACTTTGTCGCCTTACGCTATTTTAACGTTGCTGGAGCCGACGCGAAAGGCCGCACTGGCCAATCCACACCGCACGCTACCCATCTCATAAAGGTGACCTCTCAAGCAGCGCTTGGCGACCGGGACAAATTACTGGTTTTTGGCACTGATTATGACACGCCGGACGGCACTTGTATTCGCGACTATATCCATGTGAGCGACCTCGTCAGTGCTCATCTGCGTGCCCTTGAGCATCTTCGAGGCAATGGTGAAAACAAAATTCTTAACTGCGGATATGGCAATGGCTACTCTGTGCTTGAAGTAGTCGAAGCCGTCAAAAAAGCTGTGGGAGTAGATTTCACAGTCGAATTGACCGATCGCCGGGCAGGCGACCCCGCTGCCCTGATCGCTGGAGCCGACCGCATTCGTAAAGAACTTGGCTGGCAGCCGCAACTAGACGACCTCAACACCATCGTCCAGCACGCCTATGAATGGGAAAAACATCTCATCGAAAATGGCCTAAAAGTATAGAAATGAAGAGAATCGGTGGCTTCAACATAATCACACGGAACTGGACAAGTAAGTATTCGCGGGTCGAACAATGGATGATCTACACCCATGAATGTGATCATCTGCGCCGCGGCAAAAGCGAGCGCAAGGCCGATTGCTGGGCCTCTAAAACCGGCCATCGTCAGGGATAGTTAAAAATGGCTGGCCTAAAACGGATTTGCTCTACCTTGCGCAATGACCCTGCAAAAGCGCGATACCCCAGCGGCAAAACCCGCTGCCGTATTATGAAGCGCTGCTTCTAAAAATCGGGTTTTTTCGCTTTTTGGGCTTTTGGGTTGGATTTCCCTCATTCCTTGCTTATAATGAGCGTACGTTTCCCAAACAGTTTATGCAAACTTCAAGAGCGCCTCCCTCTTTAAACCCCGGAGGCCGGAGAATTTATTATGGCCGATACCCCTCTTATGCCAAAAGCCACTGCTGTATGGCTGGTCGAAAATACCTCGCTGACTTTTGAGCAGATTGCCGATTTTTGCGGCCTCCACATGCTCGAAGTCAAAGGCATCGCCGATGACGATGTGGCGCAGGGTATCAAAGGCATGGACCCCATTTCCTCCAACCAGCTGAAACGCGAAGAAATCGAAAAAGGCCAGAAAGACGCAAAATATAATCTCAAGCTGCAAAAGAGCAATGTGATCATCCCCGCCAGCAATAAAAAAACACGCAAGCGGCCTAAATATGTGCCGGTTTCAAAACGCCAGGATCGCCCTAATGCCATCGTCTGGCTGGTGCGCAATCATCCCGAGTTGAAAGACCCGCAGATTATTCGCCTCGTTGGCACCACCAAGCCTACCATCGAAAAAATCAAAAAGCGCACCCACACCAATATCTCCAATTTCCAGCCCGTTGATCCTGTGGCGCTAGGCCTGTGCACACAAACCGATCTTGATAATGAAGTTGAAATTGCTGCCGCGCGCATCAAAAAAGAAGGCGGAGAAATGCCAAAACCGGCTGGCACCTTGCTACCCACAGCGGCAACAACAGCACCAGCAAATGTCAACCCGTTTGATAGCCCACAAACTCCCGTGCCTTCAGGCATGGGCGATCGTTCAGAGGCCCCATCCGTCGATGACGCCAAGCGCGAAGCCGCAGATGTTTTTGCCAATTTCCCAAATAGAAAAGAGGAAGAGGATAAAAGCGAGGGCGACGACAAAGCGGAATAGCTGCCGGGGGGGAGAATATGAAGCTGCTTTTCTATATTCCCGGGCTGGTGGATGGCGGGGCCGAACGGGTCATAGCCAACCTCGCCAACTGGTTTGCAGAAAAAGGCCATGATGTGAGCCTCGTGGTGGAATTCGAGGCTGGCAGAAACAGTCCTGTTCTATCGGGTAACGTCAAAAGACTGCAGCTCTCAAACCATCACATCGCCTCGATCCGCGAGCTTTCACGCACCCTCATAGAGCAAAATCCAGACATTGTTATTTCGGCGATTGCCTCGGCCAATTTCAAGATTGTTGCAGCCTCGGTGCTCTCCAAAGCTAGAAATCTGGCGAAACGAAATACGATCAATAAAACACCTGCTCTCGTACTCACCTATCATGGCTTTGAAGAATACAAGACCGGCAAATTAAGCTGGCTTGGTTATAAAAACCTGCCAGCGATGAGCCTATATGCTGCGCAAGTTGTCGCCGTTTCCGATAAATTGCTGGAGAGTCTCGCCGTGGATTGGAAAGCCCGGCGCGACAAGCTCGTGCGGATCTACAATCCAGTGCCGCTACCCGCCTGCCCTCCAAATCATGACCCAGCGGATCTGCAAGCGCGCGAAAATATAATTCTATCAGTAGGGCGCCTTGTCCCTAACAAGCGCTTTGATCTGCTCATCAAGGCCTTCGCACAGCTCGTAGACAAGTCAGCAAGCCTGATCATTCTGGGTGAGGGAAGCGAGCGACAGAAGCTGACCTTGCTAATTGAAGAACTCGGCCTGTCACATCACGTCACGCTACCGGGCTATGTGCAAGATACCGGCGCTTATTACGCCAGAGCAAAATGCTTTGCCCTCACCTCGATAACTGAGAGTTTTGGTCTGGTGCTAGTGGAAGCGCTGGGCTTTGGCCTACCGGTGCTGGCAACCGATTGCGGCGGGCCGCGAGAAGTGCTGGATGATGGCCGCTATGGGGCGCTTTTGGCAATAGATCTCACCCCTGCCACCCTTGCCAGTGAGGTCGACAAGATCCTTGAAAACCCGGGTGACCCCCTGCCCCGTATCGAGCGCGCCAAAAGCTTTGATATGGTAATCGGCGCTAAACAATATAGCGATCTGTTTGAAAAAATCTTGCGCGAGCGCGGTTGAGCAGCACCTTTGAATATCTACAGGATTGTATCCCCGGATCTGCGCTCCGCTTGTCCGGGGATGACGAAAGCTGGGAAATGTGTATGTCCGAGATGGTGATTGGGACTGGATTCCTTCCCCTCGTCGTCGTTGAAAATATGCGGCCACACATCTTATTCTGGGCAATGAAGTCACCCCGCATATTTGTCGAGGATCCATTCTAAGCGATCTTCCATGGGGCCACTTATGTGTCTGCCTCTGCACTCCAGCAAAAGGTGGCATCACGCAATGTGAAACAGAGCCGCTATTGCATCTCTTGCAAGCGGGTCGCTGCTTCTTGATCCCCCATACCGGAAGCGGCACCATAAAGGCGCTTAGCACGCACCAGATCGCCATTCTTGCCCGCATCGAACCCTTGCAGGCCAAGGAATTGCGGGTCGTAGGTCTGCGCCAAGCGGGTCATCGCCACCGCGCTGCCATGCCTTGCCAGATAAACAAAAACCATCCGCGCGGAGCCAATATCACGTGCCTCCATCAAGCCACTGGCGCGGGCCATCATAGCCGTTTCAACATCCAAGCTGACGGTTGAATTGAGTGCGGTCACCGGCACGGGTGGTGCTTTGGCAGTTTTGATTTTAACCGGAGCTGTAACGGGTTTGACAACTGGTGCCAATGGCTTTACGCGAGGTGGCGATTTTCCAGATGGCTGGTTCAGCGCGATATTTCCGCCGGTAGCCGGGACTGACATTGAGCGATTCATCGGAACCTGCATGCCGCCTTGCGTTTTGGCAAAATAATAGCCGCCACCACCGGCCGTCAAAGCAAGAGCGAGCGCGCCAACAATCTTTAACAGCCCAGATGCCACACTACTTTCGTCGTTCCGGTAAGCTTCGTACTGGCCGCCAAGATTGTCAAAATAGGCACCATCGCGAGCGGTCAGGTTTTCCAGACGCAATGATTCATTATCATGTTTAAGATCATTGATATCTGATTTGAGTTCGCGCAATACCATCGTCACATCATCACTATTTTGCGCTGATCTGGCGGAAGGTGTCGTCAAATCGCCGGCACGCAAAGCATCATTTTCTGTGCGCATAGAAACGATATCATCTTTCAGCTCCGCCAACATGCCGTAGAGTTCTTCATCACCACTCTCATCGGTGGGGACATTGTCTTGAGCCGCAAAGGCCTCGGTCCGCAATTGATCATTTTCTTCACGCAGATTGCCGATATCAGCTTTAAGAGCTTCGAGCAGCGTATGCAATTCAGACTTATCATCGCCAGCTTCCAGAGCAGAATTACTACGCGCCAGAGGAGAGCTCAACAAGCGGACTTTAAACTCTTCATTGTCCTGGCGCAAACTATCAATATCAGATTTGAGCGCGCCCAAAAGTTCAACCACCCCCAATGACTCCGCGTCTTCAATTTCCGCGTCTTTGATCGATGGCATTTGCACTTTATCTCTGGAGGAGCTCCGCTTTTTTTGAGCAGATGATTTTTTCTTTGAACGCTCTTTTCCCTTACAGTCTTTTGGCGTACGGGCAGATAGTTGAACAACATCTCCAGCAGTTCTTTTTTCTCCTTCATCAGCGATAGAGACAAGAGCTTCAAGGGACGCTGTCAGGCCGCCAATATCAGGATTGCTTTCCGATTTTACCTGTTCGTCGCTCGGTTTAGACTTGCCCCTTTTTCCTGTTTTTGTTTTTTCAACCACGTTCTTAGCTCCCAAAATTCCCGACTTGTATCATTTCAAAAATTCACTCTAACCAATTACCTGAGATCATTCCTTTCAACCTAATCAGCGCTAACCAGTTTACGGTGGATATCAAAGACACGCGGCAGCTGATTATCGACTGTGAAGGGATCGATACATTGATGCACCATACCTGGATCAATCGACCCTTCTTTTATTTCACTCCACATATCGACGAACGCACTAGCCATCTCTTGGGCACTTTGCTCATCGGTCACGGCGCGCTCGACAAAGAATCCACTAACCGGTGGTTTGACTATCAGCTCATATTGCGGAAGCTTGATACAGCCCATAGGACGACCCGAAGATAGAACCTCCAACATAAAGCAAGGCATGCCTTCAAAATGAGAGGTAATGATCCCGGCATGAACCTTTGACAAAATATCGGCAACACCGTTGGCCTTTTGAAAACCATGACGCACGGTCAGATGTTCAATATCCTTGAACTCGTCATAACGGTGCGGATCGCTCGTGCCAACATAGTGAAACTCAACCTTGCCGTCGAGCTTTTCTCCCAACAGTTTTATGGTTTTAAACAATAAAGCGGGATCCTTAAACGCATCCAGTCGGCCTGTGAACACCAGCTTAAAAATATCATCGCTGACATCAAACGGGCTAGGGGAAAAAATCCTTGTATCCACTGACACTGTCATCACTTCGGATTTCTCAGCCTGAGCTGGAAACTCTTCTTCAATGCGCTTCTTGATATTGGGATTGACGCATAAAATATGATTGGCAAGTTTCATGGCAATTTTTTCATTGGCCGCCTGGATGTACCAGAACTTTTTGATAAGACTGTCCATTTTTTGATCTTTACGCCCCTCTCCATGCACCACCTGGATGGTTGGGATGCGCAAGGCCTTGGCAAAGGGGGCGAACTCGAAACGCTGCAAGTCAGCGCTTGAGGGCATGCGATGGGCCAGCTTGTATATGGTCAGGTAATAACTCGAAAGCGCAATGACAAAGCGAAAGGTCAATGATTTGGTCAGTTTTTTAGCGGCGTGTTTAGCCGTTTCATCATCATAGTTCATGACTGGCAAAAATTCAATCTCGCGATCTCCAACATTTACCATGGTGATCTCACCCGGCGTCAGATCACCAATGGCATCAACGCCCACCAGCAACACCGAAAAATCATCCGGGTAGCATTGGGTCAGCAATCGCACATGGGTCTCTATACCGCCGACTTTTTCGCCGCGCGGATCGATGGGATGGATCAGAATTAGCTGTTGTTTTGTCATTTTTTTAAATCCGCTACAGAAAAATCGAGGAGCTTGTGAGGACTCTTGAACAATTGCCTTGCCGCCATTTCCGCAAACACTAATGCCGAGCGTGCATAGCGCCCCATCAGTCTGCGAGGATTTGTAGCAAGACGGTAAAACCATTCGGTGCCGGTATTTTGCATCCATTTGGGAGCGCGTTGCTGGTGACCGGCCAAAAAATCAAGTGCTGCGCCAATGCACAAATAGCCAACATGTGGACATCGCTCAAAGGCCCGGTCCGCGAATAATTCCTGCTTAGGCGCACCAAGTGCCAGAAAACAAAGCCCGGCACCTGAAAGTGCAATGCGCTCAATGGCGTCATCTGCGCCGCTTGATGCGGGGTCAAAACCAAATTCCGGTGCTTCCATGCCCACCACTTGCAGGGCCGGATAACGCGTCTTTAAATCAGCTGCCGCCGATTGTAGCGCTTGTTCAGTGGAACCAAAGAAATAGACGGGAATCTCTAGCTTGGCCGCTTGCTCGCACAAGGGATTAACCAGATCGGCACCCGTCGTGCGCTCAAGATCCGCGCCCTTGTTACGGGCCAGCCAGACAATTGGCCAGCCATCAGCCGTTACATATTTGGCGCGCAGATAGGCGGCACGAAACAGCTTATCGACCCGCAGCTTAACAAGATGATCAAGATTTAGAGTAAAAACCGTAAAGCCCTTCCCCGCCAAGGCATCATCAGCCAAGCGGTTCACCGTTTGGTCCATGGTCCCCAGATTGATCCTTAACTGATTTTGCAATGCCAATTCACACTCTCTTTCAAAATTCATCTGCCATACAGGCTAAAATCCGCCTGTTTCATAACACACCGGGTAAAATCCCTCACTGCCAATCAGAGCAACCTTTGTGCCAAATCTGAGAGGCAGAGCCAGCCCTATACTATCTCGTTGTATTTACCTATACAAAATAGTGTCATTGGCGCAGCCCCCCTATATGTCTATAGTTCAAGCAGAACAAAGCAAGGAAAACGCGTGCCACAGACATTGACCAGACGATCGCTCCTCACTGGTATAGGGGCTGGAGTAGCTGCTGGCCTGTGTCCGCGGGTAAGCATATCACCTGCCGCTGCGCGCATGAAAAGCTTGGCCAGTGTCGCGGAAAAGGCCGGTATTCTGTTTGGCGCTTCGGTCAGCAAGGAAGTGTTTGAAAACCCCTTATATGGGGACCTTTATCGCTCTCATGCCAAAATTCTCACCACCGATGTGGCACTTAAATTCGATTATATCCGCTGGAAAGAAGGAGAATGGGACTTTAGCGAAGCTGACAAATTACTCGATTTTGCCCGCCAAAACAGCCAACAATTGCGGGGCCATACATTGGTCTGGAATGAAAATGCTCCACAATGGTTAAAACGGCGCCCCTCACGCGAAATTACCCTGATCTTTGAGGAGCATATCGACAAGGTGGCGGGACGCTATGCGGGCAAGCTGCACTCCTGGGACGTGGTCAACGAACCGTTTTGGCCAGGACACGGGAAAAAGCACGGCTATCGTACCGGCCCCTGGTTTGAGGCGATGGGACCCTCTTATGTGAAGCAGGCTTTTATTCGGACTAGCCAAGTTGACCCCGACACCCGGCTTGTGCTTAACGAGGCCCATTGCGAGCGCAATGACCGCGTTGGCAAAAATATCCGCAAGGGCCTATTGCGCCTTGTTGATGAGCTGCTGGATGCGGGGATCGCCCTTGATGCGATTGGATTGCAAGGCCATTTACAGCCCACCAAAGCCTATAGCGACAAGGTGTTTACAGATTTTTTGTGGAAGCTGCACGAACGTGGTCTCAATATCTATATCTCCGAGTTTGATATTGACGACAGCTCTTATCCCAAAAGCTTAAGATCAAGAGATCAGCTAGTGGCCAAACGCACCCATCAGTTTTTAAGCTCTGTATTGAAAGTTCCATCGGTCAAAGCACTAATCTGCTGGCAATTGTCTGATCGCTATAGTTGGTATCGCCAAATGGCACTTGAAGATAATCCGCACACCAAACGCTTGCCGCGTCCCCTGCCCTTTGATGACAAGTTGCGTCCCAAACCGGCCTATACCGCCATGATCCGCGCCCTGAAAGAACGTCGGGTTTAGTTTATTTCACTTCCAGGCAGCTTGTCGAGCATCGCGTGAATGGCTTCATCAATTTCTTGTCTTCCACTCCTGCAATTGTTTGCTTGATTTTTGCCAACTGCACGCAGGTCAGATCTGCTCAGCTCTCGTCAAAAACGCACGCTACTTAAAACACGAAACCGATACTTGAAGACCCAGAAAATGTGGTACTGACAGTGCTATATCGAATATGATAGTTTTCTGAAGCCGCTCATTTGCAACTCCTCTGCTGATGTTGCGGGGGACGCATCAGCTCACGAGTAGCATTTGGATCGTTCAACAGGCGTGGCCTTTGAACTCTGACTACGCCTAAAGGACACGGGTTTCCATTATGATAGTTTTCTGAGGTCTCGCTAAATATGAATAGCCCGCCCATCACTGGCGAGGGCCGCCTCCTTGATAGCTTCTGAAAGGGTTGGGTGAGCATGGCAAGTACGGGCCAGATCTTCAGCAGAACCGCCAAATTCCATTAACACGGCGGCTTCGCCAATCATTTCTGAGGCATTGCTACCAACGATATGCACGCCAAGTACGCGATCTGTTGTGGCATCTGCCAGCAGTTTCACAAAGCCTTCCGTGCCATGACTGACACGAGCACGACCATTGGCCATAAAGGGAAACTTGCCAACTTTATATTCGATGCCCTGCTCTTTCAGGCTATCTTCGGTGGCGCCCACCGTGGCGATTTCAGGCTGCGTATAAACCACCCCGGGGATAACGTCATAATTGACATGGGGCTGCTGCCCGGCTAGATATTCGGCGAGCGCAATACCCTCATCTTCGGCCTTGTGAGCCAGCATCTGCCCCTTGATCACATCGCCAATCGCATAGATGCCAGCCACATTGGTCTGATAGTGATCATCCACATCGATGCGGCCGCGATTATCTTTCTTGACGCCCAGATCTTCCAGACCCAGATCTTGCGTATAGGGGATCCGGCCAATCGCCACTAAAACCACATCTGCTTCAATTTCCGATTGCTCCTGGTTTTTGACCGCTTCCAGCGTGACCTTTTGCTTGCGCCCGGATTTTTCGACGGACACAACCTCACTCGATAATTTGAATGCAAAGCCCTGTTTTTTGAGACTGCGTTGAAACTGCTTGACCACATCTGAGTCCATGCCGGGCAGAATCTGGTCCATATATTCAATCACCGTCACTTGTGCGCCAAGCCGCCGCCAAACGGAGCCAAGTTCCAAGCCAATGACGCCCCCACCAATGATGACGAGATGGCCAGGAACCTTTTTAAGTGCCAGCGCCCCTGTCGAGGTGACGATCTGTTTTTCATCCGCCTCGATGCATGACAGAGAGGCCGGGATTGATCCTGTCGCAATGATGATATTCTTGGCCGCCAGAGCTGTTTTCTTGCCCTTGGCATCGATGACTTCCAGCGCGCCCTTGCCGGTAATCACGCCCGTGCCAGCAAAAACGGTGATCTTGTTTTTCTTGAACAGAAAATCAATACCATCCACATTGCCCTTAACGCCTTGATCCTTAAAGGCCTGCATACTCGCAAGATCTAGCTTTGGTTTAGTGACCTTGATGCCCATCTCGGCAATACCGCTCGACGTTTCATGGAATTTTTCGGAGGCATGCAGCAAAGCTTTGGAGGGAATACACCCGACATTGAGACAAGTGCCGCCATGGTTCACCTTCGTACCGTCAGTGCGTTTTTCAACCACAGCCACACTCAAACCTAGCTGCGCGGCACGGATCGCACACACATAGCCGCCAGGCCCCGTGCCAATAACAACAATATCAAATTCGCTCATCACATCATTCCGCTTCTATTAAGCTTTCAACTGCTTGCAAAAATTACAATTCCAAAATCATGCGTTTGGGATCTTCGATATTCTCCTTGACCCGCACAAGGAAGGTCACGGCCTGTTTGCCATCGACAATGCGATGATCATAAGAGAGCGCCAGATACATCATGGAGCGGATGGTTATCTCACCGTCGACCACAACAGCGCGCTTTTCGATCTTATGCATGCCGAGCACACCAGATTGCGGTGCATTAAGGATCGGCGTTGACATCAGTGATCCATAAACACCGCCATTACTGATGGTGAATGTACCCCCCGTCATATCATCCATGGAGAGCTTGCCATCGCGTGCTTTGACAGCAAGGTCAGAGATAGTGCTTTCCACGCCAGCAAGGCTCAACCGGTCCGCATCGCGCACAACCGGCACCACTAATCCGCCGGGAGTACCAACCGCAACCCCCACATGATAATAATTTTTATAAATGAGGTCGGTGCCATCAATCTCGGCATTGATCTCCGGAATTTCTTGCAAGGCTGTAATCACGGCTTTCACAAAGAAGCCCATAAAACCGAGTTTGACGCCGTGTTTTTTAAAAAACAGATCTTTATATTCATTGCGCAGATCCATAACCGCCGACATGTCCACATCATTGAAGGTGGTGAGAATAGCCGCGGTATTTTGTGCATCTTTCAGGCGCCGCGCAATGGTCTGACGCAAACGGGTCATGCGTACGCGTTCTTCCTGGGGCGTATCTGTTCTTGGCGCAACAGCAGCAGGCGGGGCCGCCACCGGCGCGGAGGTCAGTATTGGATCAGCGCTTGGCTGAGCAGCCGCGAGAGAACTAGAAGGAGCAGGTGCTGGACTGGAAGAGCCCCCCCCTTCGATGACCCGCAACACATCTTCCTTCAAGATCTGACCACGGCGGCCTGATCCCTCTACGGCATCAGCTGAAACACCGCGTTCGGCCATCAATTTGCCAGCCGACGGGCTTGGCGTCATCTGACTCGACGAAACGGCGGCAACCGATTGCGGAGCCTCACTGATAGATGCAGCTTTGGCAGCACCTCGCCCTTCAATAATGGCTCCCAGAACCGCGCCGATTTCCACCGTATCGCCTTCGTTGACGGAAATCTCCGACAGAGTGCCAGCCGATGGTGCTGGCACTTCTATGGTCACCTTGTCGGTTTCAAGCTCAACAAGCGGTTCGTCAGCATTGATCGCTTCACCTTCTTTTTTTAGCCATTGCCCCACCGTTGCCTCTGTCACTGACTCGCCCAGGGCTGGCACCAGAATTTCAACTGCCATGTGTCTTTCCTTTAGTTTATCTCATCCAGATAGATTAATCTTCTATCGACTAAAACCAATATGTCACCCGGGCCTACGCCGGGAAGACATCATTTTTTCCAAGCCGCTCAATCAATCGTCAATGCCTCATCAATAAAGTTTTTACGCTCTTCCTGATGCCGTTTCATGAGCCCCGTTGCTGTTGCTGCCGATGCGGCACGCCCCACATAACGCGGGCGTTTGAATTTGGCGTTGAGGTGATCCAGCACCCACTCGATGCCTGGCTGAATATAGGACCAACCTCCCATGTTTTGCGGCTCTTCCTGACACCAGACAATCTCGGCATTAGAAAAATTTTCTATTTCCTTGATCAGTGCCTTGGCGGGAAACGGGTAGAGCTGCTCAAGACGCAGAAGCAAAATATCATTGAGCTGGCGCTCGTTACGCTCTTCGAGGAGGTCGAAATAGACCTTGCCCGAGCACAGCACGACGCGGCGGATTTTGCGATCAGCCACCAGCTTGATATTGTTTTGCGGGTCATGCTGCGCGTCATCCCACAAGATACGATGGAAGGTCGATTTGGGCCCCATCTCTTTTAGTTTGGAAGTCGCCAGTTTGTGCCGCAGCAGACTTTTGGGAGTCATCAAGATCAACGGCTTACGAAACTTGCGATGAATTTGACGTCTCAAAATATGGAAATAGTTGGCGGGTGTGGTGCAATTGGCGACCTGCCAGTTTTCTTCCGCGCTCATTTGCAAGAAACGCTCTAACCGCGCTGAACTATGCTCTGGCCCCTGCCCCTCATAGCCATGCGGCAACAGACAGACCAGCCCCGACATGCGCATCCATTTGCGCTCGCCAGCGGACAAAAACTGATCAAACATGATCTGCGCACCATTGGCAAAATCCCCAAATTGGGCTTCCCACAAGGTCAGTACATTTGGGTCGGTGACGGAGTAGCCATATTCAAATCCAAGCACCGCATATTCCGACAATAGCGAATTGACGATCTCGATACTGGCCGACTTGCCACCTTTGTCATTGGCACCGATATGATTGAGCGGAATATATTTGCACTCATTTCCCTGATCATTAATGACAGCATGGCGATGGGAAAACGTGCCTCGCTCCACATCCTGTCCTGATAGACGCACTGGAAAGCCTTCGTCGAGCAGCGTGCCGAAAGCCAATCCCTCGGCCATCGCCCAATCAATTCCGTCACCAGTTTCAATCATCTGGGCGCGGCGTTTGATAATGCGTGCAAGAGTTTTGTGAACATTAAGATTGTCAGGCATGCTGGTCAACGAGCTGCCAATTCGGCGCAAACGCTTCATGCTGACACCGGTTTGGCCACGACAGGCCGCATCCGAGCGGGTCAAGGTCATGCCGCGCCATTTGCCAGCCAACCAGTCAGCGCTCTTTGGCTTATAGCTCTTCCCCGCTTCAAACTCATCATCAAGGTCTTTGCGGATCGAGCGCTTGAGTTTTTCCACATCATCGGGGCTGACAGAACCCTCATCAATGAGTTTTCTCGAATATATTTCTCCGACCATCGGGTGATGGCGAATAGTTTGATACATTTTTGGCTGGGTGAAAAACGGCTCATCCGCTTCATTGTGACCATGACGACGATAGCAAAAAATATCCAGCACCACAGGCTTATGGAACAATTGCCGAAACTCGGTCGCCACCCGCGCCATATGCACCACCGCTTCAGGGTCATCGCCATTGACATGAAAGATTGGCGCTCCGACCATTTTGGCTACGCTCGACGGGTAAGAGCTGGAACGCGCAAAGTCTGGCGTTGTGGTAAAACCAATCTGATTATTGACAATGAAATGCAGGGATCCACCAGTTTGGTGACCTCGCAATTTTGACATGCCGAAACATTCCGATACAATACCTTGCCCGGCAAATGCCGCATCCCCATGCAACAAAAGCGGCAGCACTTCAACGCGCCGATCATCGCCAATCTGGTCCTGCTTGGCACGCACCTTGCCCAGCACGACGGGATCAACCGCTTCAAGATGAGAGGGGTTGGCCGACAGGGACAAATGCACATTATTTTCGTCGAACTGGCGGTCGCTGGAAGCACCTAGATGATATTTCACATCGCCGGAACCCGCAAATTCTTCCGGTAGTGACGAGCCACCCATGAACTCATGGAAAATTATCTTTTGGGGTTTATGCATGACATTTGCCAGCACATTCAAACGGCCACGATGCGGCATGCCAATGACGATTTCTCTGATGCCAAGCTGGCCGCCACGCTTGATGACCTGCTCCATGGCGGGTACCAGACTTTCGCCACCATCCAGACCAAAGCGTTTGGTGCCAGTATATTTGAGATCAAGAAAACGCTCGAAGGTCTCCGCCTCTAATATCTTCTTCAAGATCGCGACCTTGCCTTCAGCGGTGAAGGAAATCTCGTTTTCATAACCCTCAATACGCTGACGCAGCCAGCGGCGCTGTCCAGGATTTGTTACATGGGTAAATTCAAAGCCCACATGGCGGCAATAGGTATGACGCAAAAGTGCAATAATTTCGCCAAGCGTTGCTGTCTCCATACCAAGCTCGCCATCAAGGAAAATCATCGTGCCCTTATCAGCTTCCGTGAAGCCGTGATATTCAGGCTGCAATTCAGGATGTTCCATACGGTCCATCAGGCCAAGCGGATCAAGATCGGCGATCAGATGCCCAAGAATACGATAGGAGCGGATCAGTTCCAGCGCCCGCACGGTCTGGCGGCGATGCTGAACAATCAGCGCATCCGATAGCTGTGCCCCATAGATTTGGGCTTTTTCAGCAATGCCATTTTCAATGCACTTTTCAAGGCCCTGCCAATTGCCATCAAACGCGGCTGTAAGGTCGCCATTGGTGTGGATCGGCCAATTACCTCGCTGCCAGGAAGCACCACTGGCTTCCCTGCGCACCTCATTGGGCTGATCACGAAGTTCTGAAAAAAAGCGCTGCCAGCCCTCTTCAACAGAACTGGGATTGATCTTGTATTTGGCATGGAGGTCTTCGATATAGGGCGCGTTGGCGCCATGGAGAAAGGAGGTGCGTGCAAAGATTTCGTTTTGCTTGCTTCGCGTCATTGGACCTGGCCTTGTTGGTTGAATATCCAGCGGCTATTTGTCTCACATTGCTTAACAAGGTAACACTCATAATACCAGATACAAGTCCTAATTTACCATCTTTTCTTGTGGGTATTTATTATCGTGCAGATGAAACAGTTTGCAGGTGAGCAACAACCAAATCATTGATCTGTTTCTGGTGTGTAAACGGGCTCATATGCCCCGCCTTGATTGATGTCAGATCGACATTTGGCAAAACATCAAGCAATAGCTGACCAACTGCAAGTGCCGGCGCTCTGGTGCGCGTGCCGATGATCAATTGAACGGGCGCTGTTATGCTCGCATAATGTTCCGGGGTGCGATGGGCCAGATCGACGAGCTCGAAATCAAGCACGACTTTTTTCATGGTACTGGTAATGGCCAGCTTGTGCCGCTGCGGCAATAAAAACCATTTTAAGCGGCCGATCCAAAAGCTTGTGAAAATATAGGCCGCAGATCGATGCTCGCCGAGATCAACAGCGTCTTGTACTCGCCTGGCCATTTTCGTGACCACCGACCATTGCGGGTGCCCCGTCTCATGCAAAAGCTGAAAAACGACCGGCTCGATAAGGGTGGCGCTTTTAAGCACAGCTGGCAAATGACGCGCCACCTCCAGAGTCACCGCGCCACCATGAGAGTGACCAACGAAATGAACCGGACCGGCTGCCAGATCAACAAGGGCTTTTAGAATATTGGCATCGGCATCGGCATTAAAGGGGCGATTGTCCGGCCACGGGTCGGATCGCCCATAGCCACAAAAATCTGCCGCCAGTACACGATATCCCTCTTCGACCAGCAGCGGCATAAGCGAAGCCCATTCGCGGCTCGACGCATTGGAACAATGAGCCAGGATTACCGCCTCACCATCTCGCGGTCCTTCATCGAGGTAAGTAACTCTCAAATCATTGACGGTCATTGTTTTCATGCTGCCCCCTCGCTCCGTCATTCCCGCGCAGGCAAGAAATCAAGCGACCATCAGCATACACTTATGTCAGAAAATGTAAAAATACTCGCCCGACCGTCCCACGCGGCATCCATAGATGTCTGGTTTCCCGCCTGATCGGGAATGACGTTTTTGGAGAGGTTCGAAGCATCGGAGCCTACGCCTCTTTGACGGAGGCGCGTACGGCTCGTTTGCGATCGTTAGGATCTAAATGGCGTTTACGGATGCGGATATTGTCCGGGGTAATTTCCACCAGTTCGTCATCATTGATATAGGCTAGGGATTTTTCCAAAGTCATCGCCAACGGCGTCGTCAACTTGATCGCATCATCCTTGCCCGAGGCTCGCATATTGGTGAGCTGCTTGCCCTTCATAACGTTGACAATAAGATCATTGCCTCTGGTGTGTTCGCCAATAATCATGCCCTCATAGACTTTGTCTTGCGGCTTGATCATCATCGGACCACGTTCTTCAAGATTGAACAAAGCGAAGGCCACCGCAACACCCTGGCCATTGGAAATCAGCACGCCAGGATGACGACCACGGATAGGTCCCTTGTGCGGTACGTAATCATGAAATACCCGGTTCATGATAGCAGTACCCCTGGTATCGGTCATGAGCTCTCCATTATAGCCAATCAGTCCACGTGTCGGAACATGAAATACCAGCCTTTGCTGACCGACGCCTGACGATTTCATTTCCAGCATTTCGCCCTTGCGCTCGGCGACGGCCTGCACGACATTACCGGAAAATTCTTCATCCACATCGATCGTTACTTCTTCGACAGGTTCGGTGAGCTTGCCGTGGTCATCCTTGCGAAACACAACGCGGGGACGCGACACGGTCAGCTCAAACCCTTCGCGGCGCATGGTCTCTATGAGGATCGCCAGTTGCAGCTCACCGCGACCAGAGACTTCAAAACTGTCGGCCTCATCCGTATCAGCAATTTTCAGCGCCACATTGCCCTCGGCCTCTTTTAAAAGGCGATCACGAATGACCCGGCTCTGTACCTTGCTGCCTTCCTGCCCGGCATAGGGACCATCATTTACGCGGAAGGTCATCGAAAGGGTCGGTGGATCAATAGGCTGGGCCATCAGCGGTTCATCAACCTGTGGGTCGCACAAGGTATCGGCCACATTGGCTTTGGTCAGTCCAGCAATCGACACGATGTCACCAGCCCTGGCATCTTCGACAGGCGTACGCTCCAGACCCCGAAAAGCCAGCACTTTTGATATACGCCCGGTCTCCACCAGATTGCCATCCATATCCAGCGCCTTGATCGACATTTTGGAAGAAATCTCGCCACTGGAAATGCGCCCCGTCAACAAGCGTCCCAGATAAGGATCGGCCTGAATAGTGGTGGCGAGAAAACGAAACCGCCCCTCTTCAATGGTTGGCGCTGGTACATGCTTGAGCACCAGATCAAACAAGGGCGCCATATCCGTTTTGGGTCCCTCTGGTTCAGTTGCCATCCAGCCTTCTTTGGCGGACCCATAAAGAATGGGGAAATCTAGCTGATCTTCGTCAGCGTCCAGGGCAGCGAACAGATCAAATACTTCATCGACAACGGCGGCATGGCGCTCATCTGACTTGTCGATTTTGTTGATGGCAACAATCGGTTTCAAACCAAGCTTGAAAGCTTTGGCGACCACAAATTTTGTTTGCGGCATAGGACCTTCAG
Organism: bacterium; assembly: GCA_024228495.1. GTDB lineage: Bacteria > Pseudomonadota > Alphaproteobacteria > Rhizobiales > JAKIUO01 > JAKIUO01. The sequence goes on along the minus strand of JAAETJ010000754.1, from coordinate 17,768 downwards.
CGGCATCCACCAGCACAATCACTCCATCGACCATATGCAAAATACGCTCAACTTCGCCACCAAAATCGGCATGGCCCGGCGTATCAACAATATTGATGCGCGTATCATTCCATTCAAGGCTCGTCACCTTGGCAAGGATGGTGATGCCCCGCTCGCGTTCCAGATCATTACTGTCCATGGCGCGCTCATCGACGCGCTCGTTCTCGCGAAACGTGCCGGTCTGTTTCAAAAGCTCGTCAATCAACGAAGTCTTACCATGGTCAACATGAGCGATAATGGCGATATTGCGCAGTTTCATTTGTCTTCTCGTCTTTCAAAAATGGGCCAAAAATTAGCAGAGATTTGGCCCTTGATCGCGGCCAGCAGTAGTTTTCCAAAGTTAAAACCCAATCGAAATGATTATTCGACTGGGCCAAGATCCAGGTTCAAAGACCCGTAAACGCATCTCTCTACCCTAATTATCCCCTTTATAAAAGCCTGTCGTGCCCTTAAATGAAGGAGTGAGCCACTTAAGCGCAGGTAGCGCGCTGGCCATAAATTATAGTCGGAAGGTCCAAAACGATGTTTTTCATGTCAAAAAAACCCGAAATACCCCCTGCGAACAAAACTTTACCGGGGCGCGACCAGTCAATCGAAACCGCTGATAATCATTTTGTGCTCGGCACGGCTCTCAAGGGTCCATATCCACAAGGCGCGCAATTCGCCATATTCGGACTGGGCTGCTTCTGGGGCGCGGAAAAAGTTTTTTGGCAATTACCTGGCATATATAGCACCGCCGTTGGCTATACAGCAGGCTCAACCCCCAACCCTACCTATCAAGAAGTGTGCAGCGGCAAAACCGGTCATAATGAAGTGGTGCAGGTGATATTTGACCCGACTGTGCTCGAGTATAAGTCCCTGTTGGTGGCTTTTTTCGAAGCCCATAATCCAACCCAGGGCATGCGCCAGGGCAATGATCGCGGCACGCAATATAGATCAGGAATTTATACCTGTGCGAGCGAACAAAACGAGCAGGCCAAAGCCTTGCTTGCAAGCTATCAACAACGTCTGGCGGATGCGGGTTTCGACCCCATCACCACCGAAGTGATTGAAGCGGCAGAATTTTACTTTGCGGAAGATTATCACCAGCAATATCTGGCAAAGAACCCCAATGGTTATTGTGGACTGGGTGGTACAGGGGTGAGTTGTGGTCAAACGGTCGCGACAGGAGAATGAAATGCCCGGCGCGATCATCGACATTGCCTGGTGTAATATGAACCGCCAAAAGCTCCCCAGTATTGTTGATTCTGACGTGCGGTTTGAAGCCGAAAAACCAAGCCCATGGTTGATTTTCGACGCTCTGCGAGTCCTTCGAAAACCCAGTTTCGTGTATTATTCAGGTTTCTGCGGCGGCCATACGATTATTGATTTTTGCTGGTGCCCGACAGGGAGAGATCCTCAGTCTGAAATGGGAGCATGTTGATCTGGAGCGAAAGCGATTGCGGCTGCGGGACAATGCAGCAAAGGTCTGTAACGCCCTATGGCCAAAATAAAACATCACTTGAATTTACGAGAGTCGTGTAGTGTGCAGGTTTCGCAGAACCATATTCCATCAGTAGGCAGATGTTGCGTTTCGGAGTTGAAACGGGGTAAGATAAAACCAGATTTACATACTCGTTTATCAATAAAACCTCGCCGACCCCCATTTCAAAATCCGTAATCTATTTCTTTAAATTGCGCTTAACCGCTTTGCGCGCTTTCTCCATGAGCTCCAAGCCAGTAATACCTTTCCTGTCATACTGCTTGGCCCATAGGCTAAGCACCTCAAGCTGTTTGGCATTCACAGCCTCGCGTACTTTTTTATCAAGGACAATAATCTTGCTGCCGTGTTTTTTTGCTGCGGCCTGTCCATCAACGCTTCCTTGTTGCCAAGTCTGTCCGATTTCCTTTGCAAAATCCTTACCTGATTGCTCATCGATAATAATTTTGAGATCGTCAGGCAGAGCTTCATATCGCTTCTTATTCATCAAAAACAGATAGAGCGAGGTACCGAATGATCCACCCTCACCATAGAGTGTGTGGGAAGACACAGCGTCAATCACACCCATGGAGTCGGCCAGACGAAAAGACATCAGAGCACCATCCAGTTTTTGCTCTTTGAGGGCTTTAGGAAGTTTGGGGTGACGTTTTTTTGTGGGCGAAGCACCAAGGGCCTCGATCGTCCATCTACCAACACCCCTGCGTCCGGGAGGACGTAGGGCCATACCCTTGAAATCGTCAATCTTGTTGATTGATTTACTCGCCATATGAAACACATGACCCGCGTGCACATGCACGAGCAAAGGATACAATCCCTTGAAATCATCGCGAAGTTCCTGTGTCAGCAGTTCCCTTATGGCCAGATTAGTAGCCACAGCATCACCCTGATGGACGATTGGAAGAGAAAACACTTCCGTGTTACGAAAGCGACCGGGTGTATAGGCCGCAGCCGTCCACACCATATCAACTGTCCCCTTACTTACCTGATCAACAAGATCCCAAGCCTTACCCCCGAGTTTCATATCAGGGTGGATTTCGACCTTAATCCGCCCTTTGCTGGCTTTTTCAACTCTTAAAGCCCAAGGTTTCAACAGCTTTGTTTGCGTCAGCGATTCAGGGCCCAGAAAATGATGGACGCGTAAGGTAACCTCTGCTGCAAAAACCTTCACCGCTCCACCGAGATTGAATGCTAATATCAGGGCGAGTATTGCAATCTTGTACATATGCGCGCGTCCTTTATCTTGGGATACAACAATTTTGGGTCTGGTTTCGATCTTATCAAAACCAGACCCTATTTTTTACATTAACATGGTTTTTTTGAGAAAACCGCCTCACATTTTTCCCAAAGCACTCTAACGCTTCAAACCAATTTCAGCGGCAGCTTTTTCCCACCCCTTGGGTAGCTTGTGAGCGATGCCCTGATGGCAGTCAATACAAGTCTGCTTGGGTGTATTCCCCTCATCAAAAGCTTCTTCATGACGGTCAGAGGAGCGACCTTCTTGCTTGTCGAAATCCATTGACTGATAGTCATGACAGTTACGGCATTCGCGGCTGTCCGTAGATTTCATTGCCCGCCACACATTCTTGGCTAGATGCAGACGTTTCTTGTTAAATTTTTCCTTGGTGTCAATCGTCCCAAGCAGCTTGTGATAAAGCTCATTAGTCGCCTGAATTTTACGGACTACCTTGTGTATCCATTCCTTTGGCACATGACAATCCGGGCAAGTAGCGCGTACACCGGTACGATTGCTGTAGTGAACTGTCTCAGTGTATTCCTCATACACATTGTTTTTCATTTCATGACATGAAATGCAGAAACTTTCTGTGTTGGTCATTTCCATGGACCAGTTAAAACCGCCCCAGAGAACAATACCTAAGATGGTACCAATAACAAGCGTCCCTAATCCTGATGCTTTCAACATTGTATTCCCCAAATTTTATTATTTCCGTACGCTTAGACTATCATCCAAGCGTACGGATTTGTTTGCGTTGACTTTTGTCAATTTGACAACTTTCTCAATCAGATCATGTCGCGGGCGTAGATTATTGCCCGGCGAAGGTATTCTCCACCAGTGGCGACGCGTCAACCTGTGTTGTATGGCACAGGGTGCAGAAATAGCGGCGCCCATTCACTTTATCGGATTTCTTGCCCATAGCGTCGACAAAATGGCTGTCGCCAATCTTCTTGGCTTTTTCTTTTTTGAAGTTTTCCGCCGAATGGCAGCGCATGCAGCTGTTTTCGTCCAAATTGATGCGTTCTTTACTGATCTTGTGCGGAATGCTTGGCGGTTGCAGTTTCCAAGACCGTTTGAAGCCGCCCTCCTTGGTGACAACGCGTTTTTTGTCAAACTTTTTTGCCCCGTCATTTAGCGCAAGTGTGCCGCGCAACGATGGTGCAGAATCTGCAATAGCTGGTGCAAGGCCAAACAATCCAATGAATAGTCCTGCAACGGTCGCAATCAAGATTTTTCTCATAACTTCCTCCTTCATTCAGCTCTTTACGAAGCTATTTCTAGTTTTCAATTCTACATTTCCTCATCCACCACCGGTCAGGCGGCATCTTCGAACACTTTCTCTCCGGATTTTAGTTTTTCTTCCTGGGCTATGTTGGGAAACCGTATTCCGTAATGGTACACGCCTTCATCACATATATCGATACAACGTCCGCAATTGGTGCAATCGCTGGACAGGATCACTGGTCCCTCCCCCTTTGCACTTTTCAGAGCTGGCGGGATGACATGCATCTCCGGGCAGACCTCGTAACATTCCATGCAGTCATCACATTTATCGCGGGCATCAGCCCTTACGCGGATCAAACTATATGAGCCGATAAGTCCGTAGAGCGCTCCCATGGGGCAAAAATGCCCACACCAACCATCTTTTGCAAACAATAGATCAAAAGCAAATAATCCAACGAGCGCCACCCAACCAAGGCCAAAGCCGAATATGATGCCTCGATGCGTCAGGGATACAGGGTTGACCAGTTCATAGGCCAGTGACCCTGTCATTGCAGCTGTAATCAATACGGCGGCTAACATAAAATATCGAGTTTCGCGTTTTAGTTTCGCGCCCCCCTTTATTTCCAATTTGCGGCGCAAATAGCGAGATGTATCGGTCACTATATTTACAGGGCATGCCCACGAACAAAATACCCGTCCACCAATCAAGGCGTAAAACGCGGTGATTATTGCAGCACCCAGAAAGACTGTCAGCGTCAGGCCCGTTAACCCACCCATAAGCATTTGCAAAAAGACAATAGGATCAAGCAAAGGAATGAAACCGAGAAACTTGCTATTAGCCAGATTACCCTGCAACACCCAGAACCCGCCAATTGGTCCCATTAGGAAGAGCAGGAGAATTCCGATCTGACTTGTCCGGCGGGCTATCAACCATTTGTACGCTTCAAACCAGCCTTTTTTTTCTATGGCTGCTTTACCTAAATCACTTAACGGTGTTCTTGTGCCTTTGGTCATTATTTAACACCTCCCAGACCCTTATTGAGGGTATCAAGAGGATTGGTAGAGAAAGACGTCTGCTTCATTTTCGTTCCCGGCATGGTGACAGCAGGTTGTCCGACTGGATCGACCATAAGTCCGCGACCGGAATGCTCGTAACTCAAGCCCTTAGGCAAACGGTATTTGTGCTCAGGGTCAGCCGTGGGGAATTTCGATCCAAGATCGCCTTTGCTTTCCCAGCCCAGACGGTAATGATATCCAAGCTCGCCTTTGGCAAGACGCATGGGCAACACTTTGATGGCCGACTCTTCGAGAATGCAGACCTTTTCACACAGGCCGCAGCCGGTACAGTGTTCCGAATACACAACAGGTGGAAATATCGCATGCATACCTGTTCTTTTATTGGCGCGGGTTTCGAGTTTAATGGCCTCGCCCTGCAGCGGACAGACATTAAAACAGACCTCGCAGCGCAATCCACGAAAGGCGATACATGTTTCTTTATCAATCAACACCGCCAGACCCATGCGTGATTTATTGATGTCGGTCAGACTGTGATCCAGAGCGTTTGACGGGCAGGCAGGAATACAGGGTATATCCTCGCACATTTCGCATGGACCGGTGCGAGCGATAAAATAGGGAGTTCCCGTGGCTGTCGCTTCTCCCAGCTCAGCCAGTTTCAATATACCGTAGGGGCAATCTTGAACGCACATTCCGCAACGGGTACAGGCATTAAGAAAGTCATCTTCCGGCAAAGCTCCGGGCGGCCTTATGGCTTCCGAGGGCAATGCAGTTGACTGTTTTGCATTTAAGCCGACCGCCAACGCAAACAGGCTCACACCGCACGCGGTTTTTGCCATATCGGTCAAAAACTTGCGGCGATTTACCGGACGTTTCCCCGGCTTTTCCTTTTTTGTGCTTTGGTCATTCATGCTGTTAGCCAACTGCGATGTGCAATAACCTGGTCTGGATCAGATTTCCATATCGATGCTTGATCCCCTCACCACAGCTCCTCTCAACAGAGAGAGAATAAAAGGTGCAAGGCCTTACATCAAAGGTAAGTCTTCTCTTTCGAGAAGAGGATCTTGGTGAGGGAATTACATATATTTCAGAGCAATTCCCTCACCAGTAGTGAGCTACGCCTTGACGATCTTACAGGCACATTTCTTATAATCCGTTTCTTTTGAAAGCGGATCGGTCTGATCTAGCGTACACTTGTTGATCAGACGCGAAGCATCGAAAAAAGGTACAAACACGAGACCCTTTGGCGGCTTGTTACGGCCACGAGTGCTGACGCGAGTAACGATTTCACCACGTCTTGTGATCACCTTGACATTGGAACCGTTACGCAGTTTGCGTTTCTTGGCGTCTTTCTTGTTCATGTAAACAAGAGCATCTGGTACGGCGCGATAGAGCTCGGGAACCCGACGCGTCATAGAACCTGAATGCCAGTGTTCAAGCACACGGCCTGTGCACAACCAGAGATCGAAGTCATCATCGGGCACCTCAGCTGCTGGCTCATATGGCGCAAAGATGATATTGGCCTTGCCATCCGGTTTACCGTAGAATTTGACGCCTTCGCCTTTCTTGACGTGAGGATCAAAACCTTCGCGATAGCGCCAGAGAGTTTCTTTGCCATCAATAACCGGCCAACGCAGTCCACGAGTTTTGTGATAAGCATCGAACTCAGCCATTTCATGACCGACTTTCTTGCCCTCAAACTGGAAGCGACGATATTCTTCGAACAAACCCTTTTGCACGTAGTAGCCAAAGTGCTCACTCTCATCGTTGTCGTACTTGTTGCCACGATCATCAACAACCTCGACTTTCGGGAACTTGTCAACCTGACCATTGGCGTACAGGACATCATAAAGTGTCTTGCCTGCAACTTCTGGCTGAGCAGCTATAAGATCGGCTGGCCAGACATCTTCCACCTTAACATATTTGGCAAATTCCATGACCTGCCATACATCCGAACGACTTTCACCCGGGGCTTTGACCTGCTGACGCCAGAACTGTGTGCGCCGTTCCGAGTTACCATAAGCGCCTTCTTTCTCGGCCCACATTGCTGTTGGCAGAATAAGGTCAGCTCCCATGGCGCTAATCGTTGGATAAGGGTCTGACACTGTGATGAAGTTATTCTTCGCGCGCCAGCCTGGATAGCTTTCATCATTAAAGTTGGCGGCCGCTTGCAGGTTGTTATTACACATTACCCAGAAGCAGTTCATCTTGTCGTCCTTGAGGGCACGATGCATTGCAACAGCATGGATCAGCGTTTTGCCCATTGGCTTGCCGGTGATATCCGTTTGGTCTTTTTTATTGACCTTGCCGTTAGCTCTTGGGATGGTTCCCTCAGGCAGTTTCCAGATTTTTTCTGCAAATTTGCAGTGACCGTCTTTCTTGGTGACATAGTCTGCAGGCAAACGATGGGTAAATGTCCCAACTTCACGAGCAGTACCACAAGCTGAAGGTTGACCGGTCAGGGAGAAAGGACCATTTCCTGGCTCGGAAATCTTACCCATCAACAGATGGATATTATAGACAAGGCCGTTGACCCAAACACCACGTGTATGCTGATTGAAACCCATGGTCCAGTAGCTGACAACTTTTTTCGGACCAGCATAGAGTTTGGCCAGTTTTTCCAGCTTCTTAACCGGAACACCAGAGATCTTCGAAGCATGTTCGAAGGTATATTTAGATACCGACTTGGCATATTCCTCGAATGAGATTTTGGACAGTTTGCCCTTATTACGGTTCTTGGCCGCTTTCTCACGTGGATCGCTTGCGCGCAGGCCGTAACCAATATCTGTTGGCGTCTTGGTGAAGTTTACATTCTTGCCAATGAAATCCTTATTGTAGGACTTGGTCTCGATGATGTAGTTGGCAATACAGTTGGCAATCGCCAGATCCGACTGTGGATTGAAGATAATGCCATTGTCGGCCAACTCGAAGCTGCGATGAGTGAATGTCGAAAGCACATGCACTTCAGATTCTTTTTTGGTCAGGCGGGTATTTGTGATGCGCGACCAAAGAATTGGATGCATCTCAGCCATATTAGAGCCCCAGAGTACGAAACCTTCGCCCTCTTCCATATCGTCATAACACCCCATGGGCTCATCGATACCAAAGGCGCGCATAAAGGCACCCACAGCAGAGGCCATGCAATGGCGAGCATTAGGCTCGAGAGAGTTCGAGCGGAATCCGGCTTTCAGCAGTTTTTGAGCTGCATAGCCTTCCCAGACTGTCCACTGACCGGAACCAAACATACCAATACCCTTGGTACCCTTGGCTTTACGAGCAGCAACCCATTTTTCCGCCATGGTCTTGAAGGCTTCATCCCAAGAAACTTCCTCAAATTTGCCGTCCTTGGCATATTTACCGTTTTTCTTGCGAAGCAATGGTTTGGTGAGCCTGTCCTTGCCGTACATAATCTTGGTAAGGAAGTAGCCCTTGATGCAATTGAGGCCGCGATTGACCGGTGCTTCCGGGTCTCCCTGGGTAGCAACAACCTTTCCGTCTTTTACGCCAACAAGAACAGAACAGCCTGTGCCGCAGAACCGGCAGGCTGTTTTATCCCAACGAATACCGGCATCCTGAGCCAAAGCCTTATCCATTACGGGAACGGTGAGACCGGCCGCTGCAGCTGTCGCAGTTACCGCCGATGCCTTGACAAAATCACGACGTGTGGTTTGCATTGTTCTTTTCCTCCAGTATGCTTGTTTCGCTTGAATTGCCTTCTTCTTCAATATGCTGGTAAACGAGGTTGGCGGTGAGCACGCCATCGATACCCTGTATCTTCATCAAGCTCTCTCCCGAGGGCTGACCTCCGGCTTCATCAATTATCACCACCATGCGCCCATCGGGGTTGTCGACGGGAATTTCTATGTCGGGAAGGGCCAGCAAAGCTTCCTTCACCTTCTCGTATTTTGCCGGTGCGGCATGAACGAGAATTCCAGATATATTCATACGTTCAGATCCTCCCTTCCTTTAACTTTTTGACCATCCGTCATTTTGATTGACTTGTTGGGACACACCATGACGCAAGCTCCACATCCCGTACAAAGTTCGTCATCTACAATTGGCTTTGACCGCCCTTTGAGCATCAGTTTGAACACTATTGCCTCTTCATCGCAGTTATCACCGCATGTTCTGCAAAACACAGCATTGACCGAAAGACAATTGTCGCCGATTTCGGCTTTAACATTCCACGGACGCGCATTCTCTTCATCAAGAGCACCGGTTTCACAAGCTTTTGTGCAGTCACGGCAAAATGTGCATTCACCAAGGCCAAAAGACATTTCGGGATATCCCGTCTCGTCAAGCTTAATGACTTTCTCTTCACAAGAGCTAGCACAATCGGAACATTTTTTACATAGGGAAAAGAATTCACGTTCGACAACGGCATAGGGAGGGCGAATGACACCGGGTGACGGCTTAAATCGTCCACGCAGAAAGTTACGCCTCTCTAATTCCACTGTCCCTCCTTCCCTGCAGTACCTAGGCTCAGCGTCGCAAAGGATGTTGGCGATATCTTGTCAATGATTACCGCCCAAGTCAGCCCTACTTAATTCTTGACTTCAGACTAAATATAAAATAAGGGCCACGCTTTGATAAAGATCAAGTCCACAACGCTTCCGGCTAATGTGATCATTTGTCCAAGCTATTTATGCATATCTCCAGCACCTTGAGACCCGACTATTTCTCGCTCTGCAAATCAAACAACCATGTCTTTTTCTTCCAAAACTCCTCCTCGATCTTTTAGAATTTCAATTAGAATCCGCTCCTAGTGACTGGTCCCCTCAGACAGGGTGATCTTATTGTGAACATTGTATTTTCCCGATGGTTTCGACATGGGAATACGTTTCACAAGTTTAAAACTTTTTGCATCATATATCAGTAGCGCCCCATCTTTCTCCCACACGCTGACAAGAGCGTGAGAGCCGTTCTTGGTGAACTCCACATGGGCAAATGTTTTTCCTGGTTCCGGCTGCAATGTCTCGACAATTTCAAGAGTGCGCTTGTCGATGATGTGCATCTTATCCTTGTGGGGACCAAAAAAAACACCTGCCCAAGCGTAGGGGGTTTTTTCATGGGAACGCATGAAAAAACCGGGCCCCATCGTTTTAATCTTCTTCACCAGCTTCCAGCTTTCCAGGTCAATAAAACTAATATCACCACCGCGAAGATTGGGGGTCGCCATAACGCGCCTTCCCTTGTATTCAAAGGTAATTCCGGAACCAAGATGTGGCATGCCAGGTAGATTTAGCTCGGCAGTTTTCTTGCCGATCAGCAAATCGATGACCTGACCTTTTCGGGACTTCCTGTCCGCCCCCCTTGATGCTCCCATCAGATAATCATAGGACTGGTTGAAAAAGAAGTCATCGAGATAGTCTTTGAGTTTAATGCGCCTGATTGGATAGTGATTTTTGGTTTCCCGGTCACCGGAATCCTCGCGATAATCATGCTGCCACTCTTTCCACGAGGACTTGTTATTATAAGGAATTTCCCAGACTTCCTTTATGTCTTTGAGGGCGGCAATAAAACTATTGCGGGGAGCAGCATTATAGACTGCGCTGACCCTTGACGATGTCTTGTTGTTTTTGACGGGAATTATTTTGATAAGGCTCAAATCGTCGGCGTTCAAAAGCACCAGCGTATGAGGCAGATAGTTGGCGGCAATGACCGTTTTATTATCACTGGACACAGCGATATTGCGCATATTTATTCCCGCGCGAATTTCCGCCACCACCGTTAGCGTATAGAGATCAAACTTGGTGATCCAACCATCGCGCGACCCAAAGTAGACATATCGACCATCGGATGTGAATTTTGGACCACCATGTAACGCATAACGGCTTTTAAAACGATGCATGCGCTCGAATGTGTCACCGTTGAGAATGGAAATATTGTGATCACCGGTTTCCACAACAACAAACACATTCATCGGATCTGCCTTCCACAAAGGCTTGTCTGTGCTAGTTTTTGCTGGAGTAAGAACGCGGCTTTTGGCGATTTCCTGCCCCCCCCATTTCGGCATTTTAACCAACGGGGTATAGATCATCCTCACAAGGGCATTGATCTGATCATCACTCAACACCTCACCAAAAGGCGGCATCTGGGTAGCCTCGAGACCGTTGACAATGGTCTTTTTAGCCGTTTTTTTTCGCACCCTCTTCAGGTTTTGCGGTAATAGCGCCGGACCAAGCAGACCGAGGCGATCTTTACCGTGGCACACGGAACAATGCTGCTGAAACAACGCCATCACATCGGGAGCAGCTTGTGCACGTCCTACAATAAAAACAATCATTACGAGGGTAAGGAAAAGAAAACCGGAAATACCACTCCGCTCACTTTTTCCTATCCCCTCACGGAGTATGAGGTATGGATGGCGACTCTCAGAGTATTTCATCTGCCTAAACCTTCTCATATTTCGCTCCCCTGAACGGTGTCACTTCGAGACGTTTCCCCCCATCGGTCAAGCCTATTTCTTCATCAAAAAGATAACAGGCTGGATCTTCGGCAAAGGCATCGCCCGTTAGTTTGAGGGCGCGCACTCTTGTATTACCGTTGCAGATATCGAAATGCATGCACGCACCGCAACGCCCGGAGATCTTTCGTGGCCTTTGTTTGAGTCCCGCCATGATGGGGTCGGAGCGATCACTCCAGATTTTCGAAAAATTCGTTTCCTTAACATTACCGATTGTGTGATGCCACCACATGGTATCCGGGTGCACGTTGCCAAGATTGTCGATATTGGCGACATTGACGCCACTTGCATTACCTCCCCACTGCACCAACTTGGCGTGGATATGGTCGGCATGTTCGGGGAAATGCTCCTTTACCCAGTAATAGAGGAACACTCCGTCAGCATCATTATTACCGGTAACAAATTCCTTGCCAGTATCCGTTCCAACATAGTCCCATGCTGTTTCAAACAACAACTCCATCGTGCGCCGAGTCATGTCTCGCTCCGCATCATCACCACGATTTTTATTGCCACGGCCCGCATAAACAAGATGAGAGAAATAAAATTTATCAAATCCTTCCTCATCAATCAGACGCAACATTTCAGGGAGTTCAGATTCATTGTCCGCTGTCATGGTAAATCGCGCCCCGACCTTCAGGCCGCGATCACGGCAAAGACGCATGGCATGCAACGACTTCTCGTAGGCGCCGTCCATCATGCGAAATTTGTCGTGAGTTTCACCGATGCCATCAAGACTGATCCCCACATAGTCATAGCCAATAGAGTCGATTTCTTCGATATTGCTCTCGTCAATCAAGGTTCCATTGGTGGATAGTCCCACATAGAAGCCTTGTTTTTTAGCACGCCTTGAGATGTCGTATATATCAGAACGCAACAAGGGTTCGCCGCCGGACAGGATCAGCACCGGAACACGAAAACCCCGAAGTTCATCCATCACCTTGCAGACTTCATCCGTATTCAATTCACCGGGAAAATCGACGTCCCCCGATATTGCATAGCAATGCTTGCATTTGAGGTTACAGCGGCGCACGAGGTTCCAAATAACCACAGGTCCCGGCAAATCGCGTTGCGGCCTTACAGGTGTCGGGTTTTTGATTTCCTCTAGCAGTTTTGTTAAGCGAAACATTTGTCTTCCCTATCCCATGAGCCTCATGTCAATCTTAGGCCGCTCTTTTTCAGTATACGTTTTGAGTAGAGGATTTCATGACCGTGATCCGCCTCCCCCAACAGTTTTGAGACTTTATCGACCTTGCTCTCAACTTCATCACGAGTAATACCATGCACCATGGCGAAAAGATTATAGGGCCAATCCGGTGGAAAGCGCGGCCGATGATAGCAATGGGATACATAATCAAGCGCACCTACCATTGCCCCAAGCTTCGAGATTTCTTCATCGGGAACATTCCATACAGACATTCCGTTGGCGGTGAGGCCAAGCGAATAATGGTTAGGAACAACACCAATGCGCCGGATGATGCTTGTTTCAAGCATACGATTCATCCGCTCCATCACCTCGTCGGCAGCCAATCCAAGATCGTCAGCAATGGCATGATAGGGTTTTGATGTCAGCGGCAGTCCTTTTTGGGTCGCCTTGACAATTTTCCGATCCACCTCATCGAATGGATTTTTGGAAACACTGCTCATACGCTCACCTTAAGACCAATAAAAAACTCTTCGAGCTTTGGCATTCGATGGACGGGGTATCCCGTCTCACTTTCGATTGTTTTTGCCACACGTGCGATATCGTCTGGAAATTCGGTGGCCAATACAAACCACATATTAAATGAGTGCTCACGCTCATAATTATGGGCCACTTCCATATGCGAATTTACCTGTTCGCTGATTCTATCAAATCGATCTTGAGGCACGCTCATGGCACACAGGCAAAAAGCCCCGCCCATCTCGTCGGCATTATACATAGGGCCGAATCGCGACAAAACCTTGTCTTCCAGCATGGATTCTATCCGTTTTATAAGGTCAGGCTCAGCGATACCAATACGTTCGGCAACATCGGTGAACGGCTGCTCACTAACCGGAAAATTCCCCTGCAACTCATTGATGATCTTTGCGTCGATTTCATCAGGCATGAAACAACTCCGCAGACATGGCGGCTTGTTTTCCAGAACTGTTGCCTGGCGATGAAAAGCGGGCGCCTCTCTGTTTGAAGCAGTTTTTCGAGAAAAGTACCGAGTGCCCCGCTGCGTTTCCCGCAATCAACTGGTTTAATTCTTCAATCTGACCCAGAACACTATCACGCTCATTCCCATGGATCATGCAAAAGAGGTTGTATGGCCAGTCCGGGCGATTACGAATGCGCTGATAACAAAGTGTAACGAAGGGCTTGGATGCCAACAGATCCCCAAAGGCATCGACCCGATCATCACTGATATCCCAAACGGCCATGGCGTTAGCGGTATACCCCATCTTACGATGCTGAACTACAAGACCAAAACGCGAGATCACCAGCCCGTCAACCAGCCTGTTAAGTCGCTCGATTACTTCACTCTCAGCAATGTCTAGTTGCCGGGCAACACTTTCATAAGGTTCAGGCACTAGCGGTAGCCCGTCTTCAATCGCCGCCAGTACTAGTCGGTCTTCCTCGCACACTTCGATAGTCGGCGGCGGCATTGCTCCTTCCCGCCTGCCATGCTCAATCAAGGAACCTTTAACTGATGACCTATCACCTTGCGGTTCGATGAGAGCATGAGACATGGAAAACCCAAGATCAATATGATGGGCCTTTTGCAAAGGCAAGCTGAGGGCTTCAATCCCAGCTCTGGCGCTGATCCTTTGTAGCATCTGCTCTAGAGAGCTCGTGTCACGGGCCGTTGCGACAAACCACAGATTGAACTCATGTTCGCGTTCATAATTATGATTTACGCCAGGTTCGCTATTGACGATATTGGCGACCTCAAGAAGTCGAGACCGGGGAACTTTCATGGCGGCAAGTGTGCTCGCCCCGACCGTATTTGGTCGAACCACAGCGCCAACCCTCGTCAACACTCCCTCATCCTGCATCTGACGCATTGCTGTAAGTACTTTTTTCTCGCCGACACCAAGTTCTCGAGCAAGAACTACAAAGGGCTTGTGTGTCAGAGGAAATTCTCGCTGCCAGCCATCAATGAGCCGAAGTCTGAAATCATGCTTGCTCATCAATTACAATCCCGTTCTCATGGCTCGCGCGGCAAAAAATATACCGCTTGGCTTTTGTGCCGGTAGGGATTTCACAAGCTTCAAGGTTTTTGTGTCGTAAATATCAATGCGATCAGCATCACGCACCGAAATCCATACCTGCTCACCGCGAGGGGTGAATTCCATATGTAGCACTGCCTTGCCCGGCTTGAATTCCTTCAACAGCTTCATGGTATGGGTATCGATAACCTGCACCGTATCATTGCGTGGATGGGCGAAATTCACCCAGATCTGACGACCATCCGGACGCGCCATGGCAAATACAGGCTGGCCATAGACCGGAAAAGAACCGATCTGCTTGAAGCTGCCCGCATCCATGACCAGCAATTCATGGTGGCCAATAGCTGGCAGGAAAAACCGGTTGCCCGCCAGTGCCCAGCCTTCCAGATGGGGCATCTTGTAAACGGGGAGTTTTTTCTCACCCTTGCCATAACCATCAAGGATACGTTCAGCTTTCAGCTTGTCCTGCCACAGATCAAGCTTGACCATACCGTCTTCGCCAAACAGTCCGGCGATATAGGTGCGGCCATCGCCGGTGATCAACCCGTCATAAGGCAGCTTGCCGACATTTTTGAATTTGGTAATTTTTGGCTTGACACCCTCAAGACATTTTGAACAATCCGCAACCCAGATTTCTCCCGCATTGTAGAGCGAAAACACGAATTTTTTCCCCGGCGCATCTACCAGTCCAACCGTTTTAGACTGACCGCTTATGGTGATCGTCGTGGTTCCCTTCTTGATCACCTGGCCGTAGGTCGCTGGGATATCCGCAATCATCTCCAGTGTATCTGTACGAAAAATCTTTACGCCACCCGGCGAATAATTCGACACCGCCACCATGCGGCCATCATCTGATATGGCGCCGCCAATACTATTGCCGCCCTGGATCACCCGTTTGACAATCTTGCGGGTCAACAGGTCGACCTTGGTCAAACCACCATCACGACCAAAGATAAAGGCGAAGCGGGCATCACGGGAAAACACCGCCGAAGCATGAGACAGATCACCAAGACCTTTGATCCGTCCAAGGGACGTATTGTTTGTTGTCTCGATAATCTGAATAGAGCCTGCTGCCCGCTCGACGATCAGCCCAAGATCACCTGTTCCGCGCAGATTACCTGCAACGGTTGGAGAAATAAGAAACAACGTCAAGATTAGAAAGGCAAAAACCCTTCGCGATATGGTATTTGCCATCCTCATTCCGGCAATCCCTTCTTTAATTGTCGAGCAATCCATTCGGCTTCCGTTTCACTCAGCAGACCCCGCCAAGGAGGCATAGGCGTATCTGGAACACCATCAAGAATGATGGAGACCAAAGCTTCGATCGGGGTGTCTTTGACATTTGGTGGCAGCAAAGGAGTGCCAAGGCCTCCCTTCAGGGTCATGCCATGGCAAGAGCCACAATCCTGACGCACAAGATAAACAAGTTCGTTTTGTCGCTTGGCATCAAGCACACTTGCTCCCTCTTGCGCGGTTGCAAGAGGAGAGGAAAATAAAAATACTATAAAAGCTGCTGCCAGCTTCACCCTATCCGGTGGCAACAAATGCAGCTGCAGCGTATGATAGATACTCATGACTTTCCCGTTCTATCTTGCGCATATGCGCGGCAAGCCCAACAACCTCGCCTACAATAAACAATATCGGCCCCTTAAACGCGGCGTAATGCGTAACACTGGCTATTTGCCCAAGATCCGTGAACTCATAACGTTGATTTGACAGTGTGGCATTTGCGATAACCACTGCTGGCGTCGATGATAACCGACCATGAGCCTGCAACTTTCTGGCAAGATGCGCAATGCTCAATGCACCCATATAGATTACCAGCGTCGTATCGCAATCTGCCAACCCCTCCCAATCAAGGTCGGCCAGATCGGCTTCATCTCGTAAATGACCGGTGACATAGCGCACTGATGTGTTGACGCCGCGCTGCGTCAGCGGTAGTCCAAGACTTGCCGCCGCTCCTTGCGCCGCTGTTATGCCGGGTATTATTTCGACAGGAATATTACAGGCCCGCAGAACCTCGGCCTCTTCCCCGCCTCGACCAAAGATCATCGGATCGCCACCCTTCAGGCGCACAACCATCTGCCCAGCTCTGGCGTAACGCACCAACAACGCGTTGATTTCTTCTTGAGGAACCAGATGATGCCCCGGGCGTTTGCCCACCGGGATCATGGCAGCGCTTTGTTTGGCAAATGCCAGTATCTGGCTGGATACCAGCCGATCATATACCACGACATCAGCGCTTTCCAGCAGCTCTTTTGCTCGAAGGGTCAATAAACCGGGATCTCCAGGGCCTGCACCCACAAGAAATACATGTCCGCGCAGCGACATCATGACCATCCCTTCTTCCCGGCTGATGATCAAATCAGATCATCCGTTTATTCTTGTATAAAGTATATCAGGCTGAGGTGAAGTTCCCTTGATTATAGTCAAGCAGCTAGTGCGGCCAGTTGGCCGAACGCCTTTTTAATTAATTGAACTCCAGGGCGTCACGGTAACTTTACCGATCATGCCATCACTTTCCCAATGGGGACCACATAGATAGGGGTAATCGCCAGGAGGAAGGTCAAACTTCATTTCTGCTTTCTCTGATGAAAACAGCCGCTCCGCCTCCTCTTTCCCCGCTTGCTTGAACCAGGTGCTATGACTTGTTCTTTGTTCCACATTGATCCATTGAACGCTCTCCCCCTGCTTTATGGTTATAGCTCCGGGACAAAAAGTATAATTGTACATAATAACAGTGGCTATCTTTTCGGATGATGATGGCTTACCGAACATCTTCTGATAGCGTTGCTCCGCCTTGTCGCATACCTGCTTGATCTGTTCAGTTGTTTTTTGAGGAACGGCCTGTGCCACATTCAAACCCAGTACAAAAACACAAAGGACCACCATGCCACTTGCGGCACCTCGCCACACCGTTTTAATTCCACTCATTGCGCTCCCTCCCTATCAATCTAACCCGAATAATTCATGAGGCCGCCTGAACTTGTTGGCGGGTGTGGATCAAGCTGTTGTAATGTCGTATGGTTTTGGTTCTTACACAAGACCTGACACCAACAACGAAATCGCACACCGCCATGACCGATTATACACCTGTTCTTCCCGGCCTGTCACTCCTT